>UQPJ01000011.1:0-43244 GCA_900543015.1 uncultured Collinsella sp.
AATCTATGCCCAATTAACAACCGTCAGGGAATTGTAATTGATGGTGAAGGTTCAAGGGTAATTTGCAAAGACTAATTTAAAATTCCAGTTTGCTGCACTCATTCCTAGCAGGGTTTGGGGCAGGCACGCCCCAACAAGAAGCCGTCCCAAAGGGGCAAGAATGGGGACTGCGGACGATTTCTTGGACCGTTACGCGGCCCTTCCCAGCGCGGAGCGGAACTCGGCCGGGGTGCGGCCACCGAGCGCATCGCTGCGCCTCTCCGTATTGTATCGGCCGATCCAGCCCCCGAGTTCCTCGATGAAGCGGGCGGGGGTCCAGTCCGACCAGTCCCTGCCGTGCCAGAACTCCTTCTTGAGCAGGCCGAAGAAGCCCTCCATCGCCGCGTTGTCCGGGCTGCAGCCCTTGGCGGACTGGATTGGCTACGCTGATGTGGACAGTTCCGGGAGAGGCGCAAGAGACGGGAAGGCCGTGTGCGCGTTCCTGCGCGAGGGCCGTGGGGAGGGGCTGCATGGGTACGGCGCCTGTCAACTCGGTCTACGTCTTTGATGACCGGGTCGTACTCAATATCAACTTCACGGATGATGCCAAAACGGTCACCCGTGAGGAAGTGTTGGGTTCGAGTGCTGTGGACAATGTTCCAGTATGCTGGGATCGAACTCGCTAGCCGGAATCACACGGTACCCGTGACGCAGCAGCAGATCGACAAAAACACCATTGCCCACAGTGAGCGTGCCGCTAAAGGTGCCATCGTAGACGCGACCCGCACCGCACGAGGGGCTACGGTCCTGTAAGACGCACGCAGCGATCTCGGACGGGCCGCCCGCCTGCTCGCACATATCGAGCGCGCGCTCTGCACCCAGGCGAAACTCGCGATCGACCGAGATGCCCTCGCAGGTACAAACCTCGCCATTCACAATCTCGGACGGCTTGCGCGGTGTGGGCAAGCCGCCAAAAACCTCGGGGCACACCAACAGGACCTCGGTCCCTGTGCGTTCGCAGGCCTCGACCAACGCGCGATGGTAATTGTCGAGCCCGTTATATTTGCAGCTCTCTCCCATCAAGCAGGCACTCACCACGATCTTCATACATATCCCTCCCAAACAAAACGCCCCATTTGAGATAGAAACTCAAATGGGGCGTTCGACGTTGTGCAACCAGCCTTACTGCTGCTTTGGCATCAGCGGATTCTCGCGCGTGAGGAGATTCATGAACTCCTCGCCCGTGATCGTCTCCTTCTTGTACAGATAACGAGCCAGCTCATGGAGCTTAAACTTGTTCTCCTTGAGGATCTGCAGGGCGCGGTCATGTGCGTCCTCGATCAGCTTGGCGACGATCGCGTCGACGCGCTCGGCCGTACCGGGGGCACAGGTGAGCGACGTGTCCTGGTTGAGGTAGGCATTCTGAACGGTACCGAGCGCCATCATGCCAAACTCTTCCGACATACCAAAGCGCGTCACCATGTTGCGGGCGAGCTTGGTGGCCTGCTCGATATCATTGGCCGCGCCAGTCGTCATCTCACCAAAGATGAGCTCCTCGGCAGCACGTCCGCCGCAGTAGACAGCGAGCTTGTCGAGCACCTCCTGGCGCGTGGTCAAGAAGCGCTCGTCCTCCTCGACCTGCATGGTGTAGCCCAGAGCACCGCTCGTACGCGGCACGATGGTGATCTTCGTAACCGGCGCAGAACCCTTCTGGCGGGCGGCAACGATGGCATGGCCGATCTCGTGATAGGACACGACCTGTTTCTCGTGATCGGACAGCACCGTGGACTTACGCTGCTGGCCGGCGATGACGACCTCCACCGACTCCTCGAAGTCGTCCTGGGTTGCACGCTTGCGACCCTCGCGAACGGCGCGCAGGGCGCCCTCGTTGATGATATTGGCCAGGTCGGCGCCCGAGGCTCCGGGCGTGGCGCGGGCAATCGCGGTCAGATCGATCGGCGGCTCGGTCTTCACACTCTTGGCGTGAAGCTCGAGGATGTTCTTGCGGCCGGTCAGGTCGGGCAGCTCAACGGGGATGCGGCGGTCAAAACGACCGGGGCGCAGCAGAGCGGGATCGAGGCTGTCAGGACGGTTGGTGGCAGCGAGGACGACGATACCCTTGTGGTTGTCGAAGCCATCCATCTCGGTCAGCAGCTGGTTGAGCGTTTGCTCACGCTCGTCGTTGCCGCTAAAGCCGCCACCGTCACGCTTTTTGCCGATGGTATCAATCTCATCGATAAATACGATACAGGGGGCCTTTTCCTTAGCCTGCTTAAACAGGTCGCGCACCTTGGCGGCGCCACGGCCGACGAACATCTCGACGAACTCAGAGCCCGAAATGCTAAAGAACGGTACGCCCGCCTCGCCGGCAACAGCCTTGGCAAGCAGGGTCTTACCAGTGCCAGGAGGGCCCACGAGAAGAGCACCGCGCGGCAGCTTGGCGCCGATTTCCTCATAGCGCTGCGGCTTCTCCAGAAAGTCGACGACCTCCTTCAGGGATTCCTTGGCCTCTTCCTGACCAGCAACATCCTTAAAGGTCACGCCAACATCCTTGGAGGCGATAACGCGCGCACCGGACTTACCCAGACCGCCGCCGCCAAAGCCGCCGCCACCAAAATTCATGGACGGGCCGTCATCGCCCATGGCCTTCTTCATACGGCGGTTGAGCCACCAGCCGATGAGGAAGAAAATCGCCATGGGAAGGACGAGCGTGAGCAAGTAGTAAGTCATCAGGCCCGAGTTCTTATCGGGAACCACCGACTCCAGCGAGGCGCCGGCCTCGAGCACGCGATCGGTAAAGCCCGTGTCACTCGGCACGCCGGTCGTCTTGTAGGCGATGTTCTCGTCCTCGCCCTTCTTGGTGTAATAAATCGTGTAATCGTCCGTGTTGTACTCGACCTTGTCGACACTCTTCTTATCGAGCGCTTTGACAAACGTCGAGTAATCGGTCTTCGTAATCTGCTGCGTGTGACCGATGTTGGGGAACAGAACGGTCGAGAGCACGAGGTAGACGACGAAGGCGATGAGCACGTAGAGGATCATATTCCGTCTACGTTTATTGTCATCCATCTCCATCTGCTTGAACTCCATCTACTGGGGTTGATAATCTTTTCTAGAATACCCAACCCGGACGGCGATAAACCGACGCCGGGCACGAAAGGACAGAGATGGCATCACTGGAAGTCGGCAAGGTTCAAATCTATACGGGCGACGGCAAGGGCAAGACGACGGCTGCGCTGGGGCTCGCACTGCGCGCCACGGGCTATGGGCTTAACGTACTCATGCTTCAGTTTGCCAAGAAGCTGCACTGCGCCGAACATGACACAGCACCTCGATTGGGGCTACGCATCGTACAAGCCGACCGCGACACGCCCGAAGCCTGTGCCGCACAGATCATGGAGCTGGCGCGCGAGCAGATTAGCCAAGTTGACGTGCTGATATTGGATGAACTGGGAGAAGCCATGCGACGGGGGTTTGTGACGCGCGAAGATGTCGAAGCGTTGATCGCGATGAAACCGACCACCACGGAGCTCGTGCTCACCGGCCGCGGTCTGCTGCCCCTCGCCGACCTTGCCGACCTAGTAACCGAAATGCGCCCCGTCAAACACTACTTCGACGAAGGCCTCCTAGCCCGCCAAGGCATCGAATACTAGCCATTGCGGACGTCCCCAATGGCTAGGCAGTGGCGCGGCCTAGCCAGTTGCCGCTGTGATGATAGACGGTGAACATCGTGGCGGTTATTACCCAGGTTACGGGGTAGACCAGCAGCAGATGCTCGAGCGAGGGGTCGAGCGGCATAATCGCGAACACCCACGCCACGCGGAGCACGACCGTGCCGAATATCGTCAGCATCATAGGCTGGAAGCTCACGCCAGCGCCACGGATGGAGCCGGACGCGTTTTCGATAATCGAGAAGATCGCGTAGAACGGCGCGATGAAATGAAGAATCGTCGTGGTGTAGGCCGAAATTGCGGCATCGTCGATAAACAGACGCGAAAGCGGGCCCGAGAATACCAGCAGCACGGCAGACAGGCCACCGATAAGCACAAACGACAGCACGAGCGACGTGTGGTAGCCCTTTCGCATGCGTTCGTAATTGCGCGCACCAAAGTTCTGCGCCGAGAACGTGGTGATCGACACGCCGAGTGCCTCGGTCACCATCCAGATAATGCCGTCCAAGCGGCCGGAAAGGCCCCAAGCGGTCGTGACATCGGCTCCAAACGAGTTGACCGACACCTGAATCAAAACATTGGAGATCGAATACGCCGCAGACTGAACGCCCAGCGGCAAACCGCACGATAGCATGCTCTTGCAGATACCGGGGTCAATACCGAGCTTTGAGAGCGAAAGACGCCACGCTCCCGGAGCGCGCATCATGCGGATCACAATCATCGTGGCATTGGTGCAGATAGTCAGCGCCACCGCGATGCCGCAGCCCAGCGCTTCCATGTGCAGCACGGCGACAAAGAGAATGTCGAATGCCACATTGACGAAGCAGCCGGAGGCAATAATAACCGCCGGACCGCGCGTGTCGCCCACGGCGCGCAACAGCGCCGTCCCCATATTGAGCAGCAGCGCCGCAAACATGGCGGCAAAGTAGCAACGGGCATACGCCACACCCTCGGCCAGCAGCTCATGCGGTGTATTCATCAGCACAAGCATCGGCTCGACAAACACCATGCCCAGAATGGAAATGACAATGCCGCCCACCAGCGCGAGCGTCATGGCCGTATGGACCGATCGGCTCAAGCGCTCGTCATCGTGCTGACCAAAAAACTGACCGGTAATGACAGCACAGCCAGCACCCACACCGACGCAAAAACCAATGCAGAGCTCCGTAAGCACCATCGTGGCCTGAATGCCACCCAGCGCGAGCTTGCCGCCAAACTGACCGACGATATAGGTACCGATAAGCGTGTATGCCTGCTGAAAGAACGAACTAAAGAAGATAGGGACGCACAGCGACAGCAGCTGCTGCCAAATAACGCCCTGCGTTACATCGATAGCCGTAGATTTCTTAGCCACACGCCCTCCCCACCAGCGTACGTCAAACAACAAAGCGGCAATTTAAGACCAAAGCCAATACCAGCTTAGCACCGACCGACGTCGGCCGAAACGCCCCGAACCAGAGCCCAGTGCGAAATAATTGCCTAGTGATACAGCCCCGGCTGGTAGTGGTACTCGTTGCTCACATGCGGGCACAGCTGCCAAAAGGCGACAGCACTTGCCGCGGCCACGTTAAGCGAATCGACCCCGTGCGCCATCGGAATACGCACGGCGCGGTCGCAGCCCGCAATGGTCTTGGCGCCCAAGCCAGCACCCTCGGTGCCCATAAAGATTGCCAGGCGGTCAATCTCCTGCAGCGCGGGATCGTCCAGCGACACCGAATCATCCGTCAACGCCATGGCGGCACACGAAAAGCCGGCATCGTGCAGCGCCGCCAGCCCATCATGCGGCCATACGCGCGCCTCGCTGCCAATGCGCGTCCAGGGCACCTGGAACACCGTGCCCATGCTCACGCGGGCCGAGCGACGGTACAGCGGATCGCAGCACGTAGGGCTCACCAAAATGCCACCGACGTTCAGCGCAGCCGCCGAGCGGAATATTGCGCCCACATTGGTATGGTCGACAATGCCCTCGAGCACGCACACGCGCACCGGGCGCTCCCCCGCCGCCTCGACGACGCCGCCCAAGAACTCATCAACCGGAATCTGTCGCGGGCGACGAAATGCCGCGAGCGCACCGCGCGTCACGTTAAAACCCGTCAGACGCTCCGTAAGCTCCATCGAGGCAACGAACACGGGAACCGGACCCGCGCCCTCGCGTACCGCCAGGCGCTCAAACAGCGGCATCATCTGGTCGAGCCAGCGCTCGCCCAAAAGAAAGCTCACCGGCTCGTATCCGGCGCGAACCGCACGTTCGATGACCTTGGCACTCTCGGCGATAAAAATGCCCTTCTGCGGCTCCAGCACGCAGCGCAGCTCACGCTCGGTCAGTCGCACGTAGGCATCAAGCCGCTCGTCCTCGAGCGAATCGATTCGCAGCACCTCAACGGCATCAGTCATAGCAGCCAGCCCGCACCTTTCTTTACAGCGCATCTATACCAAACGAGGCGACGCTAAGCGCCGCCCCATGCATTCAAACAATCCGATGATACCGTTCACGCCGGACGATTTACGCCTCAACGCGACGATACGTTACGAACTCATAATCGACACCCTCGTCGCCCTCGCCCGAGGCAATCGTGGCAACACCGCCACGCCGCGCAATCTCCCACGCGGGATCGGCATCCAGATCGGGAAAATACGTATCCACGTCATGCACGCAATGGTTATGCGTAACCTCGGCCTCGGCGCAATACGGCAAAAACTGCCGATACACCTCGCCGCCACCGATCACCCACGCAACGGGCTCATCGGCTACCGCGGTGAGCGCTTCGTCGACGCTATGCACCACGTCGACGCCCTCGGCAGCAAAGTCCTCATCGCGCGTGAGCACGATATTACGACGGTTCTTGAGCGGACGCCCGCCGGGAAAACTCAGCAGCGTCTTGCGTCCCATAATGACCGGGCAGCCTTTGGTGCGCGCCACAAAATGACGCATGTCGGCGCGATTAGACACGACCATGTCACCCTCGCACCCAATGCCCCAATCGTCACACACGGCGACAATGGCGGAAAGCTTACACGTCATGCGCGTCACCTACACCGCAATGGGAATGTTCTTGACCTGCGGGCCGTGCTCATAGCCCTCGACGATCAGATCATCGGTCGTAAACGCATAGAAGTCATGTACATCGGGGTTAAGCGTTACCTTAGGCGCGGCAAACTGCGGACGCTCGATAAGCTCGCGGACGATATCGACATGACGGTCGTAAATGTGGGCATCGGCGATCACATGCAGCAGCTCGCCGGGAATCATATCGACCGATTGCGCGACCATCATCAGCAAGATGGCGTACTGGCACACATTCCAGTTGTTCGCGGCCAAAATGTCCTGGCTGCGCTGGTTGAGAATCATGTTGAGCGTCGGTTTGTCATCCTGCGAGCGCTGCGTCACGTTATACGTCACGCTGTAGGCGCACGGATACAGGTGCATCTCGGACAGGTCGCTAAACACATAGGTATTCGTCATAATGCGGCGGCTGTACGGCGTGTTCTTAAGGTCGTACAGAACGCGGTCCATCTGGTCGAAATCGCCCTCGGCATAATGGCTCTTCTGCCCAATCTGATACCCGTAGGCCTTGCCGATGGAGCCGGTCTCGTCGGCCCACTCATCCCAAATATGGCTGTTGAGGTCATGCACGTTATTGGACTTCTTTTGATAGATCCATAGGATCTCATCCATGGCAGATTTGAGGGCCGTACGACGCAGGGTAAGCGCCGGAAACTCCTCGCGCAGGTCGTAGCGTGCCGTGACACCAAAGTTTTTAATGGTATAGGCAGGGGTGCCGTCCTCCCACACCGGACGGACCTTTTGGCCCTCGGTGGTGGTGCCATGGTCCAGAATATCGCGGCACATGGTTACAAACTGTTGATCAGCTTTGCTCATTGACCCTCCTGTCAGTCGACTATAAGCGAGATTCATTGTATCCCAGGCGCGCAGTGTCGGATTGGGCACTTGGGTCGGCACACGCAATGCGCGGCAGCACAGCACCGTCTGCGCCAACGCAACACCTTTGCTTTTCTGACATATGCCAAAAATGCCTTGCTCTGCGGCGCATGCGCGTTATCCTATTGTTGACATATGTCAGATAAGGAGGGCGCATGGCAGGAAGACGCGAGAAACTGCGCCGCGTCGGGATCATCCCCGAATACCGCGGCTTTACCCCTGACGGCCTAGCCAGCGGAGACGCCATCGACATGACGATCGACGAACTCGAGGTGCTGCGCCTGTGCGACCTGGAAGGCCTTAGCCAAGAGGCAGTCGCACAGCAGATGGGCATCGCGCGCGCCACAGTGGCGGCTATTTGCAGCCGAACGCATCGCAAGGTGGCAAACGCGCTGGTCAATGGTCGGGCGCTCATCATCGAAGGCGGCAATATCGCGTACTCCCCCATCACCACGACAACGGCCGCATGGCCAGCAAGGGAGGTCGGCACCATGAGGGTGGCAACCACGTACGACAATGGCAACATCTTTATGCACTTTGGCCGCAGCGAGCAGTTCAAGATCTACGACATTCAGGACGGCAAGGTGCTCAACGAGCAGGTCGTGGGCACCGGCGGCACCGGCCACGGCGCACTTGCGGGCCTGCTCGCCAACGGCGGCGTGGACACGCTCATCTGCGGCGGCATCGGCGGAGGCGCTATCAACGCGCTTGCTCAAGCCGGCATCACGGTATACGCAGGTGCCCAGGGCAGCTGCGACGCTTGCGTCGAGGCCCTTATCGCCGGCACGCTCGCACAGAACGGCGAGGCCACGTGCGGCTGCCACAGCCACGACCACGAGCACACCCATGATCATGGCGGGTCCTGCGGCTGCCACGGCCACCACGACCACGAAGGCCACGAGGGCTGCGGCTGCCACTAACGGCACGGCACCGCGAGCTCGGGACGCGAAGCCGAACGCAACCCGACAATCAAAGCCAACAACAAAGGCCACCCGGTAGCTTCCGAGTGGCCTTTGCCATATCAAGCTGGAATTACAGCTCTATTTCTTATTACGCATCTGCGCTTCCATCTGGCGCAGCAGCTCCATATCGGACTTGGGACCGCCCGTACCTAGGCCGCCCATGCCGCCCAGACCCATAGCGTCCAGGCCAGGGATATTGGGCATGCGCATCTTCTTGCCCTTCTTTCCCTTTTTGCCCTTTTTGCCGCCGGCCTGTGCCTGATTGGCCATCGTGCGCATGCGGCCCATCATCTTATTCATCTCGCCCCACTGCTTCATAAGGCTGTTGACCTCGGTGGGGGTAACGCCGGCACCCTTGGCAATGCGGGCACGGCGCTGACCGTTGATGATGGAGGGACGCAGGCGCTCCTCCTTGGTCATCGACATGATGATGGCCTCGTTCTTATCGAAGATGCCCTCGTCCAGGTTGCCGCCCATCTGGTTGAGTGCACGCTGGCCACCGGGGAGCATGCCCAGAATGCCCTTCATGCCGCCCATCTTCTTGACGGCCTTCATCTGGTCAAGCATATCGTTCATGGTAAAGCCCTCGCGCAGCATACGCTCGGCAGCCTCGAGCTGCTCAGCGTCAGCCGCCTCCTGGGCCTTCTCGATGATGCCGACGACGTCGCCCATGCCCAAGATGCGCTTGGCCATGCGGTCCGGGTAAAACGGCTCCAGCGAGTCGGGCTTCTCGCCCATGCTCACAAACTTGATGGGCTTGCCGGTCACCTGACGCACCGAAAGTGCGCCGCCGCCACGGGCGTCACCGTCGAGCTTGGAGATGATCACGCCGTCAAAGTCAGTGCGCTCGGCGAAGGTCGAGACGACGTTGACGATGTCCTGGCCGGTCATGGCATCGACGACCATCAGCACCTGGTCGGGCTTGACGGCCTTCTTGATGTCGACTGCCTCCTGCATCATCTGCTCGTCGATCTGCAAACGACCGGCGGTATCGACGATGACCACGTCACGCAGGTGGTCGACGGCCTCCTGAATGGCACCCTTGGCAATGTCGACCGGGTGCGCGCCGTCACCGCGGAAGACCGGTACGCCGATCTCGCCACCGAGCGTGGCCAGCTGCTCGGCAGCGGCGGGACGGTAGACGTCGCACGCTGCGAGCAACGGCGAGCGGCCCTGCTTCTTGAGCAGGTAGGCAAGCTTTACGGCAGCCGTGGTCTTACCGGAGCCCTGCAGGCCCACGAGCATGATGACATTGGGAATGCGATTGCTAAAAACGAGCTTGCTCTCGGTGGAGCCGAGCATCTCGGTGAGCTCGTCGAGCACGATCTTGACGACGTTTTGCGCCGGCGACAGCGACTCCATGACCTCGGCGGTCACGCAGCGCTCCTTGGTCTTGGCAACGAACTCCTTGACGACCTTAAAGTTAACGTCGGCCTCGAGCAGCGCCATGCGAATGTCGCGCATGGCCGAAGTAATATCGGCCTCGGTCAGCTTACCCTTGCCGCGCAGGCGGTCAAATGTGTCGTTGAGGCGATCGCTCAGAGAATCAAACACTAGTCACTCCTTAGTTGGACTCGCCCACCAGGGCGCGGCAGAAATCTTTGGCATTGAACTCCTGCAGGTCATCGACCTGCTCGCCCACGCCGATGCGCAGGATCGGGAGCTTGAGCTTCTCGGCCACGGCCATGGCGATACCGCCCTTAGCCGTGCCGTCGAGCTTAGTCATGATAATACCGTCCAGGCCCAGCGCCTCGTTAAACTCGAGCGCCTGGTTCAGACCGTTCTGACCAGTGGCGGCATCGATCACAAGCACGACCGAGACGGGCATGGGGCCGGCGGCCATATTGGCGGCGCGCTTACGCGTCACGTTGACCACCTTGGCGAGCTCGCGCATGAGCTCGGGGCTCGTGTGCAGACGGCCGGCGGTATCAATGAGCACGAGGTCGCTGCCGCGCTTATCGGCCTCGTCGAGCACGTCATAGCACACGCTCGCCGGATCGGAGCCGCGGTCACGCTTGATAACCGGTACGCCGGCACGCTGGCCCCACACATCGAGCTGCTCGATGGCGGCGGCGCGGAAGGTGTCGGCCGAACCGATCACCACGTTCTTGCCGCGGGCGGCCATGGCGCTCGCAATCTTGCCGACCGTGGTGGTCTTGCCGGCACCGTTGATGCCCACAAACAGCACGCAGCTCGGCGTATCGGAAAACGGATCGCGCTCAACAGGCACAAAATGGCCCTCGAGCTGCTCGGCCAGGGCGCGGCGAAGCTGCGGGGCGGTCTTGAGGTTCTTCTTGGCCGCGGCGTCGCGCAGGTCATCGGAAACCTGAATAGCGACCTCGGCACCCATGTCACCCATGACGAGGGTGTCCTCAAGATCCTCCCAAAAATCCTCGTCGACCTCGCCGCCAAAGTAGAAGACCTCGTTGAGGGCCTCGCGGCTGCGCTCGAGTCCGCGCGAGAGTGCGTCAAAGAATCCCATTATGCATTCACGACCTTTCCGGTTTCGCGATCGAGTTTTTGCGAGACGACGCGACTGACGCCGTCGGCTTGCATCGAGACGCCGTAGAGAACGTCAGCATCCTCCATAGTACGGCGCTGATGCGAGATTACCAAGAGCTGCGTATCGGAACGCAGCACATCGAGGGCGCCGATGAGCTTGGACAGGTTGGCGTCGTCGAGTGCCGCCTCGACCTCGTCCAGCACATAGAACGGCACCGTGCGCGTACGGTATACGGCAAAGAGCAGGGCGAGCGCCGTCAGGCTCTTCTCGCCGCCCGACATGAGCATCATCTTGGTGATGCGCTTGCCGCGCGGCTGCGCCACGACCTCGATGCCCGTCTCGGCCGGATGCTCGGGGTCGGTCATCTCCAAATGTGCCTGGCCGCCCGGGAAGAGCATGGCGAAGATCTCGCGGAAGTTGGCATCGACCTTCTCAAACGTCACTAGGAACGCCTTGCGCATCTTGCGATCGATCGCCACGGTGATCTTGGTAAGCGCCTTGCGCGCGCTCTCCAGATCGGCCAGCTGTTCCTCGATGTAATCGGCACGACGCTTGAGCTGCTCGTACTCCTCCATGGCGACTTGGTTCACAGGACCCAGGTTGTTGATCTGGCGCACAAGCTGGTTGAGCTCACGCTCGGCGGCATCGCGATCGGTGGGCGCCGGCAGCATGAGCGCTTCCTCGAGCACCGTGGTACCGTCGGCGGTGATGGCCTTGATGGCAGCCTCGACCTGCACCTCGAGCTTGCCGCGCGCCACCTTGAACTCATTTTGCGTCGTGGCGGCAACATCGACCCTCTCTTTGGCGCGGGCGACCTCGGTCTTGGCGTCCTCGATGGTCTTCTTAAGCGAAGCCGAGTCCGCCTCCTCAAGCGATGCCTGATCGCGCAGGCGCGCAGCCCAGTCCGAGGCGCGCTCCAACAGGGCAGAATAGCGCTCATGCATGGGATCGACGCGAAGGCGCAGCAGCTCGAGCGAGCGTGAGGCCTGACGCGTCCCGCGGATACGACGGTCGATACCCTCAAGGCGATGCTCAAGATCGGGCACGCGGCCCTTCAGCGAACGCAGGCGCTCGCTCGTCTGAGCCAGGCGCACCTTAGCGTCGGCGAGCTTACCGGCGGCCTCGGAGTCATCGCGCCGAACGCGATCGAGATCGTCGTTGGCCTCGGCAATCTGCAAGCCCAAGTCACTCGCCTGCGCACGGGCCTCGTCACGTGAACGGGTAAGTTCATCCACGCGCGGACGTGCGGCACGTACGGCCTCGGCAGCCTGCTCGCGGCGCTTGGAAATCCGTACCCGCTCGACCTCGGCATTGTTGGCGCTTTGCTCCAAGCGGCCGATCTCGGAGAGCAGGGAGCGGCGCTCGCCCTCAAGACGGGCGATCTCGCCAGCGGCATCGCCCTCGGCGGCACGGGCCTCCTCGACGGCGACGTTGGCCTCAACAACTTGGTCCGACACATGCTCAAACATGGCAGCCAGATCGGGCTCCAGGCCCTCCAGCTCGCGGATACGACGCTTGCGCTCCAAAGCGCCCGAAGCCTCGCCGGCATCGAGCCCCACACGCACCAGGCCACCACAGCTCACGCGGGCGCCATCGGGCGTCACGTAGGTCACACCGTCAACGACGGGCGCGGCCAGTGCGGCAGCCAAGTCATCGACCACGTAATAGCCGCCGAGCAGTGCCTCGACAACCGGACCATAACCGGCGCGCACGGACAGGCGATCGACCAGACGCGAACCGGCAGCGCTCTCGGCGGCAGCAGAGCCGCTCACGCCGCGCGCCATCAGCAGCGCCTCGCCCGAGGCCTTCTTCTGGTCCAGGGCAGCGCGACCGGCGCGCTCGAGTGCGGCAGCGTTATCGAACAACAGGGCATCGATATCGCCGGCGAGCAGCTGCTCAACCAGGCCCTCGAGTTCGCGCGGGGCCTCGAGCACATCGCCCAGGCGACCCGTTACGTCATCGCCCAACGCCCCCACCAGTCGGCTCACGAGCGGCGAACTGTCGGCCATGCGGGCATCGAGTTTCTTTTGGCTGACAAGCTCCGAGCGCACCTCGGACAGCTTGTTGCGCGCCTCGCTCTCGCGGGCACGAAGGTCCTTGAGTGCCGTACGCGCAACCTCGGTGGCCTCGCGCGCATCGACCTGGGCTTGGCGGGCCTGATCGAGTGCGCCATCGAGCTCCTCGGCACGGTCGCGACGGCTCTCGAGCGAGGCCGTGACCTCCTCGAGCTGCTCGTCGATCTGCTCCAGGCGCGAGGCGTACATGTTGTCCTCGACCTCGGCGTTGCTCAGCGAGTCCTTCACCTTGGCGAGCTCGAGCGCAGCGTTATCGGCCACGCGCTGCACGTCGCGCTGCTCGCGCGTGAGCTGCGAAATCTGATTGTCGAGCGCCACGCGACGCTCGTGGAGCCGGGCGGCGGCAGGACCAGCGGCGTCAACGTCCTCCTGGGCCTGCATGTGCGCGCCGGTCACTTCCTCAAGCTGGGCACGCGCATCCTCGAGCTCCTCTACCACGCGACGACGCTGATGCTCGGAGCTCGAAATCTGGCCGCGCATGTCGGACAGACGCGACACCATGTTGTGGCCCTTTTCCTCGAGCAGGCGCATGTCGGAGTTGATGCGACCGACCACGTCTTGCATATGGCGGCGCTGCTCGCCCAGATCGCCCACGAACAGGCCCTTTTCCTCGAGCATGACCTGGAGCTTCTCGAGCTCGCGCTCTTTCTCACCCAGACGGTACTGCGCAAGCTCCAGCTCGGCGGCGCCCTCCTTAGAGCGGCTCTCCAGGTCGTTCCACTGCGATTGCAGCGAACGCAGCTCGTCGACGGCCAGCATCTGCGTAAGCTCGTTCGCGCGCGAGGACAGCTCTTTGTACTTGCGCGCGCGATCGACCTGACGCTCCAGCGGTCGCAGCTGACGGGCGATTTCCTTGTTGATATCGCGGGCACGGGTCAGGTGCTCGTCCATCGATTTAATCTTTTTGAGCGCACGCTCCTTGCGGCGCTTGTGCTTGGAGATGCCGGCGGCCTCCTCGATCAGGGCGCGGCGCTCCTCGGGGCGGCTCTGCAAAATGGCATCGAGCTTGCCCTGGCTGATGATGGAATGCGTATCCTTGCCCAGGCCAGAATCGTGCAGGATGTCCTGGATGTCCATCAGGCGGCACGGGCTCGAGTTGATGAGGTACTCACTCTCGCCCGAGCGATACATGCGGCGGGTGATAGCCACCTCGTCAAAGTCGACGGGCAGCATATGGTCCGAGTTATCGAGCACCAGCGTGACCTCGGCGACACCCACCGGCTTACGCGCCGACGAGCCCGAGAAGATGACGTCCTCCATGGCCTGGCCGCGCAGCTGCTTGGCGCTCTGCTCGCCCAGGACCCACAGAATCGAGTCGGAGATGTTCGATTTTCCCGAGCCGTTGGGACCGACGATGACGGTTAGGCCCGGCTCAAACGTCATATGGGCGCGGTCGGCAAACGACTTGAACCCTTTGAGCGTGAGGGACTTGAGATACACGGTTCCTCGCTTAAACAGGCTTCTTGTTGAGAATCACGCCGTTGGTGGTGTAACCCATGCGGTCGAGCGCCTCGAGCGCAGCGGCTCCCTCGGCCTCCTTCTTGGAGGAACCGGTGCCACGGCCCTGGCGAATACCGTCGATGAGAACCACGGCGGTAAAGGTCGGTGCGTGCGCCGGGCCCTCAGAGCCAACGAGCTTGTACGCCGGAGGCTCGTGGCCGTCGGCCTGCACGCACTCCTGCAAGAACGACTTGGGGTTCGCGGGGTGCTCGGCACGCTCGGAGGCCAGGTGCGGCTTAAGCGTACGGTGAATGAACTCCGCCGCCGCATCCCAGCCAGCATCCAGATACAGCGCGCCCACGAGCGACTCGTAGACGTTCTCGAGCGCCGAGTGCAGGCCGCGCGCGCCGGTACCGGTCTCGGAGGCACCAAAGATGATGATGTCGTCGATGCCCAGCTCATGGGACACCTCGGACAGCGTGGCACCCGAGACAAGGGACACCTTCAGGCGCGTAAGCTTGCCCTCGTCAAACTCCGGATAGGATTCAAAGAGCGAACGGGCGACGACGGCGCCCAAAATGGAATCGCCCAAGAACTCAAGGCGCTCATAGCTGGCAGAAACCGGCTGGCCCTCGACTGCCGAGGGATGCGTAAGCGCCGCGCGCAGAAGCACCTTATTATTGAACTCGTGGCCCAGAATTTCCTGGGCACGCGTAAGTCGTTCAGACAAAGCCAAGACCTAGGCCTCCCTGGCGTTTTCAATAGCGTCGACAGCGTCGGCGACAGAGTTGAGCGAGAGCAGAGTCTCGTCATCGATCTCGAGGTTGAACTCGTCCTCGATAGCCGTAACCAGCTGCAGGCGCTCGAGCGAGTTGGCATCGAGATCGTCAAAGGTGGTCTCATCGCTAATTTCGGCAACATCGACGCCCAGAACGTCAGCAGCGACCTCGGCGATCTTGTCGAAGATTTCGGAGCGGTCCATAGCGCTTCCTCTCATAGTGCATGAATACCAAAAGAATGGTACCGCCCGGGCGGTACCAAGACACGGTTCTGATTCTACCCCACGAAGCAGGCCGCGAGGCACATAACAGCGCTCTAACTCGCTCTTACAAAACGATGCCGTCCATGGAGTTGGCGACATTCTCGACCAGCCCGGCGCGCACGGCTTCGGCCGCCGCAAGCGTACCGTTTTTAACAGCTTCGACCGAGGTGGCGCCATGGCCGATCAGAACCACGCCGCGCAGGCCCAAAAGAATCGCGCCGCCCTTGGCGTCGCCAGAGAGCTTGGCCTTTATCTCACGCATCTGCTTTTTAATGAGCAGCGCGGCGATCTTGGTGCCAAGCGAAGACATAAAGACGCCCTTGAGTTCCTGCAACAAAAACTTGGCAGCGCCCTCGGTGGCCTTGAGCGCAATGTTGCCCGACATGCCGTCGGCGACCACGACGTCAAAATTGCCCGACGTAAGATCGGTGCCTTCGCAGTTACCCACAAAGCCGGGAACGGCGGCTTTCATGGCCGGGAAGCAGGCCTTGGTAAAGTTGGAGCCCTTCTCGTCCTCGGTGCCGTTACCAAGCAGGCCCACGCGAGGATGCTCGATGCCCAGGACAACGCGGGCATAAGCGCTACCCATCTGGGCAAAACGCACCATGTCGTCCACCTCGACATCGGGGTTGGCGCCCATGTCGCACAGCACCGTCAGGCCGCCGGCACGATTGGGCAGCGCATTGGTCAAACAGGGGCGCACCGGCTGCTTCTTGCCTTCGGCCATATATCTAAACGGTGTGACGTAGGCGGTCGCGGCAGCGGTCATGGCGCCGGTGGAGCCGGCGGAGAAAAACGCGTCCGCGTTGCCCTTTTTGATGGCGCGGCAGGCAAGCACGATCGAGGACTTGCGCTTGGTCATCACGGCGCGAATGGGATCGTCATCCATGGCGATAATGTCAGGGGCTTCCAGAGCCTCCACACGTGCATGGGCCGCGGCAAAGAGATTGACGATTTCGGCGGGACCGACTGCCAGGACCTCGATATCGGGATCGGCGGCAAGTGCAGCCTCGATACCATCGAGAACAACCTGAGGTTTCTCGTCTCCGCCCACAACGTCTACACAAACGCGAACGTTACTCATATACATACTCCTTATACAAAAATGGCCGACTCATTGAGCCGGCCATTGTGGTTCCATTTGGAACGGCATCGCATCCAGAGTATACCGTTACTCGGTAACGATAACCTCGCGGTCCTTGTAGAAACCGCAGCTGGGGCACACGTGGTGCGGAAGCTTGACAGCGCCGCAACGGGGGCACGTGGACTGAGCCGCAGCCGAGATCTTCATGTTGGCGGAACGACGGGTGTGAGTGCGGATACGACCCTGCTTTTGTTTAGGTACGGGCATTGTGACCTTCCTTATGAACTATCCAGTGTGGCGATTACGCGCAAGTAGCGATACTACCACAGTTTTACTCATCGAGCTTGAGATTCTTCAATGCTGCAAATGGATTTTCCGTGGCAGCGGCCCATTCTGCCTCTGCCTGGGCGGCGCAATCGCATTGCTCGACGTTGAGATTGCAACCGCAAGTGGGGCACAGGCCGCGGCAATCGGGCTTGCACAGAACGACAAACGGCGTGTCCATGACGACCGCGTCGTTGATGGGCTCACCCAGATCGACGATGCGGTCCTCACCCAGGAGCTCGTAGCCGTCCTCGTAGGCCTCGGGATCCTCGGGCTCCTCAAAGAGGTAGAACTCCTCGATCTCGCCGGCGATATCAAACGAGGCAGGCTCCAGGCAACGGTCGCACTCGCCGGTGGCGTGCGCGCGGACCATGCCCGTGAGCAAGACACCGGTACCGGCATTGGTAAAGACAACGTCGTAGTCGATGCCGTCCTGTAGCTGGTACTCCTTCTCGCCCATCGTGTAGGTGGCAACATCGACCTTGCCGGTCAGCGGATACGAATCACCAGGAAACTCGAGCTGCTCAGAAAGATCGACGGTAACGCTCGGGAACTCAGCCATTACCACTGACCATTCTGTTGGGCGGCACCCTCGTTGAGCTGCTGACGGCAACGGGTAACGGTGCCGGTCAGGCTCTTGAGGTTCTCCTCCAGGTGCGTAAAGACCTGCTCTGCGTAGTCCTCGGCAGCATAACGCGTCTCGCGCTCGTACTGCTGGGCACGATCGCGGATGTCGTCGGCCTGCTGCTGTGCCAAGCGGACGATCTCCTGCTCACCGGCAATGGTGAGGGCCTGCTGCTGAGCGTCGGCGATGATGGAATCGGCCTGAGCGGCGGCGGAAGCCATAAGCTCCTCGCGCTCCTTAAGGATACGGCGGGACTTCTGCCACTCCTCGGGATAGCTCATGCGGATCTCGTCGAGGATGTTGAAGAACACGTCGGCGTCGATGACCTTGAACTGAGCGTTCTTGCCGAAAGGCGGCTTGGCTTCCTCGATCAGCCCTTCGAGCTCATCGACCAAGCTGACGATCCTATCGCCAGGAAAATTCTCGCCCGGCATCCGGTCTCCTTTCATAGGTAACATATCATCGTGCTAGTTTACCACATGCCACCAGGCAATAAAAAACGTCACGAAAAGCGGAGTCTGAGCGCTTCGACCACGTTGGGCGGGACAAACGTCGATACATCGCTGCCGAGCGAGGCGATCTGGCGAACGACCGAACTCGAGATATAGCCGTACTGCGGCGCACTCATGACAAAGATGGACTCCAGCTCGTTATCCAAGCGATAGTTGAGGTCTGCCTGCTGCAGCTCGTACTCAAAGTCGGTCATGGCGCGCAGGCCCTTGACCACGGCCCCCGCCCCCTGCTCGCGAGCGAAGTCGACCAAGAGGCCGGTAAAGGGCAGGACCTCGACGCCGTCGATATCACCGAGCGCCTCGCGGGCCAGCGCCACGCGCTCATCGAGCATAAACGTGGTACCCACACCGTTTTTACCCTGCGACTCGGCAACAGCGACGATCACACTGGGAAAGATGCGGCGGGCGCGGCGGATGACGTCGATATGGCCAAACGTGATGGGATCGAAGGTGCCCGGGACGATCACGCGGTTGATGGTGTCATTCATGGTCGTCCTCCTGAAGCGTCGTGCCGTCGCTGTCATCGGCATCGGTGGCGGTATCGTAATCCTCGCCATCGCCGACCCAACGGAGCAGGTCGACCGAGGTGATGCCATAGCGTTTCTCACGCACGGTTACAAAGCCGGCAGGATGTGCACCCGCGTCGGCAGCAGCACGCTCAAACAGAGCATAGGCGCACGGGTTGAGCAGACCCTGCTGGGCCAGGTTCTGCAGCAGCTCTTCGACCGGCTCGGCACCAAAAGCATAGGGCGGGTCGAGCAAGACCAGATCGAAGGGGCCGCCCGGCACGCGGCCGCGCGAAGCGCTCGCAAGAGCATCGCCCGTCACCACACGCCAACGCGCGCGATCGCGGCAGAGCGACTCGATATTCTTGGTAATGAGCCTCGCGGCATTGCGATCGATCTCAAACGTCGTGAGCGAACGGGCGCCCCGCGAGAGCATCTCGATGCCTAGGGCACCGGAGCCGCCAAAGGCATCCAGTACGCGGACCTCGTCCAAATCGAAATCGAATGCCGACATGACCATAGATGCGCACGCCTCGCGCACGCGATCGGTCGTGGGGCGGGTGACATCGCGACCACGTGGCTCCTCAATCTTACGACCGCGCCATTCGCCGCCGATGATTCTCATCCTCCGCTGACCTCCTTAAAGATGTGTCGATACCGCGTGGCGACCGCATCGCGCAAGGGACGCGTCGCCACGGAGTCAAGGTTGCAAGCATACCGCAAGAGCTCGACCGCGTCCAAATGGGCCCATTCGATCAATTCCCCGTCGGCATCGAGGTCAACAAAGCGCAAGGTCACGCCGCCATGCTGGCGGTAACCCAGGATCTCGCCCTCGTGGCGCAGGCGCAGGTCCATCTGGGCGAGTGTAAAGCCGTCCGAGGTCTTCTCGAGCGACTGCAGGCGATCTTGTGCCGCCGACGCGCCGCCGTTGCCCTTGGAGTGCGTCATGACCAGGCACGTACCCGACACGCTGCCGCGGCCCACGCGCCCGCGCAGCTGGTGCAAGGCCGCCAACCCAAAGCGCTCGCCATTCTCGATGACCATGACGGTGGCGTTGGGCACGTCGACGCCCACCTCGACCACCGTAGTCGAGACGAGCACATCGATCTCGCCACGCTTAAAGGCATCGATGACCCGGTCCTTCTCCCCCGCCGGCATGCGACCATGAAGACGCTCGATGGTAAGCCCCGGTAATGCCAGACGAAGGCGATCGAGCTCGGTCGCCGTGTCATGCAACGGCACGGGCACGGTCACGCGGCCTTCGTCGTCGCGAGCGATGCCGGGTACGTCTTCGAGCTCATCGGCCGAATCGCTCGGCTCCACGAGCGGACAGATCACGTAGGCTTGCTGCCCCTTTTCGTGCGCCTCGCGAATGGCGCCATAGGCCAGGTCGCGACTCGACTCGGTGAGGACGCGCGTCGTCACGCCGGCACCCGGAACGGGACGATGGCGGATGATGCTCGTATCCAGGTCGCCGTACACCGAAAGCGCCAGCGTGCGCGGGATCGGCGTGGCAGTCATGACCAGCAAGTCGGCACCCGGGCCTTTTGCGCGCAGAGCGTTACGCTGGCCCACGCCAAAGCGGTGCTGCTCGTCGATCACCACAAGCGACAAATGCTTGAACGTGACGTTCTCCGAAAGCACCGCATGGGTACCAAAAAGCACGTCGAGCTCGCCAGACTGGAGCCGAGCATGAATCTGATCACGCTCGGCCGATGGCGTGGCGCCCGTCAGGAGCGCCCAGGTCATGCCAGCCTGCGAGAGCAAGGGGCCGGTCTTATCGGCATATTGACGCGCCAGCACGCCCGTGGGCGCCATAACGCAGGCCTGGGTGCCGCTATCGGCCGCAACCGCCAACGCGCAGGCGGCAACGGCGGTCTTACCGGTACCGACATCGCCCAGCAGCAGGCGGTTCATCACGCGACCGCCATCGCGCATGTCATGGAGGATGTCTTGAAATGCAGCCTCCTGCTCATCGCTCAGCGAAAACGGCAGGACCTGTTTAAGCGCAGCCAGGTGCCCGCCTGCGACATGCGCATAAGGCACCACGTCGACCATACCGCCATCGTTGCGCAGGCGCAGAGCGAGCTGCAAGCAGAGACACTCCTCGTACGCAAGACGCCGGCGTGCGATGTCGCGCTCGGCCATGCTCGAGGGAAAGTGGATCGAGCGCAGCGCACGGGCATTGCTCATGAGCTTCCGCTTTGCGCGCAGTGGCGCGGGAATGGGATCGAACGGATTGGCAGCCACTTCGAGCGCACTGCTCACGATACGACGCATCCATGCCTGACTCACGCCATCACTCACGTAGTGGACCGGCAAAATGGTACCCGCGGCACGCCCGTCCTCGAGCTTTTCAAAGTGGGGCGAGGCCATCTGCTTAAAACCGTAGGCAAACTCGACCTTGCCCATCACGGCCAGGCGGTCGCCCTGCTTAAGCTGTTGGGCAATCCAAGGCTGACGGAAAAAGGCAACCTGCAGCACGCCCGTCTCGTCCACGAGCGAGACCTCAGTCACCTGCATACGCGGACGGGGCTGCTTTTGGACAATACGATCGACCGTGGCGATGATGGTGCACACGGTACCGATGGGCGCCATCTCGATGGACCAGGAGCGCGTAAAGTCCAGGTAGCGATGAGGAATATGGAGAAGGAGGTCCCCCACCGTCCGAATTCCCAGACGGCGAAGAGCCTCCTCACGTTTACCCGAAACATATTTGAGTCGTGCGATATCCTCGTCGAGCGCATTGCTCTGGGCAAAGCGCTCCGAGACGCGCGGCACGGAGCACAGCTCGGACATAGGCAGAGCCTACTCGATCGAGAAGATCACGGGATAGAGCGGCTGCTCACCACGATGGGCGTCGACCTCCAGATCGGGCTGAGCCTCCTCGATAGCTTCGACGATCTCCTGGAAAGCCTCGTCGGACAGCTCCTCACCGGCCAGAATCGTCAACGCGTCGCCCTCCTCTTCCTCCTGCATGCGGTTGATGCAGTCGAGCGTGACCTGCTTCACGTCGGAGCCGACCACATCGATGGAGCCGGCGATGATACCCATGACGTCACCGGAGTGGATCGGCGAGCCGTCGGAGGCACTGGAGTCGCGCACGGCGCGGGTGACCTCGCCATCGCGGACCTCGCTGATGGCGTCAACCATGGCGGCAACGGCGTCCTCGAGCTCAGAATCGGGCAGGACCGCGAACAGCGCGGAGAAGGCCTGCGGGACGGTCTTGGTGGGAACAACGGCGACCTTCTTGTCGGTGCAGGCGGAGGCAGCGGCCTCGGCAGCCATGCGGATGTTGCCGTTGTTGGGCAGGATGATGACCGAGGTCGCGTTAACCTGGTCGACGGCGCCCAGCAGGTCGGCGGTCGAGGGGTTCATGGTTTGACCGCCCGACACGATCACATCGACGCCGAGGGACTTGAGGATGTCGGCCTCGCCGGAACCGGCGGCAACGGCGACAAAGCCCAGGGCCTTCGCGGGCTCGGCGGCTTTCTCCTGGTCCTCGTGGATCTTAGCGGTACGGTCGTGGGCCTCCATCTCCATGTTGTGGATAAAGACCTCGTAGATCTGACCAAGCTGCAGCATGTGCTCGAGCACCAGGTTGGGAGTGTTGGAGTGCACGTGGATCTTGTAGTCGGGATAGGCGCCCACGAGCAGCTCGCAGTCGCCCATGGAGCCCAGGAACTTCAGGCACTCGTCCTCGTCAAACGGGGCGTCGGCCTTAAAGAGGAACTCGTTGCAGTAGCGGAACTCCGAGCCCTCCCAGTCGTCGTTGGCCTCGATTTCGACGCGATCGAGGGCCGCGTCGCGTGCAGAGCCAGCGGAATCGAACGTGGCAGAGAAATCCTCGACCACGGTGCTGCGGCCAAGAGCGGCGGCAACAAAGTTCTCCAAGAAGATGGCAAAGCCAAAGGCGCCGGAGTCGACCACGCCGTTCTCCTTGAGGACGGGCAGCAGGTCGGGCGTGCGGGCGACGGACTGGTAGGCCTCGACGACGATGGCGTCGAGCGCATCCTCGGCAGAGAACTTTTTCTTCTCGCACTCGTCTGCCTTGGTCGAAACATCACGCAGGACCGTAAGGATCGTACCCTCGATGGGCTTACGAACAGCCTGGAAGGCAACCTTGACGGCACGACGGAAGGCGAAGGCGATATTAGCGGACGTAATGGGCTCATCGGCAGAAACAAGGCCCTCGGCCACACCACGCAGAATCTGCGAGGTAATGACGCCGGAGTTGCCGCGGGCGCCCATCAGGGAGCCGTGGGTGATGGCGCCGGCAATGGCCTCCATGTCGGCGTCGGCGGGAAGGGCGGAAAGCTCCTTGGTCACCGAAGCGAGCGTGAGCGACATGTTGGTGCCGGTGTCGCCGTCGGGTACGGGGAAGACGTTGAGCTTGTTGATCTCCTCGGCCTTGTCGGAAACGGCAGCCGCAGCGATCGGAAAACAGGTGCGAATGGTCTTTGCAATCATGAGTAGTGAAATCTCCGTATTAGGATGCTAGTTCAGACGGCTCTTGAGCGCGTCGATGTGGATGCCGATCTTAAGGCTGGCGGGATCGATCTGTGCGATCTCCTGCAGGGTGAAGGCAACGGAGCTCGAAAGATTGTGGCAGACGGATTTCATGTTGACGCCGTTCTCGAGCACGACGTGAAGATCGACCGTAAGGCCGTTCTCGTCGGCAGAGACAAGCACGCCCTTGCGGAGGCGCTGACCGGCAAGCAGGCGCACGCTCTCGGCGCCTTGGAGCTGCTCAGCCATACCGACGACGCCATAGCACGTCATCGCGGCATAACCGGCAATATCGGCAATAACGTCGTTCGAGACGCTCAGGCTGCCGTTGATGGTCTCAGACACAAGAATCTCCTTATCTGGTGCTCACGGCACCATGTCGTGGGAGCAATCATTGCAATATTCTACAACGACCGCGCCATGTTGAGGTGATGGGTCGCGGGATTACATCCTCGACACGAAATGTTGATATGGCAACGTTCGAGTCAAGTGGTCGCGGCATGAAAAAACCCGCCGCATAAGCGACGGGTTTTAAAACCTGGCTCCCCGGGTAGGACTCGAACCTACAACAGCGCGGTTAACAGCCGCGTGCTCTACCATTGAGCTACCGAGGAATAGGTGCGTGCTCTCAAGCAACGAAGTTTATTATACGGACGAATCAGCTCAGGGCAAGAACTTTTTTAAGAAATTTTCTCGCCTTGATCCCTTGGGGACGGGCTAACTGCCGGCACCGGCAACGGAAACGCCGATGTTTTGACAATGCCAGCGAGCGGGCACCAGAGCGAACAAATTGGCATGAAAAGAGGACGGCATAGACCTTCTGGTCATGCCGTCCTCTTTGAATGACAAGTTGTCGCTCTGGTGTCCGCGCAGCGTCGGCCAGTTACGGCGTTTTGTAAGACGCCGTAACTACTAAGACTCGATGTAGTCTTTGAGCTTGCTGGAGCGGCTGGGGTGGCGGAGCTTGGCCAAAGTCTTGGACTCGATCTGGCGGATACGCTCGCGCGTGACGCCAAACTCGCGACCGACCTCCTCGAGCGTGCGGGGATGCCCGTCGACAAGGCCAAAGCGCAGCTCGATAACCTTGCGCTCACGATCGGCAAGCGAGTCGAGCACCTGGGTGAGCTGCTCCTGCAGCATGGAGAAGCTGGCAGCATCGGGCGGAACGATAGCCTGGGAGTCCTCGATGAAGTCGCCCAGCTGGGAATCCTCTTCCTCGCCGATGGGGGTCTCGAGCGACACGGGCTCCTGCGAGATCTTCTGGATCTCGCGGACGCGGTCGGCGCTCATGTCCATCTCGGCACCGATCTCCTCGGGGGTCGGGTCGCGACCCAGATCCTGAAGGAGCTGGCGCTGCACGCGGACGAGCTTGTTGATAGTCTCGACCATATGAACGGGAATACGGATGGTACGGGCCTGGTCGGCGATAGCGCGCGTAATGGCCTGACGGATCCACCACGTGGCGTACGTGGAGAACTTGAAGCCCTTCTGGTAGTCGAACTTCTCGACGGCGCGAATCAGACCGAGGTTGCCCTCCTGGATCAGGTCAAGGAACAGCATGCCGCGGCCGACATAGCGCTTGGCGATGGAGACGACCAGACGCAGGTTTGCGCTGATGAGCGCCTGCTTGGCTTCGAGGCCAACGTTCTCAATGCGCGTAAGACGACGCATCTCGGCACGCGTGAGCTCGAGCTCACCGGCATCGGCAGCCTCGAGCTTCTCGGTGGCCTCAAGACCGGCCTCGATCTTCATGGCCAGATCGACCTCTTCGGAGGCGGTCAGCAGGTCGACCTTGCCGATCTCCTTGAGGTACATACGAACCGGATCGCCGGTCAGCATCACCGTGGAGGCATCGATGCCACGCACGCGGGAGCGTGAACGGGACGTGCGCACGGTGCGCTTCTTCTTGCTCTTGGAAGAACCCATCTCGGCATCGGCCTGACGGGCCATCTTGAGCTCGTGATCGTCGAGCGAGCCGGAATCGTGCTCGTCGTCGTCATCGAAATCGTCGGTATCGGTATCGTTATCGTCATCGTCGACGTCCATGGGGGCGTCGTCGTTACCGCTCGCGGAGATAATCTGGATGCCGCTGTTGCGCAGCGCGGAATACACCGCGTTGAGCTGCTCATCAGAGACATCGATATCCTTCAGGGCGACCTGAATCTCGTCCTCGGTTACCGAAGTCCTGTTTGAGCCGTTGCCCATGAGCTTTGCAACGTAGGATTCCAGCCCAGTACCCGTGCTCTCAGTCTTTTTTGGCACAGATTCTCCCTTCGTAGTCCACAGGACTCAATACTTTAGCACACACATAGACGTCTATACCCAAAATAAAGACAGGATATAGGCGAGAATACGCTGGTTGACCACAACATCTAGGCTTGTTCGGTGCCCGCGGCCTCCAGGCCGATCAAACGGAACGGGTCCGCCACGCCGCCGATCGACTTTTGCAGCTCGCGTTGACGCTGTGAATCCTGCGCGGCCTGCACGGTCAGCGCGCGACGGGCCTCATCGTCGAGCGAACGGTCCTGGCGCAGCTTGGCCTGTGCGGCACGCATACGGCGCTTGATGGTGTAGAGCTCGAGCGTATCGAGCATAAACACGATGTTCGTCTCGGTGGGGTGCTTGCTCGTCGCCGAGATGCGCCCGGCACTCACAAGCGTTGCCGCCTCGGGACACACCGAGCGCGCCGCATCCATGCAGGCTGCAGGATCGGTTCCCGGCGGCGTTGCCAGAACGGCCCATGCGATGGACTCGTGACGCGGGTCAACCCACTCGATAGAGCAGATGCGGTCGGCATACGTGCGGAACAGGTCGGGGTAGCTCGTGAGCATGGTCAGCAGCTCACGCTCCCCTGCCAAGGACTTACGCTCAAGATCAGTAAGAACCATCGGCGCCGCCGCAGCCGGAGCACCCGAACCATCAGTCGCAGGTACAGCACCCATACCATCAGGAGCGTCGATCGGCGGCAGGTCGTCGACGACCTCCACGGGCGCGGCACCGTAGGCATCTAGCGGGACGTAGTCATACGGCTCTTCTTCGACCGGCGCGGACACCGGCGGCGTCGCGCCCGATGCCCAAGCACCGCGAGATGCCCCCTGCGAACCAGACGTCCGACCGCCCGCGCTACCAGAGCGCTCGGCTTGCGCCCGCTGGCGCTCATAGTTCTGCTCACGACGTCGTTCCGCATCCTCGCGCTTGGCGACATCGCGAAACACGCGACCCGAACTCGCACGCACTGTCTCCAGATCCAAACCAAGCAGATCGGCAATTTGAATAAAGTACGTGTCGATCATATAGCTGTCGCGCAGCGGATAGATAAGCGTCAGCGCATCCTCCAGCGCCTTGGCGCGACCGCCCGGCGTGGAGATGTCGCTCGACTCCTGCAGCGAACGGTACACGAAGTCCATGAGCGGCTCGGCGGCGTCAATGCGTTTCTGCAGCTCCCCTCCGCCGTGCGCCGTGATGAACTCCATGGGATCGTTACCGTCGGGCAGCACCACGCAGCGCAGGTCCATCGAATCCTGCTCGATAAATTGAATCGCGCGACGGGCGGCCTTCTGGCCCGCGGCATCGCCATCGAACATATACACGATACGCTTGGCAAAGCGGGTGAGCGTCTTGACGTGATGCTCCGTGAGCGCGGTTCCCAGCGTGGCGACAACGTTTTTGATCCCCGCCTCCCAGCAGGCGATGCAATCGGTATAGCCCTCCACCACGATGGCCGTATCCTGCGCGACGATAAACTCCTTGGCCCAGTTAAAGCCATAGAGGTTTCGCTTTTTATGGAACACGCTCGTCTCGGCGGTGTTGAGGTACTTGGGTTGGCCGTCACCCATGATGCGCCCGCCAAAGGCAATGTTGTGACCCTGCTCGTCAAAGATGGGAAACATCACGCGGTCGTAGAAGCGGTCGGCAAGCTGCCCGCGCCCGCGGCTCACGGCAACGTTGGCGTCGATCATCTCCTGCGGGGTAAAACCCGCCTGGGACAGGTGCGACACCAGCGCGTTGCGGCCCGGTGCAAAGCCCAGGCAGTAGCGGCGGCAGACGTCGCCACCCATACCACGGCTGGCAAAGTACTCGCGTGGACGGCCGTCCTTACCGCGCATAAGCATGGTGTGGTAGAACTGGGCGGTCTCGGCACACAGATCGTAGATGCGGGCACGCTTGGTACCGCGCTCGCGACGATCTCCGGTGTCATGCAGCTCAATACCCGCACGATCGGCCAAATAGCGGATTGACTCGGGAAAGCTCAGGTTCTCGCGCTTCATGATATAGGTGAAGACGTCGCCACCCTCGCCGCAGCCAAAGCAATGCCACACCTGTGTGGCAGGGATAATGTGGAAGGACGGCGTCTTTTCGCCATGAAAGGGGCAGCAACCCCAAAACTCATGGCCGCGGGGCTTGAGCTCAACCGTTTCCTGCACGATAGCAACTAGGTCGGACGCAGCGCGTACCTGGTCTTTTTCCTCATCGCTAATCACGGATGCCCACCCCCTGCTCACCCAAGTTGTGACGAATGTCCTCGATATTACCCTCGACGGTCGCAATCAACTCATCCAGCGAATCGAACACACGCGAGGGACGCAGCCAGCGCGTAAACGCCAGCGAAACGGAAGCGCCGTACAGGTCGCCCGTATAACCAATTAAGTTAGCCTCGAGATGCGATGAAGCGGCATCGTCGGCATACGTCGGCGGCAGGCCGACATTAACGGCAGCGGGCCACGCGATGTCATCGACGAGCACCAGACCCTCATACACACCATCGGCAGGCACCTGAATGCCGTCGGGAACCTGCAGGTTTGCCGTGGGAAAGCCCATGTCAGAACCCTCGTGACGGCCACGAATAACACCGCCACGCAGCATATACGGGCGGCCGAGCAACTCAGCAGCAAGCTCCACATGGCCCTGTCCCAGCTCATGACGAATGCGGGTGGCGCAAATGGCCTCACCGCCCTCGCAAAGCAGGTCGTGCCCGTATACGTCAACGCCGCGCTCGGCACCCCAGGCGCGCATCTCGGCAACACCAGAAGCACCGCCGCGACCCAGCCTAAAGTCGCTGCCAACGCGAATCGAGCGAATGTCGACCACGCGTGACAACAGTGCGAGAAAACCGACATGGTCGAGCGCCGCAACCTCAGGCGTAAAGGGAACGGCCACCACTGCATCGACCCCGGTTTGAGCCAGGGCATGCAGACGGTCGGCCGTCGTCATCAATTTTTGAGCGGGCGAAGGGCTCACCACGACGTCCGGGTCGGGATCGAAGGTAACCACGACCGCCTTACAGCCATGGGCACGGGCATCACGGACAAGCGCTTCGATGAGTTCCTGGTGTCCACGGTGCACACCATCGAAAACGCCGATGGCGATGGAGGCAGCACCCAAGTGCTTGCACTCATCAAATGCATCGACAGCAACGATGCGAGCCTCGTCCGACTCGCCCGCGAAAAAGATACGCGCGAGCTCGCGAGCGGACAACATCATCGAACACCGCCGATTGCCTGCGGAAACACGTGCTCCATGACAAAGCGGCCGCTCTCAATGCGGGCGAGCGCCTTGAGTCCCCCATCGAGCACCAACGCAAACGGCACCTTCGAGGCATCGAAATCCGCAAGCGCACGCTCAACGGGAATGCGTCGGCCGCAGAGCAGGTCATCGGCAAGATTGCCAGGCAAGTCAACACGCGTGGCGCCCAGGGCCGCAATGGGATCCAGGGCAAAGCCAGCCGCGGACTCGGGAGAAAGCTCCTCGACCGCATGACAAGCGCCAATGGAAACAACACCGGAGGCCGTGCGGCGCAACGCGGAAATGTGCGCGGCGCTCTCACAGGCGCGGCCCAAGTCGCGAGCGAGCGCACGGATATAGGTGCCCTTGCTCACCGAGAACGCCACGGTCCACACACACGTATCACCTTCGCCGCCCACGGCGATCAGGTCGGCGGCATAGACCTCGACAGGGCGCGGAGGTAGGTCCACCGCATTGCCCTCGCGAGCAGACTTGTAGGCGCGAACGCCATTGACCGAGATAGCCGAAAACGCCGGCGGCACCTGCATCTGCGGACCCAGCATGACCGCCAAGCGCTCACGGGCATAGGCAGGATCGCGCAGCTCGTTGGCAATAGCCACCGTGCGGACCGCCTCGCCCTCCGCATCATCGGTATTGGTCTCGGCGCCAAACGAGATGTCGGCGACATAGCTTTTGGTATCGAGGGTTAGCATGCCCAGCAAACGAGTAGCCTGGCCAACACCCACCACCATGACACCCGATGCCATGGGGTCGAGCGTGCCGGCATGGCCGACGCGACGCTCATGGAGGGCGCGCCGACATTGCGAGACCACATCGTGGGACGTGCAGCCCACCGGCTTATCGACGGCGAGCAGCATATTCAGTTGAGAAGGCGTACGACGAGCCATGTACCATCCAAAAAGTTAAAGCTCGACGGTCACCGAAGCGGGATCCTCCCCTACCAGTTCGGCCAGCATGGGAAGTGCCACGGTGAGCGTCTCGAGAATCGTTCCGTTGTTGGAGAAACCGGCGGCAGCGGGATGTCCGCCTCCGCCAAAGGCAGCAGCGATCTCGGACACGTTGAGGTCGCCCTTGGAGCGCAGGTTGCCGCGCACCTTGGTATCGCCCTCAATGCCCTTCAGGAACAGGCAGACTTCGACGCCCATCACCGAGCGAACCACATCGACCAGGCCGTCGCACTCATCCGAGGTGACACCGCAAGCCTCAAGGTCACTCTGGTACGCGTAACTATACGCGACGCGCCCGTGGGCCACCGTCTTGATGCGGCCCATAACGATGGACTTGAGGTGCAAAAACTCAACGCGCATGCTCTGGTAGACCTCGAGTGCCACACGCGCCGGATCGGCACCGTGGGCAACCAGACGCGAGGCTGCATGGAACGCGGCGGCATCGGCGTTTTGGTACTGAAAACGGCCGGTATCGGTAACCAAGCCACACAGCAGGCAGGTCGCAACGCCATCACGTGCGACAATGCCGCAATTGTCCAAGAAGCGGTCGATGATCATGGCGCAGGCTGCAGCTTCGACGCGCCTCAGGCTGAGCTCGGCAAACTCCTCGCGCGCCGGATGGTGATCGAAGCACACCACATGCTTGGAGCGACGAAGCACCTCGGCGGAATTATTGAGACGCTCGACGACCGGTACGTCCACCGATATGAACAGGTCCGGATTGCCGGTATACGCAGATGCCGGTACCAGGCGATCGGAGCCTTCCATAAAGCGGTAGATGCGCGGAACCGGGTCATCGTCTGCCAGCAACAGGGCAATGTCCTTGTTGGGGAAAAACTTCATAAGCGAGAGGCCCAGACCCAGCACGGAGCCCAGGGCGTCGCCATCGGGAGAAGTGTGTCCCGAAATCGCAATGGAGGACGCACCCTCGATGAGCTCGAGGATGCGTCGCTGAATATCTGCAGACTCGCACGAGGCGAGGTCGGCGGAATTAGTCATCTAAAGCTGCCTCCTGGGCGGCATCCGCTATCGGATAGCCGTCCTCGTCCTTTTCGATCGCAAGCGTGGCGGGAACGTTTTCCAGCGCACGCGTGATGCGCTCGGCCTCGTCGGTCGAGCGATCGATGCGAAAATCGAGCTCGGGCGTGACGCGCCAATCGAGCGAGCGAGCCAACAGGCTGCGAATACGGCCCTTGGCGCTTGCGAGCGCCTCCATGACCTCGTCGTAGCGGCTCGCATCGCACGACACGTACACGCGCGCGAACGAACGGTCCACCGCGACCTCGACCGCGGTCAAAGTAACCAGGTCGAGACGCGGATCGGAAACCTCAAAGAGCAGGATATAACCGAGCTTCTCGCGAAGCTGCTCGCCCAAACGGCGGGTTGCCTGCGTTTGCTTCATAGCGCTACCCCCTACTCGGTACGGGCAACCTGGTCGATGCGGTAGCCCTCAATGGTGTCGCCAGGCTTGATGTCCTGGAAGTTCTCCAGGCCAATACCGCCCTCGGAGCCGCTCTTGAGGCTCTTGGCCTCGTCCTTGTAGTGGCGCATCGAGGCGATCTTGCCGTTGAAGACCACGATGCCGTCGCGCACCAGACGCACGGAATCGGTCGCGGCGATCTCGCCCTCTTCGACGCGGACACCGGCGGCGATACCGACTTTGGGCACCTTAAAGGTGTCAAGGACGGTCGCGGTACCCGTGGAGACCTCGACCTCGGTGGGCTTGAGCATGCCGATACGGGCTGCGTCGAGGTCCTCGAGGCACTTGTAGATGACGTCGTAGCAACGGATCTCGACGCCCTCGCGCTCGGCGGCGGAGCGGGCCTTGCCGTCGGGACGGACGCCAAAGCCGATGATGATGGCGTTGGAGGCGTCGGCCAGAACGACGTCGGTCTCGTTGATGGCGCCAACGGCGGAGTGGATCGTGTTGATGCGCACCTCGGACTGGTCCATCTTGTCGAGGGAGTCCTGAAGGGCCTCGATAGAGCCCTGGACGTCGGCCTTGATGATCAGGTTGAGCTCCTTGACCTCGGCGTCGGCGATGGTCTCGAAGAGGTTCTCGAGCGTCACATGCTTCACGCGGCTCTGCTCCTCGATGCGGGCCTTGAGCGAACGCTCGTCGGCCAGGGCGCGAGCCTCGCGCTCGTCCTCGAACACGCGGAACTCATCGCCGGCGTTGGGGACGGACTGCAGGCCCAGAATCTCGACGGCGTCGGAGGGACCGGCCTCGGTGACGGCGTTGCCCTTGGGGTCGAGCATGGCGCGGACGCGGCCGTAAGTAAGGCCGGCGACCAGCGTATCGCCCACGTGCAGGGTACCGCGGGTCACGAGCACCGTGGCAACCGAGCCGCGGCCCTTGTCGAGCTTAGCCTCGAGGACGTTGCCCGAAGCGAACGTATCGGGGTTGGCCTTGAGCTCGAGCACGTCGGCTTGGAGCAGGACGGTCTCGAGCAGGTCGTCGATACCAATCTTCTGCTTGGCAGAGATGTTGACGAACATGTTCTGTCCGCCCCACTCCTCGGGGATGATGCCGTACTCGGTGAGCTCCTGGCGCACGCGGTCGGGGTTGGCACCCGGCTTATCGATCTTGTTGACGGCGACGACGATGGGAACACCGGCGGCCTTGGCGTGGTTGATCGACTCGATGGTCTGGGGCATGACGCCGTCGTCGGCAGCCACGATCAGAATGACGATGTCGGTCACCTTGGCGCCGCGGGCACGCATGGCCGTAAAGGTGGCGTGGCCGGGGGTGTCGATGAAGGTGATCTTGCGGTCATTGATCATGACCTGCGAAGCGCCGATGGCCTGCGTAATGCCGCCCGCCTCGCCGGCAGCGACGCCGGTGTGACGGATGGCGTCGAGGAGACTCGTCTTGCCGTGGTCGACGTGGCCCATGACGGTGACGACCGGGGCGCGCGGCTTAAGGTCGGCGGGATCGTCGTAGAACGAGAAGGTGTTCTCCTCCTCGGGGGTGATGATCTTGATCTGACGGCCCAAGTCGTCGGCAACGAGCTCGACAAGGTCGTCGGACATGGACTGCGTCATGGTAAGCGGCGTACCCAGCAGGAACAGGCGCTTGATGATGTCGTTGGCCGGAACGTCGAGCGCCTCGGCGAGCTCCTGGACGGTAACGCCCTGGGAGACCTTGATGGCGTCGAGGTCCTCGGGGTTCACGCCCTGGGCCAGCGCCTCCTCAATCTTGCGCTCTTCCTGAGCCTTTGCGGCCTCGCGCTCGCGCTTCTCCTTGCGCTTTTTGCGACGACCAGTGGACTCACGAGAGGCCTCCTCGACGGCGGCACGAGCCTCCTCGAGCACCTTCTCACGGCTGTACTCCTCGGCCTCGCGAGCCATGCGGCTGTAGTGGTCCTCTTCGTTGTTGTGACCGCCCTTGCGCTTCTTGCCCTTGCCCTGCTTGTCGAGGTTGGGGAAGTCCATACCGGCAGCGACGTTGTTGCTGGCATTGGTGCGATGGCTGTGCGGGCGGTTCTCGGAGGCGTTGCGCTCGGAGTTGTTATCGGAGGCGTTGCGATCGTTACGACGGCCACCGCGACGGTCGTTGTTGCCGCCACGACGGTTGCCGCGCTCGGCAGCGCGCTCGGCCTTGGCCTTCTGCTCGGCGTCCTTCTTCTCCTTGAGCACGGTCTCCTGCGCGGCGATCTGGTCGAGCAGAGAGCGGAAACGCGAACCGGAGTCGGAAGCGGGAACGGCGCGGCGCTGGGCCTCGCGAGCAGCCTCCTCCTTCTCGCGAGCAAGGCGCTCCTGCTCGGCCTTCTTCTTGGCCTCGGCCTCGGCGCGGGCAGCCTCCTCGGCAGCCTGGGCTGCGGCAAACTGGCGGCGCTCCTCCTCGCGGGCCTTCTCGGCGGCGATGCGCTCGCGCTCGGCCTCGGCAGCGCGAGCGGCCTCCTCGGCGGCAGCTGCCTGCTCCTCGGCCTGCTTGGCGGCCTCGACTTCCTGAGCGCGGGCCTCAATCACCGAGGCGAGCTGCTTGCGGACCATGGCAACGTAGGCATCCTCCAAGGTGGAGGAAGCGGACTTAGCGGGAATCTTCATATCGGCGAGATGACCCATCAGTTCCTTGGAGGTCATGCCGAACTCTTTGGCCAGGGTGGACACACGGACTTTTGCCATATGACTTCACCTACCCTTTCTGGCACCTTGGGTGCCTAGAGACTGAACGAGCGTGGGAGACGCGCCGGGACCCGCCCGGCGCGACCGCGCGCTAGATCAGGTCCTCCGCATCATCGAAGGCGTCGGTGTCGTGGACACCGCAGAAACGGGAGCCGGGACGAGCCTGGTTGCGGCACTGGACGCCGTCCTCGGACACGTACTCGCAGCGGCGGACGTCCTCGTCCTCCTCGTCACCGATCAGGTCGGCGGCGGGCTCCTCGTGAACGGGAACGTTCTTGAGGATGTCGGCGGCAAGCGTCTCGGACTTGATGTCGATGTGCCAGCCGGTCAGGCGCGCGGCGAGGCGGGCGTTCTGGCCCTCCTTGCCGATGGCGAGGGACAGCTGGTCGTCGGGCACGATGACGCCGGCGTAGGCCTTCTCCTCGTCGATGAGGACGCGGGTGACCTTGGCAGGCGACAGGGCGTTGGCGACGTAGACGGCAGGATCGGCATCCCACAGGATGACGTCGACGCGCTCGCCACGGAGCTCGCCCACGACAGCGCGAACACGGCTGCCCTTGGGGCCGACGCAGGCGCCCACGGGATCCAGACGGTCGTCGAGCGAGTGGACGGCTACCTTGGAACGCTGGCCGGGCTCGCGGGCGATCGACTTGATCTGGACGGTGCCCTCATAGATCTCGGGCACCTCCTGCTCAAACAGACGACGCATGAGCTCGGGGTGGGTGCGGGAGATGACAATCGGCGGACGGCTGTGCTCGCCGCGAACCGGTTGCAGGTTGGAGTTGGGGTCGCGTACGTCGATGATCACGGCCTTGATGTGCTGGTTGTGCAGGTAGCGCTCGCCCATCGGGCGCTCGTTGCGCTCGTTCTCGTAACGGCGCTGGTCGAAGTGCGGCAGCTCGGCCTCGACGCCCTCGCGGATCTTGACGATCGTGAAGTCGGGCGTGGACTGCAGCACGGTGCCGCTGATGAGGTCACCGATGCGGCCGGAGAACTCCTCGTAGATCTGCTCGCGGGCGGAGTTGCGCACGATGGCGTTGATCTCGGCCTTGGCGTGCTGGGCGGCGATGCGGCTCGTGTTCTTGGGGGTGACGTCGATCTCCTCGAACTCGGTGAAGTTGCCCTCCTCGTCCATGGAATCGTCGATCGGCTCCAGGCGGTAGACGTAGATCTTGCCGGTGGTGCGGTCGATGGTCACCTTGGCGCCCCACTCAAGATGCAGGATCTCGGCATAGCTCTTGGCGAGCGACTGCTCCAGGCGGTCGATCAGGTAGAGCTGGTCGATGTGCTTCTCCTGGCAAAGCTCCATCAGGGCGGACATCATGTCGGATGCTGCCATCTTACTTTCCTTCCTTCGCGGGCTTGAAGTCGTAGGTGGGCTTCAACTTGCACTTTTTAACATCAGAGAAATCGAGGGTGACGGACTCGCCGTTCTCGAGCTCGAGGGTCACGTCGGTCTCGGTCGCAGCGGCAATCTTGCCGGCGTACTTGCGACGGCCCTCGGAGGCGGTGGAGGTGAGCTCACAGTTCTCGCCCACAAAGCGGGCAAAGTCGCACGGGCGGCGCAGCGGGCGCGCCATACCCGGGCTCGACACCTCGAGCGTATAGCTCGAAGAGATGGGATCGAGCTCCTCAATCACATCGCCGACCCACTTGGTGTTGGCCGTGACGTCATTGAGCGACAGGCTCTGGCCCTCGGCACCCTCGATACGCACACGCACGCAGGGGGCCTTGGTGGCACCCACGAGCTCGACGTCAACGATGTCGACATCGTGCTGGGGAGCAACGGCCTCGAGCGCGTCGATGATCGCCTGCTCGGTCTTAGTTTTGACCATTACGGCACCTCCATCCATACAAAAAAGAAGCGGGGCCGAAACCCCACTTCTTTCAATTACAACTTCATTTGCAAGCAAACTATACCAATACCTGCGAAAACGTGCAAGCACAGTACGAATCTGCAGGTCAGCGTGCGCACAGCTTCTCCACAAGAATAGGACAATTGGTCGAGGAACCCCATGCGGCGCACCCTCAACAGCCCCAAAACGGGCCATGCGTCCCATTCCACAGGCCCGTTCGGACCCCAAGGGCATTCCTCCCCGAGCCCCTATCGATCAGACTTACGCTAAGGGGCATTCTGCAACAAGCCAGCCAGCAAGTCGCGCAACGACGAACCATTCCAAATCCTCTACGGCAAGGAGGCACACATGAAACGTCTAGGCACCCCCTGCATAACTGCGCTCGCCATCGCAACGTGCTCGTTGGCCCTCTTAGGCTGCGGCAACACGAATGGCAAAACCGGAACATGCGAACCGAACCCTGGCAGCACCAAAGCCATCGAGAAAAAGACGCCATCGGAAAGCTTCGACAAAATAAACGAAGACATCGTCGGTCCCCTGGGCCTGAGTCCCGACCCCCAAGAACAGTTCCCCATCGACCTTGAGGCAGACGAGAACGTCCATGTTATCTGCGTGGGCAAGGACACGGATGGCTACGGCGACGCCGCGTTGGTCTTTGCGGTGACAAACAACACCGATGTCGACATGATGTTTGGCGATGTGGACTCCTATGCCTACGTCAACGGCGTGGTCCGCGATGTGCGCATGCGCCAGCAGGTCGCAGCGGGCGAGGAAACGCGCGCCATGCTCACCTTTGTAGGCACCTTCGACGACCCGGACTTTGATGTGAACAACGACCTCAACGACATCTACCTCAACATCTGGATTTTCGAAGAGGCAACGGGCAACGTTTACTTTAGGGACCTGGTACACATCCCGTAGAAGACGGTGCGACGCACTGACTAAGCAGGGCAGACAACACAAAACGAGGGACGACCCAACCGGACCGTCCCTCGTTTTTTGCATGTCAGCTTTACGCGCAGAGCTTATTTGACCACCAGGTTGACCAGCTTGCCGGGCACGCAGATGGCCTTGACGACCGTCTTGCCCTCGAGCCACTTAGCGACGGCTTCCTCAGCGGCAGCCTGCATCTCATCGTTGGAGGCGTCGCGGGCGACGTCGATGCGGCCGCGGACCTTGCCGAGCACCTGTACGACGATCTGCACCGTGTCCTCGATGGACTCGGCCAAGTCGAACTCGGGCCAGGCGGCGGTGTAGGCATTGCCCTCGCAGCCGAGCGCCTCATGCCACAGCTCGTCGGCCCAGAACGGGCAGATGGGGGCAAGGACGCTCACGATATCCTTAGCCACGCCGTAGCACAGCGCCTTGTCACGGGAAGCGCCCTCAGTAGCATTGAGGTAGGCACTCGCGGCATTGACGAGTTCCATGACGGCCGAGATGGCGGTGTTGAACTGGCCGCGATCGAAGTCCTCGGTGCACTTGGCGATGGTCCGGTGACGCTCGCGATAGAGCTTCATCGCAACCTCGTCGAGCGCGGACTTGTCGAAGGCCACGTTGGCGTCGCCGGACTGGACGAGCTGCCACACGATACGCCAGGCGCGCTTGATGAAGCGGTTGGCGCCCTCAACGGCCTTGGGATCCCAGTCGAAGTCCTTCTCGGGCGGGGCGATAAACAGGATCGCCAGACGCATGGTGTCGGCGCCATAGGGCTCGATGACCGAGCTCGGGGGCACGACGTTGCCCTTGGACTTGGACATGGTGTCGCCGTTCTCGTCCTTGACCATGCCCTGGCACAGCAGGTTGGTGAAGGGCTCGTCCACACTCAGCAGGCCCAGGTCGCGCAGTGCCTTGGTAAAGAAGCGGCTGTAGAGCAGGTGCAGGATGGCGTGCTCGATGCCGCCGATGTAGTTATCGACGGGCATCCAACGGTCGGCGGCTTCGCGGGAGAAGGGCAGCTCGGTGTTGTGCGGGTCGGTATAGCGCAGGTAATACCAGCTGGAGCAGGTAAAGGTGTCCATGGTATCGGTCTCGCGCTTGGCCGGGCGGCCGCAGACCGGGCAGGTGGTCTCGTAGAAGTCCTTGCACTCAGCAAGCGTCTCGCCGGCACCCAGGTCCAGGTTCTCGGGCAGCGTCACCGGCAGCTGATCCTCGGGCACGGGCACGATGCCGCAGTGCTCGCAGTGGATGGCCGGGATGGGGTTGCCCCAATAGCGCTGGCGGCTGATGAGCCAGTCGCGCAGGCGGAACTCGACCTTGCGACGACCGCAGCCCATGGCCTCGAGGTCGGCCACGATGGCAGACTCGCCCTCGGAGTGCTTACCGCCGCGCATGCCGGTGTACTTGCCCGACTGGACCAGCGTGCCCTCGGCAGCGTGGGCGCATTCCCAGTCGACAGTCTCGGCATGGAAGGTATCGATGGTCTCGCCGCTGGCCTCGACGGCAGCGCGATCATCGTCGTCCAGGATGATCGGCACGATCGGCAGGTCATACTTGCGGGCAAACTCAAAGTCGCGCTGGTCGCCGCAGGGAACGGCCATGACGGCGCCGGTGCCGTAGTCGGCCACAACGTAGTCGGCAACCCACACGGGGACCTTTTCGCCGTTAACGGGGTTCACCACGTAGCGGCCGGTAAAGGCACCGTGCTTCTCGAGAGTGCCCTGGGCACGCTCGACGGCAGAAATGTGCTTGGAGTCCTCAACGATCTTGGTGACGGCCGCCTCGTACTCCGTGCCCTCGACGAGCTCGTGCAGATGGGCGTACTCGGGAGCCAGGACAAAGAAGGAGACGCCAAAAAGGGTATCGGCACGCGTGGTGAAGACGGTAATCTTGCCCTCATCGCCCTCGATGGGCTCGCCATCGGCGTCGCACAGGGTAAAGTCGACCTCGGCACCCTCGGAGCGGCCGATCCAGTTGGCCTGCATCTGCTTGACGCGCTCGGGCCAGCCGGGGAGCTTCTCCAGGTCGTCGAGCAGCTCCTGGGAGTACTCGGTGATCTTGTAGTACCACTGCTCAAGGTCGCGCTTCTCGGGCTCGGTGCCGCAACGCCAGCACTTGCCCTCGGTCACCTGCTCGTTGGCAAGAACGGTCTTGCAGGTGGGGCACCAGTTAACCGGATTCTTCTTACGATAGACCAGGCCCTTTTCCCACATCTTCTCAAAGATCCACTGGCCCCAGCGATAGTAGTCGGGGCTGCAGGTCTTAACGGTGCGATCCAGGTCGTAGGAGAAGCCCATGCGCCTCATCGTGGCGAGCGCCTGGTCCATGTTCTTATACGTCCAGGCGGCAGCCTGCGTGTTGTGCTTGATGGCGGCGTTCTCAGCGGGCAGGCCAAAGGCGTCAAAGCCGATGGGGTGCAGCACGTCAAAGCCGCGCATGCGGGCCTGACGGGCCATGGCATCGCCGATGGTGTAGTTGCGCGCGTGGCCCATATGTAGGTCGCCCGACGGATACGGGAACATCTCGAGCACGTACTTCTTGGGCTTGCTGGCGTCGGTGTCGACGGCAAAGAGGTTGGAGTCCTCCCAGGCCTTCATCCACTTGGACTCAATGGCCTGCGCGTCGTAGGCAGGGATCTCATCCTTATGATCTGTGCAATCGCACATATCAGCTCCTTTAATCTTTAATGGGGTCGGTCGGCTTAGCTTTATTCGCTACTGCGGACAGTCCTGCGCAAGACGAAGAGCACATTAAGTGCTCTTCTTTGCGTGCGGAACTTGTAGCGAACAAAGCTAAGCCGCCCGACCCTAAGGTTAACTTGACTGATGATAGCAAATACAACAAGCGAGATGCCTGCGACTTGCAGGCATCTCGCTTTATCTAAATAACGTGGTTGATACTCAACCTTTATGTGCAGCTCTTATCCTATCGATAAGACACAGACTGCTGAGAGTCTTTCACGACAACGTCGTGGGCGCCGCCTTCGACGATGGAGGTGGAGCTGACCAGGGTCAGGCGCGCCTTTTCCTGGAGCTCGGGGATCGAGAGGGCGCCGCAGTTGCACATCGTGGACTTAACCTTGTAGAGCGTGCCGCCCACGCCGTCCTTGAGGGAACCGGCATAGGGAACGTAGGAGTCGACGCCCTCGACGAAGCTGAGCTTCGCCGCGCCGCCCAGGTCGTAGCGCTGCCAGTTGCGGGCACGCGCAGAACCCTCGCCCCAGTACTCCTTCATGTACTGGCCGTTGACGTTGACGCGCTCGGTCGGGCTCTCGTCAAAGCGGGCGAAGTAGCGGCCCAGCATCATAAAGTCGGCGCCCATGGCAAGGGCGAGCGTCATGTGGTAGTCGTAGACGATGCCGCCGTCGGAGCACACGGGCACGTAGATGCCGGTCTCCTCGTAGTACTCGTCACGAGCGCGACAGACATCGATCAGCGCGGTGGCCTGGCCACGGCCGATACCCTTGGTCTCACGGGTGATGCAGATGGATCCGCCACCGATACCGACCTTGATGAAGTCGGCACCGCAATCGGCCAGGAAGCGGAAGCCTTCGGCGTCGACGACGTTACCGGCACCGACCTTGACGTCCTCGCCGTAGTTGGCGCGGATCCACTCGATGGTGCGCTTCTGCCACTCGCTGAAGCCCTCGGAAGAATCGATGCACAGGACATCGGCACCGGCCTCGATGAGCAGCGGCACGCGCTCGGCATAGTCGCGGGTGTTGATACCGGCGCCGACCATATAGCGCTTGTCGTTATCGAGCAGCTCGTTGGGGTTGGTCTTGTGGCTGTCGTAGTCCTTGCGGAAGACGATGCCCATAAGGTGATCGTTGTCGTCGACGATAGGCAGGGCGTTGAGCTTGTTGTCCCAGATGACGTCGTTGGCAACCTTGAGGCTGATGTTCTTGTCGCCCACGATAAGCTGCTCACGCGGGGTCATGAACTCGGAGACCTTCTTCTGGTGGTCATCGCGGCTGGGACGATAGTCACGGCTGGTAACAATACCCAGGAGCTTGCCCTTGGGGGTGCCGTCGTCGGTAACCGGCATGGTGGAGTGGCCGGTCTTCTCCTTGAGCTCGATGACCTGCTCCATGGTCATGTCGGGGGTCAGTGTGGAATCGGACTGAACGAAGCCAGCCTTGTGATCCTTAACGGCCTTGACCATAGCGGCCTCGGACTCGGGGGTCTGAGAACCGTAAATGAAGGACAGGCCGCCCTCGGTAGCGAGCGCGACACCCATGTCGACGCCCGAGACGGACTGCATGATGGCGGAAACCATGGGGATGTTCAGGGTGATTGCCGGCTTCTCACCGCGCTTAAAGCGGGTTAGCGGCGTCTTAAGAGAGACGTTGTTGGGGATGCACTGCGAGGACGAGTAACCAGGGACCAGCAGATACTCCGAAAACGTGTGGGACTCACCGGGAAAGAACGTAGCCATGTTTCTCCTTTTTCCATGCGACCGGTCGGCTGCAGGCCTCGTAGGACCCAGCCCAACCTTGGGCGCCCAATACTGGGGAAGTATCTTAACGCACTTTGACTGCTACAATGCATGATTTAAGAAGAGCACACGAGGGTTTGACGCAGGCTTTGCGTTTGCCCAGCAAACACTTTAGCGGGAAGACGTGGAGCACATGGAGTACAAGACGACGGCAAAGTTGGTCATTCAAGCGTGCGACAAGGATTTGCCGGGCGTGTTCGGCCATGGCTGCGTCTTGCTGCTGCAGGGTATTGCCCGGGAGCACTCGCTCAACCGTGCCGCCAAGAGCATGGGCATGGCGTATTCTAAGGCCTGGCGCATCGTGAACGAAGCCGAAGGTCAGCTGGGCTGCAAGCTCATCGAGCGCGATGGCGCCCGCGGATCCACCCTCACCCCCGCCGGCGAGCGAGCCATAGCGGTCTACGAGGAGCTACGGGCCGATATCAACAACGTCATCGCTGCCAAGGCCGACGCCCTCATCGCCAGCATCAATGCAGAGTAGTCCTTTTAGGCGGTTTTTAGCCCACAGCGCCCTCGGGCTGAGGCTCGCGCCACAAAACGGGCCCATCTACTACGTTTAGTTGAATACCCACGACCATACCGGACATTATGAAATTAAAACCGCTGGTAAACAGCTTGGTAATTTTCAAAATAGGCGGGTGTGGTCGACCCCTATTGCTTAAACGTAGTAAATAGGCCGTTTTCGTGACACAGACCCCGATTAGCTACTTGCGAAGGGCGTTATCGAGAGTGGCAGCCACCTGCAGAGGGTCGTCTGTGCCGGCGAAGAGGCGGATGGCGCTCCCCTGCTTACCGCGCGGGGCCGAAAGGCGCGTTGTTGAGCCGCCGGCGGGTGATGTGCGGAATTCATCCGGCAGTATGCTGAAAAATTCACCCGCGATGCAGTCCATCAGGTCAAACTCTACTGCCGGGCCAAAACCGTGCTCCAGGATGCCGGTCGCGATGGCATGGTCGGGATGCGAGGTCAGCCCGGGATAGCGCACGTTGCGTACCATCTCGTTGGCGGCCAGATACTCGGCCAGCGCACGGGCGCGGTCGAAGTGGGCCTGCATGCGAGCGTCGAGCGAAGACAGCCCCCGCTCCAGCATGCAAGCCTCATTAACAGAAAGGTCGAGTGCAGACGCACCGCAATCCGCAAGAAGCGCATACGCACACTCGGCGGCGGCATCCACGCGATGGCGCTTAAGCTGCGAGCGCGCCACCGAAGCGGCGACGAGCTTGCGCGGCGCAACGCCGGCACACACACGGTCGAGCGCCTCGAGCGAAAGCACGGCGCTCAGACGCAGCGGGTTGCACCCAAAGACGCCTGACACAGTGTTATCAACCATGAGCAGCGCATGCGGCTCACGAGCGGCGCGGCCCAGAGCGCGAAGGTCGGGCACACGCAGACCAAACCCGCCGATGGAGTTGACGAACCACCACAGGTGCGGCCCCTCGGCATCAAACGAAGCATCAAAGCCTTCGGACGCAGCAGCAAACGCCGCAGCCGCGGGCTCCCCCACCAGCACAACATCGCAGCCATCAAAGCCGCAGGCAAATGCATCGGCAAAGTCGTCCGCAAAGGCCACCAAGCGATCGCCGGGCTGCACAATCCCCAGCATCGACAGCGCCGCCGGCACATGCGAGGCCGCAACAAGACGCGCCTCACGCGCACCAGCCCTTGCAGCCCAGGCCTCTTCTAACTGTTGCACGTCCACGCGACACCGTCCCTTAAATAATAAAACTGAACCAAATTAGCCATCCTGGAAGAGCACGCGCCAGCGAGCGGGCAGCGGTCGTGGCGAGGTGCCGTGAAAGAGGAGCGACGCGTACTTCATGTACGCGAGCGACGGTTTGAGCGGCAGATCGCCCGGCAGATGCCCGCGCAGCGTCGAGCGGTCCGGCGTTCGTTAGAACGCCGGAACAAAATTAGCCGTGATATTCGCCGTTGTATTGGATCAACGTTAGATCTTCCACGCCATCGAGCGCGCGGATGGCGTCGGCGTAGGGCATGTCCACACCGTCCGAGAAGACCTCGACGGCCATCTCGACCTTGTCGCCGCGCATGGTCTTGGACTTGACGGAGAACTTGGTGCGGCCAAACGCGCGCACGATATCATCGCCGGTGGTCTGACCCGTGTAGTGGATGACCATCATGTACACGCGCGCCTTGTCCTGGTGGCTCGCAAAGCCGGCGATCATCACC
>UQPJ01000012.1:0-39609 GCA_900543015.1 uncultured Collinsella sp.
ACAACGGCCTGTGCGACGATCCCTCCGATCTGTATCACACGCTGCTGGTCAAGGCCATCAAGACCGAGCGCTGGCGCAAGTGGATGACCGGCGACGATGTCAACCTGCAGGTTGACGACATTCTGGCCGACGACGAGCTCAGCCTGAAGATTCTGGATGTCTCCGGCCACTACGCCTTCAACGACCCCGAGGTCAAGGAGCAGGTCGAGAAGCTTTATCGCAACCTCGCTGCCCAAGACATCGACGGCAAGCGCTTTGTGATCGAGCACATCAAGCGCCCGATCAAGCAGTACGTCGTCGGTCTTAACCTCAAGGGCGTCACGAGCCGCATCGAGAAGGCTCTCGAGGACTAGGTAGTTCCGGCGTTTTGACAAACGCCGGACCGGTCGACGCTGCGCGGGCATCTGCCGGGCAATCTGGCGCTCAAGCCGTCGCTCGCGTACCAAAGTACGCTTCGCTCCTCTTTCGCACCACCTTGCCACGGCAGCTGCCCGCTCGCTGACGTTGGATTGACCGACGATCGGGCCGCTGTCCTTAGGATTACTAGCAATTCATTTGAAGGAGTTTGCACCATGAAGTTCTTTATCGATACCGCCAACCTTGACGAGATCGCCGAGGCCAAGAGCTGGGGCTGCCTTGCCGGCGTCACCACCAACCCGTCCCTGTACGCCAAGACCGGCGGCAAGCTTGCAGACTTTGAGCCTCACATGCTCAAGATTGCCGAGCTCTGCGAGGGCCTGCCCGTGTCTGCTGAGTCCACCGCGACCACTGCCGAGGGCATGATCGAGGAGGGCAAGCGTCTTGCCGCCCTGGCTCCCAACATCGTGGTCAAGCTTCCCGTGTGCGAGGCCGGCCTCGCCGCCTGCCGCGCCCTGGCCGATGCAGGCGTGCGCGTCAACATGACGCTTGTTTTCTCGCCGACGCAGGCCCTTATGGCCGCCAACGCCGGTGCCCGCTACATCAGCCCGTTTGTCGGCCGCTTTGACGACATCGCCGAGGACGGCATCTCGCAGCTCGACAACGTTGTGACCTGCATCAAGAACTATGACTGGACTGGCAAGAACGTCGACGACACCGTCGAGATCATCACCGCATCTGTCCGCACGCCCAATCACGTGACCCAGGCGGCGCTGCTCGGTGCCGATATCGCGACCGTCCCCATGGCCGCTCTTAAGAAGTGCCTGCATCACCCGCTGACCGACCAGGGCCTCGCCTCTTTTGAGGCTGACTGGCAGAAGGTCGTCGCTCAGGCTTAACGAGTGGATTGCCCCGGCATCGCGTCATCCGGTGCCGGGGTTGTTCTCAAGAGAGGAATTCGTATGACCAACCAGGAGCTGGCGAAGGTCGCCAATGAGGTCAGGAAGGGTGTCGTGACTGCGGTGCACGCGGCCAAGTCGGGACATCCGGGTGGATCGCTCGGTGCTGCCGACATCATGACGTATCTGTACTTTGAGGAAATGAATATCGATCCTGCCGACCCTCACAAGGCCGATCGAGACCGCTTTGTGCTCTCCAAGGGTCACGCGGCGCCGGGCCTGTATTCGGTGTTGGCAAATCGCGGCTATTTTCCCGTCGAAGAGCTCGAGACGCTCCGCCATATTGGCAGCCGACTGCAGGGCCATCCCAACATGAACGACACCCCGGGTGTTGATATGTCCACCGGATCGCTCGGTCAGGGTATCTCCGCCGCGGTTGGAATGGCACTCGCCGCAAAGCACTGGGGTGACAGCTACCGCGTCTACACGCTGTTGGGCGACGGTGAGTGCGAGGAAGGCCAGGTGTGGGAGGCGGCAATGTTCGCCGGCAACCACGACCTGGATAACCTTGTCGCTATCGTCGATCACAATGGCCTGCAAATTGACGGCAGTATCGACGAAGTTAACTCGGCTATGCCGCTTGCCGACAAGTTCCGCGCCTTTAAGTGGCATGTGATCGAGCTTGCCGACGGTAACGACATGGCGCAGATTGCAGCCGCCTTTGCCGAGGCCCGCAAAGTGAGCGACTTGCCCGTGGCCATTATCGCCGAGACGGTGAAGGGCAAGGGCGTCTCCTTTATGGAAAACCAGGTGGGCTGGCACGGCAAGGCGCCCAACGATGAACAGTTTGAGCAGGCCATGGCCGAGCTCGCAGCAGCAGGGGAGGAGCTCTAATGGCAGACGTCAAGAAAGTCGCCACGCGCGTTAGCTATGGCGAGGCACTTGTCGAGCTGGGCAATGAGCGCGATGACTTTGTGGTTCTCGATGCCGACCTGGCTGCCGCAACGCAGACGGGTAAGTTTAAGGCTGCGCATCCTGAGCGCTTCTACGATGCCGGCATTGCCGAGAGCAACTTGATGGGGCTCGCCGCCGGCATTGCGACCACGGGTCACGTCGCCTTTGCGAGCACATTTGCCATGTTCGCCGCCGGCCGCGCGTACGAACAAGTGCGTAATTCCATCGGCTATCCGCACCTCAACGTCAAAATCGGCGCCACGCATGCGGGTATATCGGTCGGTGAAGACGGCGCAACGCATCAGTGCTGCGAGGACATCGCGCTCATGCGCACGATCCCGGGTATGACGGTGATCGTTCCCGCCGATGACATCGAGGCTCGCGCTTGCGTGCGCGCCGCCTATGAGTTTGAGGGACCGGTCTACATGCGCTTCGGCCGCCTGGCAACACCGGTCATCAACGACCGCGAGGACTATGAGTTCAAGATTGGTCGCGGCGTGGTCGTGCGCGAGGGGTCCGATGTGACCATCGTCGCTTGTGGCCTCATGGTCGCCGAGGCGCTTGAGGCTGCCGAGGCGCTCACTGCCGATGGTATCGACGCCGAGGTCATTAACATGCACACGATCAAGCCGCTTGATGAGCGCCTGGTGGTTGCCAGCGCCAAGAAGACTGGTCGCGTGGTCACCGCCGAGGAGCATTCGATTATCGGCGGTCTTGGCGAGGCCGTTGCCTCGGTGCTCGCGGAGCAGCATCCAGTGCCGATGCGTCGCGTCGGCGTGCGCGATGTGTACGGCGAGTCCGGCCCTGCGGTCGATTTGCTGCATAAGTACGGTTTGGACGCCGACGGCATCGAAGCCGCGGTCAGGTCCGTGTTGTAGGGAGGGCTTTCCATGGGATTTGTATCTGCCAACCAAGTGACGATTGGTTGCGCCGCCGCCTCGCGCGAGGACGCATTGCACTATCTGTCTGAGCAGGCTGTTGAACTTGGTTTTGCCGATGACGCATCTGCTGTAGAGGCGGCTTTTATTGCTCGCGAAAACGAGGCCGAGACTGGCCTCGTCGCCGGTTTTGCCGTTCCGCATGCCAAGAGCGATGCGATCCATACGCCGGGCGTGGCCGTGCTCAAGCTGTCCGAGCCTGTTGAGTGGCCGAGCTTTGATGGCGTGCCCGTCGATGTCGCGCTTGCGCTGTACGTGCCCGCCGGCGAAGCCGGAACCACGCACCTGCGTCTGCTCTCCAAGGCTGCCGTGATGCTGATGGATGCTGGCTTCCGTGACAGGGTGCGCGAAAGCACCGATCCTGTCGAGATTGCCGAGCTCCTCAACGCCGGGCTCGAGGGCTAGAACGGGCTCTCCGTTCCATTAATCGATCCTTCTCCAAGGAAAAGGGCCGCGACGCTATAGGCGTCGCGGCCCTGTCTGCGTTTCCCCAGATAAAACCTGCCAAAATAAACCCGTCCTCTTTTGGCGGGTTGGCGGGGTAATGCCCGCCGCAACTTATGGCACGGTTGGGATGTGTACGCTTTAAAGAGCGGAGCCCATGGTTAGAGAGATGCGCTCGTTTCTCTAAACGTCTCTCTAAAGAGAACGTCGGTTAGAGAGATGGCCTTAGGTAATCTAGCAGTGAATTCGATACATCTCTCTAAATTTCTCTCTAAAAGAAGGTGCTCATCTCTCTAAAGTTAGAGAGATATACTATACTTTAGAGAGATAAATCTATCGTTTTAGAGAGACGGAATTCCGATGCTGCTGGATGAACCTCTTGGCCTTATCGTTGAGCGCCTTCGCAGGCGGGGGACCGATGACGCATCGGTAGAAGTTAAAGCCTGCACGAATAAATTGAGCACAGACGTATGGGAGACAGTGAGCGCTTTTGCGAACACTGCGGGTGGGCTCATTATTTTGGGCCTGAACGAAGCCGAAGGATTTGTTCCTTCGGCTAACTTTGCTATCGATAGGGTGCGCGATCAGTTTGTTTCGGGTATCGGAGACGGAGGCTCAGCGGCAGTGGTGGCCCATGCGCCGCGGTACGAGCTTGATCGAGGCGAGGTCGACGGGCTCCAGGTGCTTCTGGTGCGCATCTTTGAACTTGAGCTTAAAGCGAAGCCTTGCTATATCGGCGCGCGCGGCGTGCAGAACGGTAGCTACAAGCGCGTGGATGATAAAGATATCAAGATGTCACCCGCTGAGCTATATGAGCTGCAGAGTGCGTTGCTTCCGAGCGATGCAGACGGCACGGTGGTTTCGGAGGCAACGGTCGAGGATTTGGATCCAGATGTCGTGCGGTCTATTATCGCAAATCGTCGGCTGCAGACCCCGCGCGTTTTGCGCGGGGCCGATACGCTGGAAAAGCAGCTGGTCAGACTCAATATCACTACAAAGGATGGTGCGGTGAAGCTCGCGGGGCTTCTATCGGCGGGAATTTACCCCCAGCAGTTCTATCCCAAACTGATGATCGATGTTGCTGTTCATTCCGATGTGGAAAAATCTGCTCCTGGGCAACCCCGGTTTATTGACCGCCAGTTGTGCGATGGCCCGATTCCGGCTTGCATCGAAGATGCCCTTGCCGCGATTGGACGAAACTTGCGCAAAGCGGCGATAGTGCAAGGCGCTGGCAGAAGGGAGGATTGGGAAGTTCCCCAGGAGGTTTTGCGCGAGGCCTTGGCAAATGCCTGCATCCATCGAGAATATTCGCCCATGTTTGTGGGGCAGGCCGTGAGTGTCGATATCTATCCAGACAGAATAGAGATCAAAAACCCCGGTGGGCTTTGGGGCGGAAAGACGGTGGACAATCTTGCAGACGGGGAATCGCGCTGCCGAAACCCAAAGCTCATGAGCCTAATGGGGGCGACGCCGTTAGGGCATGCCGAGGGGGCCGTTGCAGAAAGCCAAGGATCTGGTATCCCGGCTATGATTCGCGAGATGGAGTCTCGTTCGCTTGGAAGGCCGAAATTTATCGTTAAGGCCGATTCGTTTACGGTGCTGCTTTCCCGGCACGGGGCGGAGCTTGCTGAAAACCGCACGTGGATTCAGATCCATGTGGGTACCGAGCTGACGGATCGCGAGGAAACATTGCTCATGTTTATGCGGGAGCATGGGTGCGTATGCGATGTTCAAAAAATACGAGAGGCCCTGAAGTGGGATTCGGATGACATTCGCCTGATCTGCGGGGATCTTGTCGATAAACATGTCCTGTCAAAATGTGGCAAAGACACGTTTGAGATTATCGATATGAGCAGAGGATCGTCAGCTTCGACAGCGGATAGGATCCTGGAGGCTCTCAGCGCCGAAGTGGATATGACGGCGCGAGAAATAGCGGTTGCATCGGGGGTCAAAATTTCGTCCGTCCGCTACCATCTGCCAAAAATGGCGGATAAAGGGCTCATCGAAGTAATGGGTTCATCGACGAGCCGCAACCGCCGCTATCGGAAGAAGTAGATGCAGCCGAGTCGCCCCTCTCGTGTCTCTCGAAGTAGATGGGTGCTAGAGGGGCGACTGTCTCGCGATATTTCCCCAGATAAAACCTGCCAAAATAAACCTGTCCATTATTGGCAGGTCAGTTAACGCAGTGCGGGTTGAGCATACGCGAGCGAGCAGGTTCCGGGTGCAGCAAGGTGACGTGAAACAAGCGGGCGCTGACCTCCTGGTCGCGCCCGTGCAGTTGAACGTCAGATTGCCGTGCCCGGGGCCTGCGCAGCGCCGAGCAGTTACGCCGTTTGTAAAACGGCGTAACTTAAAGATTCATGTTGCCGTGGATGTAGGGGGTGACCTCGGGGGAGATGTGGGCGCAGCCCAGCTCGCGCAACGCGGACTCGATGGCGGCGGGCAACGGGGTCTTGCCCTCGCCGTCGACAGCGGCACCGCCGAGAGCGGCGATCTTGGCGACATCTGCGGGTGCGGCCTCGATATGCATGCAGCCGCCGACCAAGCGCGCGCGTACCTGCGCCAGGTCGAGATCGTGCAGGTAATCCTCGCAGGCGCGGATTAAATCGACCTTCTCGCGCGTAAGCTCCTCGCCCGTGGGGACGCGCGTGGCAAGACAGGCTCCCGCCGGTAGGTTCCAAACGGGATAGCCCCATGCGCGCAACAGCTCACGCTCTTCGTCCTTGGTAAAGCCGACCTCCATAAGAGGGGAGCGTACGCCGAGCTCTTCTGCGGCGCGCATGCCAGGGCGGTAGTCACCGCGATCGCTTGCATTGCTGCCATCGATGACGGTGGAAAAGCCGAGCGACTTGGCGTGGTTGACGATGGCGGTAAAGCCGGCCTGCTTACAGTGGTAGCAGCGATTGGCATCGTTGCAGGCTACTTGGGGGAGCTGCAACTGATCGACCGAAAGATTGAGCACAGGGAGCTTAAAATGCGGCTCCTCATTGGCTTGCCCGTCAACGGACCGCTCAAACGAAGCCTGTTCAGGCGTGCCGATGAGCGGCGTGGTGAGGTGAACGAGAAGCGTGCTGGCCGGCATGATGCGGGCGCAGACCGCGGCTAAAAAGCTGCTGTCGACGCCACCGGAAAAGCCGATGGCGACGCGTCCGTATGCCAAAAGCAGCTGTTCGAGCGCTGCGAGTTTGTCCTGAAGCTCCTCTGCAGGTGCGGTGGTGTCTGAAAGCATGAAACGTTCCTTACCAATATGTACTCGGTCGAAAACTATAATCCTACCGAGCTGCCTGTCATAAGATTTCTACCTATGTAACGAAAGCGCAATATGGTATATACGTTATATACCAGTTGCTAAATGCGGTAGAGTTGCGGCAATGAGACAGCGAGAGTCGATGGGGGACCGATATGATCAAGGCTGTTATTTTTGACATGGACGGAACGCTGGTCGATACCGAGCGTCTGGGCATCAAGGCATGGAAAGCGCCCGCTGCTGAGCTGGGGCTCGCGATTGATGATGCGCTGATCCATCAGTTTATCGGTCGCACGCTGCCCGATGTTATGGACATCCTTGAGGTGCATTACGGCAGCAGAGAAACCGCTGAGGCGATCTATCGTCGTCACAAGGAGATTCGCGACGAGATGGTCAAGACCGAACTGGAACTTAAGGCCGGTGCCGCCGAGTGCCTGGACGAGCTGCTGACTGCGGGCTATCACGTGGGCCTTGCGACGTCATCGCGTCATGTCACGGCCGAACGCAACCTTAAGATGGTCGGTCTCTTTGACAAGTTTGAAACGGTAACGTGTGGCGAGGACGTCGTGCACGGCAAGCCCGACCCCGAGATGTATCTGCTCGCCTGCGAGTGCGCGGGCTTTGTCCCCGAGGAATGCGCCGTGGTCGAGGATTCGCGCAACGGCTGCGTCTCGGGCATCACGGCCGGCTGCCACGTCTTTGCCGTCCCCGATATCGTGCCGCTGCCGCAGGACGTGGTGGATGGCTGCGAGGCCGTGCTCGATACGCTGTTCGATCTGACGGCGGCGGTCAAGGCCGTGCGCTAGACTCTGCACCTGAGCCATTTCAATAGCATTTTAAAGATGCGGCCAACCGCTTAGCTGGGTGTCCGCATCTATATCCAAGATCCTGAACGTGCCCGTGGGCGTTGTCTGCCGCTAACGGTGACGACGGCGGCGCCCGCGCGGAATCGCTGATACGGTCAGCCCCTCTTATCTCGCCAAGACTGCAGTTTTGGCCGATAAGAGGGGCTTTGTGCTTTCAATAATCGAGGCAGCCGCTTTGGCAAGGGGTTGGCGGGGCTTTGGGCGTTACGAGTTACTCCAAGAGCCAGTCGATTACGTTGCGCTTGCGAACTCCTTCGTAGTTTGCGTCAGCAAATAGTGTGTCGAGCGTAAGAAGCGTCTTGGGATAGTTGTCTCGGACTTTCTTAAAGGGGGCCAACTCGCGGTTGAGGGTGGTTTCGTCGAGCGTGGTGGCTGAAACCTGAAAATAGGCCGTCTCGTCTGAGCCTAGGGCAACAAAATCGATTTGCCCATCATCGATATCGCCCACGTAGACGTCGTATCCGCGGCGTAGAAGCTCGAGATAGACGACATTTTCGAGAATATGACCGATGTCGCTGCTCTGAGTTTTGACGAGAGCGCCTCTAAGTCCAAGGTCTACGGCGTAGTATTTGCCGTTTGTTGTTAGAAGCTGTCGACCGCGTACGTTGTAGCGCGGCGCTGAATACAGCACGAGACTGTCCGTTAAGCCTTTGAGGTACTTGGCGACGGTCTTCTGATCGGTTTTGTTGCCGTTGGACGAGAGCGTGTCGGAGATTTTTTTAACCGAGGTTCGGCTTCCGATGTTATGGAGTAGGAACTTGGTGATATCGCGCAGTGTCGAGACGTCCGAGACCTTCAAGCGTTCGATAACGTCGCGTATGACTATGGTGTCGTAGAGACTCATAAGGTAATCACGCGCCTGGGGGCCCTGGATACCCGTTTCGGCGATAAAGGGAAAGGAGCCCCGGGTGATGTACTCGTCAAACAGCTGGGTAGGAGCCTTTCCGCCATTGGTTTTTGCCGAGCAAAACTCTTTAAAGGAGAGGGGCAGCATCTTGAGCTCTACGTAGCGACCGGATAGTAAGGTTGCCAGCTCGCTCGAGAGCAGATAGGCGTTGGAACCGGTTATGTAGAGATCGACATTATCCCTGATAAATAGGCTGTCGACGGCTTTTTCGAAGTGCTCGACATGCTGTATCTCGTCCAGAAAAACGTAGTTCATCTTATCGGGGACGAGTCTGGCGGAAACGTAGTCGTAGAGTGCTCTATACGACGTAAGAGACTCGAACTCCAGATCTTCAAAGTTGAGGGATATAACTTGGGCATCTGTGGTTCCATGGGCGCGCAAATGACCACGGTAAATCTCGAATAGCTTCGATTTGCCTGACCTACGCACGCCCGAAACGACCTTGATAACATGCGAGTCTCTCCACGAAATGAGCCAGTCGAGGTACTGTTTGCGGTCAATCAAATCCATAAAGCCTCTCCCTGGGTCTGAAAACATTGGAACAAAATCAATATTTATATGAAATTACAAAAAATATGGAACCGAATCCATTTTACCAAAATAACTCATGAAAATATGGATTATATTCCATAAATATCCGTAGCTGTAGCCCTGGCTAATGGGCGTGGGGCCAGTAAAAAGCGCCGCAGCGGGGCTGATTCCGCTGCGGCGCTTTTTGCTACAGGTAGGCGCCGAGGTTGATGGCAGTGGCTTCGGCGTGGTTGCTTGCCTGGGTGCTGGCGCGCTCGAGGAGGAACGGCCGTACGAGTTCTTGGCGGTTGATGTCCTCGGTGGCCGTGACCGCGGTGACGGGGCGCGCGGCAGAGCCGATGCGGACGCGTTTGGTCTTGGCGGCGGGCTTGTTCTCGATTTGCTCCATCAGCAGTTGGACACCCTTGCGGCCAATCTCGTAGCCCGGGGGTGCCACCGTGGTGAGGGGGACCGACCCACTCCATGCAAGCGGGTTGCCGTCGCATCCGGCCACGCGAACCTGCTCGGGGACGGAGATGCCTTTGTCGACCAATGCCGAGATAACGCCCGAGGCCAACACGTCGGTCAGGCCGACAACAAAATCGGGGCGCTCGTCCGCGGGGCGCTCAGCGATTTGGGCGCCGATGCCGTAGCCGTCGGCAGCGGTATTCCATTCGCCGGCGTCGATGACTTCGATTTTGATATCGTGGTGCAGGGCAAGGACCTTGTGAATGCCAAGTACGCGCAGGGTGAGCTGCATAAATGCCGCTCTGCCCACAACGGTGATATGGCGTGCGCCGCGGGCGATGGCGAGCTCGGCGATAATGCGCCCCTGCGCCTCGTTGTCGGCGGCCACGTAATAGCCGGGCTCGGAACAGTGGATGTCCAGATGGACGATCGGCACGGGCATCTTGGCCATGGCGGCGTGCCAGTCGGGGGACGCCATGGGCTGAACCATGACGCCGGACATTTGTGTGCCCATAAAATAGCGCAGGTAATGGTCCTCGAGAATATCGTCGTTATCGGCATTGGCGATGAGTAGGTCATAACCGTGCTTACGGGCCTCGTTATGGGCGCCGCTGGCAATTTGGAGCGAGAAGCCGTGGTCGAGACGGGGGAGAACCAGGCCAAAGGACTTGGTGGTGCCGCCCGCGAGCTGACGGGCGCTTTGGTTGGGCAGGTAGCCAAGGCGACTGATGGTCTCGTTGATGAGCTTAAGGGTCTCGGGACGCAGCTTTTCGGGGTGGTTGAGTGCGTTGGAAACCGTGCCCAGCGAAACCCCTGCCTCGCGCGCGACATCGCTGATTTTTACCTTTGCCATAGCGGCCCCTTTGATGCGTTTCAAGTACAAGCCAGATTGTAGCATCGCCCGCCCCTAGGGTGTCAAAACCTTCCAATTAGAGACAGGTTTATTTTGGCAGGTTTTATCTGGGGAAACGCTGGAGCCAAAACCACCACAAAGGTGCCTGTCCCCCTTTGTAGTGGTTTTGATGCGGCTGGGCTGCGCGCTCAACAGTGGAGTGTCTACAATAGAAGCCGTTTTGAACGTAGATTGAAAGGCTTTGGTATGACTCGCTCTGTTTCTCGTCGTGATTTCCTGAGTTTGCTTGCCGGTACAGCATTAGTTGCGGCGAGCGGTTGCGCTGGCAATGGCGCTGACAAGGGCTCTGCCGCTGGTTCTGCTGCGGGTGCAGGCGACGATATCAAAGGCGCCAAGCTCACCTTTGTGGGCGACGATGCCTTCGCGCCCTATCGCTATCTGGAGACGCAGTCGGACGGCAAGCAGAAGGTTGTCGGCCTGGATATCGCCATTGCCGACGAGATGGCCTCGCGCCTGGGCTTTTCTTACGACTTTGAGCCGCAGGACTTTGCCGCCACGCTCGCATCGGTGCAGAGCGATGATAAGGCCTTTACCATGGCGATGAGCTCCAACGAAGAGCGCGAGCAGACGTACGATTTCACGCGCGGCTATTATCAGCCGCTCGTAGGCGTTCTCACACTTGGCGGCGATCCTGTTAAGCGCGTCGAGGACCTTGCCGGCAAGTCCATCGCCTGCACCGCCGGCACCGTGCAGAATAAGTTCATCGCCAAGGTCATGCCCGATGCCGATATTCACACGTACGACGGCGGCGACCAGTGCCTGCAAGAGGTGCTCGCCGGGCGCATCGATGCCTACCTGTGCGACGGCGCCGAGGGCCAGTCCATGCGCGATTCGAACGAGGGCCTGGTGCTGGGCCTGCTCGATCGTTCCGAGACAAGCGGTCATGTGGGCGTGTACCGCCTGATGGCCAAGAAGGGTGCCGGCTTTGTCGCGGCGCTTGACGAGTGCATCGGCGAGATGCTCGAGGATGGCACCATCGACGGCTATATCAAGCAGTATGTGGGCGCCGACTTTATGTGGAACGGCGACTATTCCGCTTCCGGCACGTCGACGGTTGCCGGAAAATAGCGAGCCGATGCGGCGCACGCCAAGGGCATGCTGATGAAGTTTGAACTGCTAGAACCATATATACCGATGTTTATGAGCGGCCTGGTCGTGACCTGTCAGGTGACGGCCGCCGCGCTGGTCATAGCGCTTGCCCTGGGCTTTCTCATTGCCGTGCTCAAGGTTTTACCCTGTCGCCCGTTGCGTGCGGTGCTCAACTTCTACACCTCTATCTTTCGCGGCGTGCCGCTTATCGTGCTGCTCTTTTTGGCGTACTTTGCGACGCCGCAGCTTACGGGCTTTAAGATTTCGATGTTTGCCGCCGGTGCCATTACGCTGGGGCTTAACGGCTCGGCGACGGTGTCCGAGACGGTACGCGGTGGTATCGAGGGCGTTGACCGGGGTCAGTACGATGCCGCTCGGGCCATCGGGCTTCGCTATGTTCCCATGATGCGCAAGATCGTTGTTCCGCAGGCTATGCGCTCGATTGCCCCCGCCCTGGTCAACGAAGTGATCACGGTCCTCAAGAGCTCCTCGCTGGTGGCCACCATCGGCCTGATGGACATGATGCGTGCCGCCCAGAGCGTGCAAGCGCTCACCTATCGGGCCTTTGAACCGTTTTTGGTGGTGGCCGTGGTCTACTACGTCATTGTCATGGCGCTCACTGCCCTGGGTAATCGGCTCGAGCGTCATCTGCGCCTCTAGAACCGGTCAAGCCACCGCAAAGGCGCCTGTCCCCATCGTGGTGGTTTGGGCATGTGTACATCGGGTGGTATCTAAGTTGAGATACCACTTCTGGTATATCAGCTTGCGCTTGCGTGAGTACAATACTCGAACGTTATACGTCTCAGCGCCCCCCGTGCGTGGACGTCTTGCAGTCACGCGAACGAAGGGATTTATCCTATGTGCGGAATTGTCGGCTACACCGGCTCTGATATTGCAAAGAACATCCTGGTCACAGGCCTTAAGCGCATGGAGTATCGCGGCTATGACTCCTCGGGCGTCGCGCTCGAGGTGGGCGAGGGCGCCGCGGCGCACCTCGACGTCATCCGCCGCGTGGGTAAGGTTGTGGGTCTGGAGAGCGAGCTTTCCAATATCGATAGCGACGCAACCTGCGGTATCGGTCACACCCGTTGGGCCACCCACGGCAGGCCTTCCGTCGTTAACGCTCATCCCCACGCCAGCTGCGACGGTCGCATCGCCATCGTCCACAACGGCATTATCGAGAACTTCGCCGAGCTGCGCGAGGAGCTGGAGGGCCGCGGCCATCACTTTAAGAGCGAGACCGATACGGAGGTCTTCGCGCATCTGATCGAAGAGGCCTATGCCGAGACGCACGACCTGATGGCCTCCGTGCGCGAGGCTTGCACCCACGTGGTCGGCGCCTATGGTTTGGCCGCCGTGTGCGCCGACGAGCCTGGCGTAATCGCCGTGGCCCGCAAGGACTCTCCGATTGTGGTCGGCGTGGGCGAGACCGGCTCCTACGTTGCCTCCGACGTAATCGCGCTTATCGATGCCACCCGCGATGTCGTGGTGCTCGAGGACGGTCAGTTTGCCAAGCTTACGCCTGCGGGCGTCGAGTACACCGACGAGGCCGGCAATGTCATCGAGCCCAAGGTCACCCACATCGATTGGGACCTGGACATGGCAGAAAAGGGCGGCTATCCCGACTTTATGCTCAAGGAGATTCACGAGCAGCCTCGCGTCGTGCGCGATACCCTGGTTGGCCGCATGACCCCCGCCGGCGAGCTCGATATCGACGAGCTGGGCCTTTCGCTCGAGGAGCTCAACGATATCGACCGCGTCTACGTGATCGCCTGCGGCACCAGCTATCACGCCGGACTCATCGCCAAGAACCTTATTGAGGGCTGGGCTCGCATTCCCACCGAGGTTGAGGCTGCCAGCGAGTTCCGCTATCGCAACCCCATCATCACGCCGACGACGCTCGTCGTTGCCGTGTCCCAGTCGGGCGAGACGGCCGATACCCTCGCCGCCATTCGCGACGCGCGTATCAAGGGTGCCAAGGTCTTTGGCATCACCAACGTGGTGGGCAGCCCGGTGGCGCGCGAGAGCGACGGCGTCATCTACACCAAGGCCAACAAGGAGATCGCCGTCGCCTCGACCAAGAGCTTCATCGGCCAGGTTGTGAGCCTCACGCTTTTGGCTCTGCTGCTGGCGCAGGTCAAGTACCGTCTGACCACCAAGCAGACGCGCATGATGTTTCGCGAGCTTTCCGATACGGCCGAGCAGATCCAGTGGATTTTGGACATGCAGACCGAGGCCGTGCACGAGGCCGCCCTGCTGTGCAAGGACGCGCAGTCGGCGCTGTTCGTGGGCCGCGGTATGGGCGCTGCCATCTCCTACGAGGGCGCACTCAAGCTCAAGGAGGTCAGCTACCTACATGCCGAGGCGTATGCTGCCGGCGAGATGAAGCACGGCCCCATCGCGCTGATCGAACCGGGCTTCCCTGTCATCGCTGTGGCCACCAAGAGCGCCACCTACGACAAGACCGTGTCGAACCTCATGGAGTGCAAGGCGCGCGGTGCCAAGGTTATCGTCGTTGCCACCGAGGGCGACGAGGAGATCAACAAGATCGCCGACTGCATCATCCGCGTGCCGGCCGTCCGCGATGTGTTCAGCCCCATCACGGCGAGCGTCCCGCTGCAGTTGCTTGCCCGCGAGGTAGCCATCCTGCGCGGCTGCGACGTCGACCAGCCCCGTAACCTGGCAAAGAGTGTCACAGTCGAGTAGTTGGTTCCGCCGTTCTAACGACCAAGGCCCGGCTCCGCGTCATCAGACGGAGCCGGGCCTTTTTGTACGGAGAAACCACCACAAAGGTGCCTGTCCCCTTTGTGGTGGTTTTGGCAGGTTAGCGGAGCTTGCTGGTCTCGAAGTACTCGGGATATTGGTCCAGAACCTCCGTTTGGTTACGGAACATCATGTGCAGGTGTTTGCTGACCAAAAAGCTCGCTTCGATGGGGTCGCGACCGGCGATAGCGCGGCGAATCTGCTTGTGCTCGTTCACGATGTCCTGATTGTCGAGAACCTGCGTGGCGGCGCGCAGCCAGCGGAAGCGCTCCAGGTCGGCATTGGTCTCCTCGAGCCACGACCACACAGTGCTGCGGCATGCGATGCTAAAAATCATGTGATGCATGAGGTTGTCGCTCAAAAAGAAGCCGATGCGATCCTCTTCGGCCATGGCCTTTTCCTGCAGCGCGATGGCGCGGTCGAGCTGCTCGATGCCGGCCGACGTGGCGCGCGCACAGCACTCCACGATCACCTGCTTTTCCAGATGCTCGCGGATGTAACAGGCACTCTCGGCAAGGGTGAGGTTGATGGGTGAGACGTAGGTGCCGCTCTGGGGCACGGTGCGCACCAGGCCTTCCTGCGCCAAGCGAACCAAAGCCTCGCGCACGGGCGTGCGACCCATGTCCAGGTCATCGCAAAGCTGCTTGACGCCCAGCTTTTCGCCCGGCTTATAGTCCAGGTAGACGATTTTGCGTCGAATGGTGTGGTAGGACTGGTCCTGTAGGCTCGTTTCCTGCTCGCCGACGTGCATCGATTCTTCCATAGCGCCTCGCAACTGTTCTATCAAACTCATATGTCAGTTGTTAATTATGCCGCGAATCAGCTCTCCGCGGAGGGTAATTCGGCTGTCGCCCGAGAACTATTGCGGCATCTTAGTCTGTATTTGCGCAAGGCTATGCCCAATGTTGCCGTATCATAAGCCGTCGCAAACGTGAAATAGAAAGAAGGAATCCCATATGCAACTGGCGAATATCGTACGCGAGCGCTGGAAGGGCGTCTTGTTCTGCCTGATCATCGCTATCCCCGCAACGCTGCTCGGCAAACAGATTGAGGTGGTCGGTGGGCCGGTATTCGCCATCCTCTTCGGCATGGTTCTGGCGCTCGTCTTTCCCAAGAATCATCGCGAACAGCTCGCCGCCGGCGTTACCTATACGTCCAAAAAAGTCTTGCAGTACGCGGTTATCCTGCTTGGCTTTGGCATGAACCTGTCCCAGATTCTGTCCAAGGGCGCCCAGTCGCTGCCGATTATCGTGGCGACGATCTCGACCTCGCTTGTCATCGCCTTTGTGCTCTGCCGCGTTATGAACGTGCCGGGTAAGATCGCGACGCTTGTGGGTGTGGGTTCGTCGATTTGCGGCGGTTCTGCCATCGCCGCTACCGCGCCCGTCATCGATGCCGACGATCGCGAGATTGCCCAGGCTATTTCGGTCATCTTCCTGTTTAACGTTATCGCGGCGCTCGTGTTTCCAACGCTCGGCGGTATGCTCGGGCTGACCAACGAGGGCTTTGGCCTGTTTGCCGGCACCGCCATCAACGACACCTCGTCCGTAACGGCTGCGGCGAGCGCTTGGGACAGCATGCATCCCGGCGCCAATGTGCTCGAGAGCGCCACGGTGGTCAAGCTCACCAGGACGCTGGCCATTATTCCCATCACGTTGGTCCTCGCATGCTGGCAGATGCATCTGGCGCGCAAGGCCGGCGGCGACGCCAAAAGCACGTTCTCGCTTAAACGCGCGTTTCCCATGTTTGTGCTGTTCTTTGTGCTGGCGAGCGTAATCACCACGGTGCTTCAGCTTCCCGTGTCCATCACGGCGCCCATCAAGGAGCTGTCGAAGTTCTTTATCGTGATGGCCATGGCGGCTATTGGCTTTAATACCGATATCGTCGAGCTGGTCAAAAAGGGCGGCAAGCCCATCGCGCTGGGCTTTTGCTGCTGGATTGGCATTGCGTGCATGAGTTTGGGAATGCAGCACGTGCTGGGAATCTGGTAGAGGAGTAGCTTATTTGCATGCTGGTTGCTGGTGAGCGCATGCCTGCGGTGGAGCGATAGGAGCTCTTGCGGGTATGGCTTGTCCGCAGGTTTATAAGTCCCGAAGAGCTCTTATCGCCCCGCCAGGATGGCGATGCGGGGCAACACCTATACTCGCAGGACGGCGCTTTCTGCCCTATAGTGTTTGGTGAGCAATATCGTTCAATTTTGAAACACTCGGTCGTGCGACCGTCGGCGGTTGCACGTCGCCGCGGACAGGGGCAAATCATGGATAGCGATGCCAAGCTGAACATCTTGACCGAGGCCCTGGCTGCTGCCGGGGCCTCGGCATTGGCAATCGATGCGCGTGGGGACGTCGCGATTTCGACCATGAATGACGCGGCGCTTGAGCGGGATGTGGCGGCTTTTGTCGCTGAGCGCCTCGACCGTATAGGAGACGGCGCGCGTCTGGTTATGGGGCGTGCGGGTACGCGCCTGAGCCTGACCGTTCGCCCTACCGACAAAGAGGGCGGGGGCCTTTGGGTCGTCGTGGTCCGCGAGGTGCGCGGCGCCGCGGCACATGCGGGCATCGAGTGGCTCAACGCCGACGAAGTTGAGGCCCGCTACGAATCGAGCGCGTACGGCATCGTTGAGGGGGCGGCCTCGGTAGCTGCGCCGGTCGCCGAGAGCTACGCGCGCGGCGTGCCCCTTATGCTCGAGGGCGAGCTGGGAGCGGGTCAGGTCGAGATCGCCAAGCGCCTCTATCTGGACGGTCCTTTTGCCGATCAACCCTTTGTTGCCGTTGCGCTCGATGAGCTTACCGATCGCGGTTGGCGCCACGTGCTCAAAAGCGCCGAATCGCCGTTGTTCCAAACGGGGCTGACACTTTGCATTGCGGGCTGGAATGCGGTTGGCCCCCAGCGCCTTCGCGAGCTCGTTTCCACGATGGCCGACACCGCGTTGGCGACGCGCTGCCATGTGGTGCTGACGGCGAATGACATGCCGGGCGGCAGCGAAAGTGATCAAGCCGCCTTTGTGACCGAGCGCTTCGCCTGTGCGGTGAGCGTGGCGCCGGCAATCGTCGAGCAGGGAGCCGCGTCGACGAAGGTTGCGCGCTATTTGGAATATCTCGCTGGTGCATTTGGGACGGCAGCGCCCACGCTGTCTGCCGCGGCGACGAAGGCGCTCGATGCTTACCGCTGGCCGCGCAACTATCTGCAGCTCCGCGAGGTCTCGGAACGACTGTATATATTGGTGGGGACGGGCACGGTGGATCGCGCTGTGGCGGAGGAAGTGCTAGCCCAAGAGGACGTGATTAAGACCGCAACCTTTGGCGCCCCGACACTCGAAAGCGACCTGTATATCCTGCGACCGTTGGCCGATACCGAGCGAGATATCGCGCATCTGGTTGTAGATCATCTCCACGGCAACCGAACCCGTGCGGCGGAGGTGCTGGGCATAAGCCGAACAACGCTGTGGCGCTTGCTGAAGGACGATGACCGTTGAGCGAGGCACCCGTGACCGCGCGCGACGCGTGTGCTACAGTCCAAAGCGTTATTGTTTCGATTTGGTTACGGCGTGCGGGGGCGTATGGCTGAGACTACAAAACCGAGCCGCAGAAGGCGGAGCGCCGCGCCGGTTAACCGACGCACAACATCGGTGACGTGGGGCAAACACGCCTCGGGGTTTGACGGCTCGTTCAAGCGCACTAAATACGGCTATCCTTCGACAGGTGCCCGCTTGGCAATGCAGGCAGAGTCCTCGCTGTGGGACCGCAAACGCGTGGTGGGCTCAAAGCTCAAGCACGACGGCACGCTCGGCTACATCAGCCGCGGGGCGGCTCGTCGCAGCGGACTCAATCCGGCTGGTTGGCATCGTTATGTTCCGATCGCGGTCGTCGTTGCAGTGATCGTCATCGCACTCGCTGCGCTTGGCTACGCCGGCGACGGTGCCAACTTGGACGCGATGTTTAAATCGCCCGAGCTCGCGCATGCAGGCACAGAAATTGTCGAGGGCGCTCAGACCCAGACGGGCGTCGCGCCCCAGCGCGGTATCGTTGCGGCGGCCTCCACCATCGCCGACGCTCAAAAGGACGAGGGCGAACAGGGCGACGGCGCCGAAACGACCCACACGAACGAAACGACGACAACTCCATCGGCAAGATAAGTTGCGAGCGGGTCCGCCGTTCGTTAGAACGGCGGAACTAATTACCTAACGTACACCACGTTGTCGCGGCGGGGTTTGGGCTCGGGTAGCGTGTCTTCGGCATAGCCCAGAATGCAGTGACCGACGCCGCGCAGGCTGCCGTCGGCGGGCAGGCCCCAGCTGGCCAGCAGCTCCAGGCCCTCGGGCGAGTCAAAGACCTCATGCGCGCGGTGAATCCAGCATGAGTCGACACCCAGTGCATAGGCGGCGTTGAGCAGGTTGCCCATGGCGAGCGATCCGTCTTCCAGGTGCGTGGGCACGCTGCGGTCGACCAGTACCACCACAACGGTCTTGGCGCCATAGAAGGGGTCGCTGTTGCTGCCCATGACTTGCGCGTTGAGCTGCGAGAGACGCTCGACGGTCGCGGGGTCGGTGACGGCGACAAACGTCACCGGCTGGCGCCCCATGCCACTGGGTGCATACTGGCCGGCCTCGATAATGCGTGCGAGCTTTTCGGCCTCGACGGGACGATCACTGTATTTGCGGCAGCTGCGGCGGTGGATGAGTGCTTCGATAGTCTCCATGGTGTCTCCTTGCGGTGGCGTTGCAGATGCCCCGTTCATACCCGTCGGGCTCAAACGATAGACGGTCAATTGCCCGGCCAAAAGGGTAGATTCCAATTGGGAAAGTAGGTTTGCATAAAAGTGCCTTCAGAATGTGACAAACCAATGGGATGGTTAAACGTTTTATCCCGTCTACCCTGCGGTTTTTTACCACTTGCCTAAATGATGCCCGCATAACCTCTGATAAAGGTTTTACTAAAGGAACACCAACGTTTATCAACGCGCCGTGGTGGCGCCGGGCCAGGAGGTAACATCATGTTCCAGGCTGGAGATGTCGTCGAGACCGACTTCGAAGGATTTCTGAAGTTGCTGCGTTCCAAGACGCGCGCTTTTGTGACGATTGACGATCACGAGTACTACATCACGCACACCGATGGCTATTGGCGTGTTCAGGATTGCGAGGCCCTCAACGACAAGGGCCACTTTACTGACTGCTCCGAGCTGGTCAACACGGTCTGCGAGGTCGTCGAGCTGCCGTGGATTGCCGGCAAGAGCCTGCATGACAGCTTCTCGGGCGCCACGGTCTACGAGGCCGTCGCCGCCTAACGGGCAATAAAACCCGATTTTCACGTGACCGCTGGCGCTGCCCCCGCGCCGGCGGTCTTTTTCTGCCGATAGGCCATAAAAGTGCAAGCATTTGCGGAGAGCCTGTTGACGATAGTCAAAACTCGGACTAATCTAGAGATATAAATTGGTCAAAAATCGGACAATCGAATGGTGGGATAGATGAATAGTGCGGTTACGCTGGTCGATTTCGACCGGTTGCTCAATGGACTCGACCATATTTATTCGGAGTTCTCGCGCGCCTGCGGTCTTTCGGACTGCGCTTACTGGATGCTCGTCGATACCAGCACGGCGGGCGGCAGCGTCGCCGTAAGCCGTCTGACAAGCGAATGGTTCTACAGCAAACAGACCATCAACTCGGCAATTAAAACCTTGAAGGCGCGGGGTTTCGCCACGCTGGAGTTTGCCGAAGGCAGTCGCAAGAACAAGGTTGTGTGCCTGACCAAAGAGGGTAGGCAATTTGCTGAGCGCTATGCGTTGCCGGCACTTAAGGCCGAACAGCGAGCATTTTGCGCGCTTGAGCCGTGTGAGCAACGCGAGATTATGCGCTTGATCGGCAAATTCTCCCAGGTGCTCGATGAGGAGTGCGAGACATTTAAGCAGCAGGTGGCAGCTGCAAGCCAGACGCAGGATCAATGTGAGGGGGAGTCGTGCGACTGTTAATGAGGTTTCTGAAGCCCTATCGAGGGCTTGTCGCAGTGACGCTGCTGGTGCTGCTGGTTGATAACGTCGGCACGCTGTTGGTTCCCACGATGCTGGCGAACATGGTCAACACCGGTATCACCACGGGTGATGTCGACTACATTTTGCGCAATGGCCTCTACATGCTTATCGCGACCGGCATGGCCAGCGGCGGCGCGGTGCTGGGCTGCTATCTTTCGGCGCGCTTGGCCGCCAACGTGGCCTGCGATATCCGCAATGCCGTGTACGACAAGTCGCTCGAGCTCGCGGCCAGCGACTTTGAGCGCTTTGGCACCGGATCGATGATCACGCGCTCGCTCAACGACATCAATGTGATTCAGCAGGCCATCCTGCAGACGATCCAGCTGGTGCTGCCGGTGCCGTTCTTGGCCGTCGCGGGCATCATTTTTGCGTGGCTCATCGATCCCGCCATGGGTACGCTGCTGGGTGTGGTGGTTGCGATCGTGCTGGTGGCGGCAGTCTTTACCGTGGCTAACGCCGCGCCAATTTTTATGCGCCTGCAGAGCTTTATCGACCGCATGAACGTGGTGCTGCGCGAGAACATCGTGGGCGTTCGCGTCATCCGCGCTTTTAATAAAGAGCTTCACGAGGAGCAGCGCCTGGACGAGGTGTTTAGCGATTACGCGGACAACGCCATTAAGGTCAACCACCTGTTTGTGGGCCTTGATAGCTCTACCTTCTTTTTGATGAACATTGCCGAGGTGGCGGTGCTGTGGGTGGGCGGCAACCGCGTTGGCGCCCACGCCATGCAGATTGCGAGCATCTCCGCGGTGCTGGAATATGCGCTCCTGATCCTGTTCTTTGTGATGATGGCGCAGATGGTGGTGCTGACGCTGCCGCGCGCCGCGGCGTGCCTGAACCGTGCGCAGCAGGTGTTGGAGATTGAGCCGAGCATCGTGGACGGCGAGCGTACGCTGGGTGACGGGGCGCCTGCCTCCGGGGGCGATGCGGATGCGGTCGCTGAGTTCGATCACATGTCGTTTCGTTTTGACGATGCCGATGAGGACACCCTGTGCGACCTGAGCTTTGCCTGTCGTCGCGGTCAGACGACCGCGATTGTGGGCTCGACGGGCTCGGGCAAGTCGACGGTGGCAAAGCTTCTGCTGCGTTTTCACGATGCCACCAAGGGTGCCATTCGCCTGGACGGCGTCGACCTGCGCGAGCTTTCGCAAGACGAGATTCGCGGGCGCATTGCCTACGTCCCGCAGAAGGCATGGCTGTTCTCGGGCACCGTGGCAAGCAATTTGCGCTTTGGCAACGAAGACGCGACCGAGGCCGATATGCTCCACGCGCTCCAGGTTGCCCAGAGCACCTTTGTGCTCGATCAGCCGCAGGGGCTCGATACCCCGGTGGCGCAGGGTGGCACGAACTTTTCGGGCGGTCAGCGCCAGCGCCTGGCCATTGCCCGCGCCCTCATGAAGCATGCCGATCTGTATATCTTCGATGACAGTTTTTCGGCCTTGGACTTTAAGACCGATGCGGCGCTGCGCCATGCGCTGCAGGAGGAGACGCGCGACGCTGCGGTGCTCATCATCGCGCAGCGCATCTCGACGATCTTGCATGCCGACCAGATCGTGGTGCTCAAGGACGGCGAGGTCGTGGGCCTGGGCGCGCATGACGAGCTTATGGAAACTTGCGAGGTGTACCGCGCTATCGCGGAGTCGCAGATGAAGGGAGGTGAGTAGCATGACCGAGGAGCTCAAGAAGCGCGGCGACGCAATCGATTCGAACGATTCGGACGCCGCTGAGAAAACGGTCGACCAGGCTGCCGCGGTGCTCGAGCTGGATGACGCCATCAAGGCGGCCGAGCGCGAGGCCCGCCGCCAGGCGCTCTACGAGGAAAACGAGCGCGCCGAGGACGAGCGCGCCCGCGCCGAAGCGGAGCGCATGCGCGACGTGGACGACGAAGACGAGGACGAGACGCCCCGGGATACCTGGGCGACGGTGCGCCGCTTGTGGAGCGAAGCCGCCGGCGACCATTGGCGCTTCTATATTGTGTTCGCGAGCATCGTGTTCTACGTCATCTTCAACACCGCCGCACCGGCGTACAGCGCTCGCGTGATCGATGAGCTGTGGGGTCATATGCAGGTGGCGTTTGCCAACGACACTACCTTCAGCATTACCTGGGAACATTGCGGCAAAACCATTTTCGTCTACTTTATGATTTGGACGGCAGCCGCCTCCTTCTATGCGTTGCAGAGCTTTTTGATGTCGAGCGTGGCCGAGCGACTCAACCTGCGCCTACGCAACCGCATTGCGCAAAAGCTCAGCCGCCTGCCGCTCGCCTACTTTGACGCACATCGCCCCGGTGAGGTGGTCAGCCGCGCGACCAACGACTTGGACAAGATGTCCGAGAGCATGCAGCGCGGATTGCTGCAGCTGCTGGTGTCGATCGGTACGGTAGTGGGCGCCGTGAGCATGATGTTTGTCTATAGCGTTAAGCTCACGTTGGTCTTTTTGGGCTTTACGGTGGTATCGCTGCTGGTGACCAAGGTGGTTTCGCGCCGCACGCATGACGTGACGGGCGAACGCCAAGAATGGGTGTCCAAGATTACGAGCGCGGTCGAGGAGGGCTACTCGGGCCGTCTGGTGATTCGCGCGTTCAACCGCGAGCGCCAGAGTTCTGCCGAGGTACACGAGGCCTCGGGCGAGCTGGCGCGTGTGAGCGCCAAGGCCGACTTTATGATTAACGCTGTGGGCCCCGCGGTTCGCTTTATCGGTCGTCTGGCGCAGATCGTGATCGCGCTTGTGGGCTGCAACATGCTGGTGGCCGGTCAGATGACCGTCGGCGTGTTCCAGGCGTTCTTCCAGTTTATCTACGAGGCGTCCGAGCCCATGACGCAGCTCTCGTTTACCTTCAACTCGCTGCAGAGCGCGCTGGCGAGTGCGGAGCGCGTGTTCGACCTGCTCGATCAGCCCGAGATGGAGGCCGATCCGCAGCCGGGCGAGGCCGCCAAACTGCCGGGTCGCGTGGAGGGCTGCGTCGCCTTTGAGCACGTGCGCTTTGGCTATGCGCCCGACAAGCCGCTCATGCGCGACGTGTCGTTTGCCGCCGAGCCGGGCCAGAAGATTGCCGTGGTGGGAACCACGGGCGCAGGCAAGACGACGCTCATCAACCTGCTCATGCGCTTCTACGAGATTGACGGCGGGCGTATTACGCTCGACGGCGTGGATACGAGCCGCATGGATCGCGGCGAGCTGCGACAGCAGTTTGGCATGGTGCTACAGGACGCCTGGCTGTTCGACGGCACGATTGCCGAGAACATCGCCTACGGCTGCCCCGAGGCAACGCGCGAGGAGATTGTTGCGGCCGCTCGCGCCGCCCAGGTCGACTTCTTTGTGCGCACCATGCCTCAGGGCTACGACACGCGCGTAGCCAACGATGCCGAAAGCATCAGCCAGGGCCAGCGTCAGCTGCTGACCATCGCACGCGTGCTGCTCAACAACCCGGCGATTCTCATCCTGGACGAGGCGACCTCAAGTGTGGACACGCGCACCGAGCTTGCTATCGGCCGCGCCATGGACGCGCTCATGCGCGGGCGCACGAGCTTTGTGATCGCGCATCGCCTGTCGACGATCGTGGACGCCGACCTGATCTTGGTCATGGATCACGGCAACATTATCGAGCAAGGCACGCATAAGGAACTGCTGGCTGCCGAGGGCGCTTACGCCGACCTCTATCTGAGTCAGTTCGCATAATGTGACAAAGGGACAGTCCCGCATGTCACATCAAAAGGAATGGCGCGCCGGGGATTGATTCCCTGGCGCGCCTTTTGCGTCGGTGCCGATATTGTTTTGTGCCGCTTGCGTTCCTAACGTTCGTCCATGAGCTTGGCGACGAGGGCCTTGAGCTCGGCCACCTCTCGCTCGAGTTCTTTGACGCGGCGGGCATTCTCGGTGATGCCCTGGCGGTTGAGGGCACTCTGCTCGGCGGCGTCATCGGGCATGTACTCGCGATGCTGCTTGGCGTCGAAACTCTCCTCGAACACACGGCAGCCGTTGCGCTTGATGATGCGTCCTGGCACGCCCACGACGGTGCAGTTGTCGGGCACGTCCTTGACGACAACCGAGTTGCCGCCGATTTTGACGTTGTTGCCGATGCGGATGTTGCCGAGCACCTTGGCGCCTGTGCCCACGGTGACGTTGTTGCCCAGGGTGGGGTGGCGTTTGCCGGTCTCGTTGCCGGTACCGCCGAGCGTGACGCCCTGGTAGAGCACGCAGTTGTCGCCCACGATGGTGGTCTCGCCGATGACGACGCCCATGGCATGGTCGATAAAGAAGTGCTTGCCGATCTGTGCGGCGGGATGAATCTCGACGCCGGTGATGTGGCGGGTGATTTGCGAGAGCACGCGGGCGAGCGAGCGATGACCGTGCTCCCAGAGCCAGTGCTCGGGCACGTGGTTCCACTTGGCGTGCAGGCCAGGATAGGAAAGGAAGATGACTAGACCGTTTTGCGCGGCGGGATCCTGCGCTTGGACGGTCTTGATGTCCTCGCGAATGGTATTGATAAAGCTCACCGGCCGCCCTCCCTTAGCGCCATGGCAATGCGATTCAATAAAGTATAGCGATTCGCTAGGGATTAGGAAGGACAATCTTGGCGGCATTGCGCAACAGGTGTCAGTTATGCAAACTTGCTGGTAATGGGGTCATGCTTTTGTGGGGTTGCGCACGAGGGGGCGCCGCAACCGTATACTGGTCAACTTGGACGTATCCGCGCCCACAACTGAGAGGTTTTACTTCATGGGTTTCATCAATTTTATCGCCGAGCTGCTCAAAGACCCGCGCACCGCGATTGCCAGCTGGATCGCCGCCGGCCCGCTTATGGCCTACGGCTGCGTGTTCCTGATCATCTTTATCGAGACAGGCGTGGTGTTCTTCCCGTTCCTTCCTGGCGATTCGCTGCTGTTTGCTTCGGGTTTCTTTGCCCACAACGGTGGCTTTAACATCGTGGCGCTTCTGGCCGTCGCATGGGCGGCTGCCATTTTGGGTGATCAGTGCAACTTTATGATCGGCCACTTCTTTGGCAAAAAGATCATCGCTTCGGGCAAGGTCAAGGCCATGACGCCCGAGCGCATCAAAAAGTCCGAGGACTTCTTGGACAAGTGGGGCCACCTGGCCATCTTCCTGGGCCGCTTCTTCCCGTTTATCCGCACCTTTGTGCCCTTTATCGCCGGTATGGGCGGCATGCACTGGCGTAACTTCGTTATCTTTAACGTGCTGGGCGGCATTACCTGGTCAACGCTCTTTACATTGTTGGGCTACTTCTTTGGCGGCATCCCCTTTGTGCAGGAGCACTTTGAGCTGCTGATCGTGGGCATTGTTGCCGTGTCGATCATCCCGACCGTGGTCGGTCTGGTTAAGGCTAAGCTGGGCAAAAAGAACGCGTAGCTCGAGCCAGCGCGCAAACCGTGCAGTTGAGGCCCGTCACCGTTTACGGTGGCGGGCCTCTTCAGCTTCGGTCAAATGAAAATACTTTAGTTAGTTAAAGAAAAACGTTTTATCCGACGCGCGTGCGGAGTACAATCTCGTGCATGCGAATCGACGTGCCATCGGCTTTGATGCCGTTCGCGTGTCCCGTCCGGCTCTACGCTCCGGGCGTGCGACGTTGCGACGCGGTCGGCCTCGGTCCTTGCGTGCGAGTTCGCGAGTATGCAACTGTGTATGTAAGGAGCGACATATGACTGTCGAGAAGAAGGATATCGATTGGGGTAGCCTCGGCTTTGGCTACATGAAGACCGATTACAGCTACGAGGCTCATTGGAAGGATGGCGAGTGGGACGAGGGCGGTCTGACTACCGACCACACCCTGCATGTCTCCGAGTGCGGTGGCATCTTCCATTACTGCCAGGAGGTCTTTGAGGGCCTGAAGGCTTACACCGCCGAGGACGGCAGCATCGTCTGCTTCCGTCCCGATATGAACGCCGAGCGCATGTATAACTCTGCCCAGCGCCTCGAGATGCCCCCGTTCCCCAAGGACAAGTTCGTTGAGGCCGTCAAGCAGGTCGTTTCTGCCAACGCCGTCTGGGTTCCGCCCTTCGGTTCCGGCGCGACCCTGTACGTGCGTCCGTTTATGATCGGCTCCGGTGACGTGATCGGCGTGGCTCCCGCTCCTGAGTACACGTTCCGCATTCTCGTGACCCCGGTCGGTCCGTACTTTAAGGGTGGCCTCAAGCCCGTCAAGCTGCGCGTTTCCGAGTATGACCGCGCTGCACCGCACGGCACCGGTAACATCAAGGCCGGCCTGAACTACGCCATGTCCCTTAAACCCACGATGGAGGCCCATCGCGAGGGTTATGCCGAGAACCTGTATCTCGACTCCGAGTCCCGCACCTATGTCGAGGAGACCGGCGGCGCCAACGTGCTGTTCGTGAAGGAGGACGGCACCCTCGTCGTTCCGCAGTCGCACACCGACTCCATCCTGCCCTCTATCACCCGTCGTTCGCTCGTTCAGGTTGCTCAGGACCTGGGCATTACCGTCGACCAACGCCCTGTCGAGTGGGCCGAGGTCAAGGCCGGTACCTTTGTCGAGTGCGGCCTGTGCGGCACCGCTGCCGTTATCTCCCCGGTCGGCGAGATCGACAACAAGGTTTACGGCGCCGACGAGACCGTGACCTTCCCGGCTGGCTACACCGAGATCGGCCCTGTGATGAAGAAGCTTCGCGAGACCCTGACTGGTATCCAGTCTGGTGCTGTTGAAGATAAGCACAACTGGGTTTACACCGTCGCGTAAGCTGCCATAGCTGTTCGGCCCGAGGGCAACCTTCCTTTCCGGCGCGTCCTCGGACATGCAAGAACCTCCGCAGCGCACTTCGTGCGGCGGAGGTTCTTTCGTCCTGCGGAGTGCGCCGGAAAGGAAGGTTGCCCTCGGGCCTGCGTTACCTCGGCGCTGCCGTTACGGGCAATATAGATCTGAATGAAAGATGGCGCGCGGCCTTTTAGGCCGCGCTTTTGTTTTGGTTCGCGCCATGTGGGGGTGATGGCGACGTGCATTTTTGCGAGTATTCTGCAATCGAAGGCCCCTGTATACCGTCGTTCGGGCAAAAATCCGTGCTTGTCGATGCTTTTCGCGAATAATAGGCGGTGTTATGGGCTGCTGGGTCTCTGGCTGCAGGGGTATTCGCTATCTAACGCCTCTGCTGCGGAGCCCAAAGCTCTTGGCTGTGCTGAATACTCCCAAAAATGCACGGCGCCTTGAGGGGGACCTTCGCGATAAGGGAAACCGCCCCGTCGAAGTATGCATTCGACGGGGCGGTTTATGCATATACCCGATTAAGGATACGCTGCGGATCTGTTAGAACTTGACGGTCGGTGCCTGGCGGGCAGCTTCGGCGGCCTCGAAGCCCTGGCGCTCCTTAAACTGGAAGATGCCGGCAAAGATAACGGCCGGGAACGTCTGGATGGCGTTGTTGTAGCTAAGCACGCAGTCGTTGTAGCTCTGGCGCGCGTAGCTTACCTTGTTCTCGGTGTCTTCGAGCGTGGCTTGGAGCTGCGTAAAGTTGGTGTTCGCCTTAAGATCGGGGTAAGCCTCGGCCACGGCGAAGAGCTGGCGCAGGGCGCCGGTCAGCACGTTGTCGGCTTCCATCTTGGCTTCGGGCGTGGTAGCGCTCACGGCGGCGTTGCGCGCGTTGACCACGGCGGCAAGCGTGTCCTGCTCGTGTTTGGCATAGCCCTTGACGGTCTCGACTAGGTTAGGGATCAGGTCGTTGCGGCGCTGCAGCTGCGTGTCGATGTTCTGCCAGGCGTTATCAATGCGATTGCGCTTGGTGACCATGTTGTTGTAGATGCCGGCGATGGCGCAGACAATCACAACGACAACAACGATACCGATGATGACGGGAATCATGGTGTCTCCGTTTCGAATGGCCGCGGCGTCTTCCGCCGGCTGCCGTTGGTGTAACGCTACTAGTATACCCGCAACCCTTGGCGATACCGAACTTTCCGGTAAGCGTTATGTTTCCACCAAGGTGAGGCCGTTCGCCAGGGAGTGGGCGATACAGGTGTAAGATATGCGACAGATTAGTGAACGCTGTCTTTTCCTTGAGGAGGGCGATACGTATGGACCTTCGCATCAAGAAAACCTATCGGGCCCTGTTCGAGGCCTTTACTGAGCTGCTCGAAGAGCATCGGTTTGAGGACGTGACGGTTGCCATGCTGTGCGACCGCGCTATGATTCGTCGGACGACGTTCTACAAGCACTTCCGCGACAAAAACGATTACTTTGCCTTCTATATCGATGAACTCATGTCGGGTCTGCCGCAAAAGCGGGCCGATGCGGATGGCGCGGAGGGCGCCGAGGACGTGCGCGCGCTTCGCCACGAAGTGTTCGCCGATGCCATGGATCTGATTCTGGCGCATGAGCAGCTCATGGATAACATTTTGGCGAGCAGTATGTCGGGCATGCTGACCAGCATGATTTGCGACCGCATCGCGCGCTCCATACGCGGGCGCGTGATGAGCGCGCTTGACGAGGATGCGCTTGCGCCCGTATCGCTCGAGACAACGTCTGAGTTTGTCGCCGGCGGCATTATTCGGCTCTTTACCATGTGGTGGGAATCGGGCCACGTGCTGGAGCGCCGATCCGAAATCGCCGACGTGGTCGATGCGCTGTTTGAGCGGACCATGACACCGGTGCATCACTAAAAGTGGCGGAGAGAGGGGGATTCGAACCCCCGGAACGCTCTCGCGCTCAACGGTTTTCAAGACCGCCGCATTCAACCGCTCTGCCATCTCTCCGTGAGTCGTAATGATAGCATCGTTTTGAATTTGCAACAGGGAAGGCGAACGATGACGATCACCGAAATCGACGAGAAGTTCATGCACGAGGCGTTGGCGGAGGCGCGAGCCGCCGCGGCGGTGGGCGAGGTGCCCATCGGAGCCGTAGTGGTGCGCGACGGCGAGATCGTCGCGAGGGCGCACAATCGGCGCGAGCTCGACCAGGACCCTTCGGCGCATGCAGAGTTCGCGGCCCTGTGCGCCGCTGCCCAGGCGCTTGGCCGCTGGCGCCTTTCCGACTGTACGGTCTATGTGACGTTGGAACCCTGCTGCATGTGTGCGGGGCTTATGGTCAATGCGCGCGTGGGGCGCTGCGTGTATGGCGCGAGCGACGCCAAGGCGGGTGCGTTGGGCTCGTTGTACGATCTCAATGCCGATTCGCGCCTAAACCATCGGTTTCATGTGACCGCCGGCGTGTTGGCGGATGAGTGTCGCGCGGTGCTGAGCAACTATTTTGCCGGTTTGCGCGGTGCGGATGGCGTCGGTTGCGGCTGCGGTGCAAACCTTGAGGCGCATGTTGCCCACGCCGAGGCCCTTGCTGACGGCGAGGATCTTGCCGGCGAGACGCTCGACTTTGGTCCCGTGCAGCGCCGGCCTCGCCGTGTGCTGCTGGCGATTGATTCCTTTAAGGGCAGCGTTTCGAGTGCGCAGGCAGAGGAGGTCGTTGCCGAAGGCGTGCGCCGCGTGTGGCCCGATGCCCAAGTAAGCGCGCTGCCGCTGGCGGATGGCGGTGAGGGAACGCTCGATGCCGTTGCCGCGTGCGGCGGTGAGATTGTGACCTGCGAGGTGGCAGGTCCCTTGGGCAAGTGCGTGGCTGCCCGGATGCTGGTGGACGGCGAGCACGAGTCGGCTGTCATTGAGATGGCCGAAGCCGCGGGCATCGGGTGCTCGCCGTGCACGGAGTCGGCGGCGTTGGCCGCTACGACCTATGGCGTGGGCGAGCTGATGCTTCGTGCGGTTCGCGCGGGGGCGAGGACCCTATATATGGGACTGGGCGGCAGCGCCACCAACGACGGTGGCGCCGGCATGCTGCAAGCGCTGGGCGCGCGTCTTGTCGATGACCGTGGCTGCAATATCGCGCTGGGGCTCACGGGCCTTGAACACGTGGCGAGTATCGATTTGGCACCGGCGCTTCGGGCACTGAATGGCGTGCGTGTCGTGGTGCTTTCCGATGTCGAGAATCCGCTCGTGGGGCGTCGCGGGGCGCTTGCGGTGTTTGGCGGGCAAAAGGGCCTGCCGACAGACGATGTCGAAGCGCTGGGCGGGTACGACGACTGGATGGTCGGTTACGGTCGCCTGCTCGATACGGCGATTGCCGAGGCACGGGCTCAGGGGTTACTGCGCGTGCCCGAGGGTGCGCGGACGTTTGGCTCGGTGCTCGGCGTGCCCGGCGCCGGTGCCGCTGGCGGTCTGGGCGCCGCGCTGCTAGCGCTCGGTGCAGAGCTACATTCGGGCGTGGAGACGGTGCTTGATCTGATTGGGTTTGACGAGCGCGTGCGGGATGTCGATCTGGTCATAACGGGCGAGGGCAATATGGACGAGCAATCCGCCGCCGGCAAAGCGCCGGTGGGTGTGGCCCGCCGTGCCAAGCGCTATGGCAAGCCGGTGGTCGCCGTCGTGGGCGGTCGCGCTGACAACCTGGATGCGGTGTATGGGCAGGGCATCGACCTTGTACTGCCGATCTGTCGCAAGCCCATGGACCTGGAGCAGGCACTCGACCCGCAAGAAGCCACAACTAACCTCATCTGCGCCGGCGAGGCGGTCGCTCGATCCTACGACCTCGGTCGCCTCTAAAACCAATCCCTCCCCAATAACTTGCGGTGAAATACGGAGTGTTTTTGCCTTTAAGGCGCCAATTCAGTCCGTATTCCACCGCAACTTCGTGAATGGCCATCCGAGGCTGGTCGCCTTGTGCTTTGGGTCGGACCGTCTGCCATGAAATGCGGTAATCTACTACGTTTAGCGGAACACCCTCGACCATCCCGGAATTTGTGAAATTAAAACCGCAGGTAGAAAGCTTGCCGATTTTCGAAAAAGTCGGCTATGGTTGACCCCGCGGCCTAAACGTAGTAGATGGGCCCTTTCCGTGGCACAGCACCAGATCAGTCTTTTTGGGGCTAGAAAAACACCCGTAAAGGCATGTGAATCTGAACAATTCAATCCTGCGCCTTGTGGCGCTCGATGGTGCTGTCTAGGGATCGGAGGCTATGCACTTCAGGTGTTGACGCTGTCATTCATATGCCATTAGGCGATTGCTCTTCGTTCAGTTGTTCGCCAATTAATCCTGCCAATTAATTATCATTTCGGGCGAAGACGTGGATTATCTCCATGATGGATCTCTTTGGGCATAATGTTGTCTTTAAACTGTCCTAATCAATAGATCGCTCTTGGGAAGAGAAGGCGACACCAGAGGGGGAGAAGGGAATTGGAGAGGAAAGTTTTCGGCGGGGGGGGGCAGAGAGTCGTCGCTCTCTGTCTTGCGCTGGTTCTCGGCTTCGGATGTTTATCCGTTGGCGCGACGGCCGGTGTCGCATATGCGGCCACGGAATCGCGGGCTGCGTATACTGCGGAGGAGTTTGAGATCACCCAGGACGGCGTGACCTATTCGTGCGAGACCACGGATAAGGGCACGGCGGAAATCACATGTATTGTTGCCGACGACAGTGTGACCGTGGTGAGTGTGCCCAGCTCCATCGAGCATGGTGGCCAGACCTACAAAGTCACCAAACTTTATTTCTCGTCTGGTATCGTGGCCGAGAATGTTGAGCAGCTGACGCTTCCCGACACGCTCGAAAACGTGCGCGGATGGTATTTCCGGAAGTTCGTAAAGGTCAAGGAGCTCCATATCCCTGGCTCCATCAAGAACTTCGGTTGCTCGCTGCAAAACGCTGGCTCGCTCGAAAAGCTCTATTTTGATGAGGGCGTCGAGGAGATTAGCGCCAACATGATGGTCAATGGCTGCAGCAGCCTTTCGGAGATCAATCTCCCCTCCACCCTCAAAATGATTTCGGGCTCGGGCGCCTTCGAGGGGGCTACGGCCCTCACAAGCATCGAGTTTCCAAAAGATGTCGCCTTCTCCGACACCATAACGGGCGTGTTCGAAGACTGCACGTCTCTGACAAGCGTGTCGTTGCCCGCTTCGGTTACCAAGATCCCCTCGCACATGTTTGACGGATGCACCTCTCTCACGTCCGTCACCGCGCTGAGCGAAATCGAGTCCATCGGGGATGGGGCGTTTCGGAATTGCTCGAGTTTAACCGGAATTGATTTCCCGGGCACATTGACGAGCATCGGATCCTCTGCTTTCCAGGGGTGTGCCAGCCTGGTGAGTGTGCCCAATCTAAGCAAGGTGACAAAGATGGGCTGGGGGGCTTTTTACGAGTGCAAAAATCTGCAGGCGTCCGTGGATCTGTCCTCGCTTCAGAACATTCCGGGCTATGCGTTTTGCTACACGCCAGTTAAGATCGCGGGGCTCTGCGACAGCCTGAAGAGCATTGGCGACTGGGCCTTTATCTGGAGCAATGTTGCCGTCCAGTTCCCCGAGACGCTCGAGAAAATTGGCAACTACGCCTTTTTTAGCGGTACGTTGCCGGAGCAGCTTTCCATTCCAGATTCCGTGACTTCCGTTGGCACGGCAGCCTTCTCGGGCGTAGATGGCGTGAAGGATGTGACGATCGGGCGCGGCCTCACCAAAATACCCCTGGACATGTTTGACGGCAGCACGGTTCAAAAGATCACGATCGAAAACAGCAGGGACGACATCACCGACTCGGAGAACCTCCCGTCCTCTGGCGTCGATATCGTCTACACGCGCGAGTCCATCGATGACGGCGTCGGCGATACCGTGAGCAATGACAGCACCAAGACCCTTCAGGAGCTGGTCAGCGAGGCCCCCAATGGCAAGGAGACCGTCATCAAGCTGGAAAAGCACGTGAAGCTCGGCTCCACGCTCACGATTCCTGCCAGGAAGATGATTAAGATCACGTCGGATGAGCCCTATACCATCTTGGCAAAGAAAAGCGGCTTCTCCGTACTGGTCAATGTTGCCGAGGGGGCATCCCTCGAGCTGTCGGGGAAAGTGTCCCTGAGTGGTCGCTACAACAAGGGCGCCATTATTTCTAGCAGGGGAGCGGTTGTGCTCTCTGACGAGGCCGTTGTGTGCGACGGCGCTGCGAACACCGTCAATACGGGTGTCATCGACGTGTCGGGAGACAAGGCTTCGCTTACCATGACGGGCGGCGTTATCGAGCAGTGCGAACTTAAGGACGCGTATTGCGGCGCTGTCCACGCGAAGGACGGCGCCCATGTTGTCATGAAGGGCGGCGTTATTCGTAAGAATCACGTGTCTTTCTCCACGGACGGCGATGGTAACTACCTTTCGTCTACCGGCATCATGCTGATGGGCGATGCCCACCTTGAGATGAGTAACGGCAGTATCGAGGATAACGCCGGCTATCAGGGCGGCGCGGTGGTCATGTACAGCGAGGCTCGTAACCAGAGAGCCTCCTTTGAGATGACCGGTGGTCAGCTTGTGCGCAACAGAGGCTATAAGCTTGGGAATCGAACTCCCTCCGGCGCAGTGCACGTCGAAGGGAATGCCGAGTTTACCCTCAAGGGCGGCAAGATCGAGGACAATATTGCGTATTCTGATGGCAAAGGCGGCGGAGTGTGCGTGGTCGATCGCGGCCTGCAGCAGGGTGGTAGGGACCGTACCGCTTTCACTATGAAAGGTGGCTCCGTATCGGGTAACTCCGCTTCCGCCGGCGGAGGTGTCTATACCTATTCAGATGACGTCATCCTCAGTGCGGGCGAGATCAAGGACAATGCTGCTCGGAATATGGGTGGCGGCGTATATAGCGAAGGCAACGAGTATCTCGTCTATAGCACGCTCCATATCGAAAACGCTCTCGTTGTTGATAACCATGCGAAAAAGCAGGGCGGCGGCATGTGGTTCTGCCCGACCGGAGATGCCAAGGTCTACGTCCAGAACGGTGGCCTGATCGCCAGGAACTCGGCCGATGAGGCGGGAGACGACCTCGTCTTCACCGGCTTCAAAGACGCCAAATACAAACTGACCTTGGCCAACCGCGCTCCGGGCGGCGGAAAGGTCAGCTGGTACAGAGACGGTGGGCTGTTTAACCCCGAAGGCACTTATGCGAAAACAAACACCGAAATCCCGCGATTCTCGCCCGGCGGTGGCAACGGCGAGCCCCTGTCCTTTACCGACGCCACGCCGAACGTCGCGCTTAAATCTGTGATGAGCGAGGATGTGTATAACCTCGGCCGCGGTCAGACGTCGCTGACGATCTCTGGCAATACGGCCGAGCGGGGAGGCGGCATCGGCGCCAACGGCGGTGTCATCATCGGCAAGTCCGAGAACATCGACATTCCCATCAAAAAGGTCTGGGAGAACCCCAGGATTCCCCATCCTAATAAGGTCAAAGTAAATCTCAAGAACGGCGATACCGTCATCGATTCGATCACCTTGAGCGAGTCTGACGGCTGGGAGGGTGCCTTCTCCAATCTGCCGCAGCGTGAGGCTTCCGGCTCCGTGATCGCCTACACTGTGGCCGAGGACCCCGTCGAGGGCTACGGCTCGAAGGTCACCGGCGACGCCGAGCGCGGCTTCACCGTGACCAACACCTCCACGGCCAAGGTCTCGGTGCCCGTCGAGAAGAAGTGGGTCGGCCCGGCGGCCGCCAAGGCCACCGTGCGCCTGCTCGCCGACGGGAAGGACACCGGCGAGTCGGCCGAGCTGTCGAAGTCCAATAGCTGGAAGCACTCCTTCGAGGGCCTGGCCAAGTACTCCAGGTCCGGCTCCGTGATCGCCTACACCGTGGCCGAGGACCCCGTCGAGGGCTACAGCTCTAAGGTCACCGGCGACGCCAAGGACGGCTTCACCGTGACCAACACTGTGAAGACGGGCGAGCTCGACGTCTCCAAGACCGTCGTGGCGCGCGAGGGCCTGGCGGTCGACGCGGACAAGATATTTAAGTTTGTGGTTGAGGCCACCGATGCCGCGGGCCACGGCGTGTCCGGCACCTACGGTGACGCGACGTTCGAGGGCGGCGAGGCGACCCTCAAGCTCAAAGATGGCCAGATGGCGAGGATCACGGGACTGCCCGCGGGAACCGCCTACACGGTGACCGAGCGCGCCGCCGCTGGCTACAAGGCTGCAGTGAACGGAGCCGAGGGCTCCAAGGCCGAGGGCTCCATCGCGGCAGACCAGGTCTCCTCCGCCGTCTTCACCAACACCTTCGACCCCGCCCCCGCCACGGTGTCCGTCCCCGAGCTCACCAAGGTGCTCGCGGGCGGCCGCAAGCCCGGCCTCCAGGAGGGGGAGTTCGCCTTTGAGCTCTCCCTCGCCGACGGTGCGGGCAATGTCCTCGAGGGCTACCCAATCGAGGCGAAGAATGACAAGGACGGCAAGGTTTCCTTTGGCGAGCTCAGCTTCACCAATCCGGGCACCTACCACGCGACCGTGACCGAGAAAGCAAGCGGCGATGTCCTGATTGAGGACGACGCGCATGCCTACACCTTCGACATCGCGGTGACTCAGACCGGTGCCGGCCTTAAGGCCGAGATCTCCAACGAGCGGGGCAAGAAGACCTTCACCAACACCTTCACGCCGCACGACAACACCAAGACCGTCACCAAGGCGAACGCCTCGGGCGCCAAGGTCGATGTGGATGGCAAGCCGGTGGGCGTGGGCGATATCCTCACCTATACCATCGGCTGGGCCAATAACAGCGTCGACGACAGGGGCGCCGCGCAGGCGGCCGACGTGACGGTGACCGATGTCCTGCCCAAGGGCGTTAACTATGTTGAGGGTTCTGCCGACGGTGCCGCCTACGACGCTGCGACGCGCACCCTTACCTGGTCGCTCGGCGAGCAGGCTGCGGGCGCCACGGGCACGCTCAGCTTTGACGTGAAGGTCTCCGCCGAAGCCGCCGTGGTCGACGACATCTCCAACACCGCCACGGTCAAGGTGGGGGAGAACGAATCCCAGACCAACACGACCCACAACAGCGTGTCCCGCGAGGGCAGCCTCACCGTCAAGAAGACGGTCGTCGGCGGCGACAGCCAGCGCGAGTTCGGCTTTGCGGTCACGCTGGCCGACGGGGACGGCGTGACCGTCTCCGGCACCTTCGGCAAGGGCGAGCACGCCGTGACCTTCACGGACGGCAAGGCGACCTTCAAGCTTAAGGACGGCGAGGAGAAGGCCGTCGCCGGCCTGCCCGTGGGCGTGCGCTACACCGTGGCCGAGGACGCCGTTGAGGGCTACACGACCACGGTCAACGGGGCCGACGGCTCCAAGGCCGAAGGCGCCGTGACCGAGGACGGCGCGACCGTCGCGTTCACCAACACGTACGGAACGGCCACCGAGGGCAGGGACGTCTCCACCGCGGGACTCTTCACCAAGACGCTCAAGGGTCGCGACTGGGCGGAGGGCGATAGCTTCCAGTTCGCGCTCGCGGGCGAGGACGGCGCCCCCATGCCCGAGGGCTCTGCCGACGGCTCCAAGACCGTTAGCGTGACGGCCGCCGCCGGCACCAAGGCGGGCGATAGGGTCGCCTTCGACTTCGGCCCCATCCGCTACACGCTCGATGACATCAAAGATGCCGAGTTCGCCGAGGTCGGCGGCAAGCGCGTGCGCGCCAAGACCTTCACCTACACGGCGCGCGAGGTCAGGCCCGATGACGGCTCTGCCATCGCCGGCGTGGCCTACGACGGCCACGTCGCCACGATGACGGTGACCGTGACCGATGACGGCTCCGGCAACCTCGCGGCCACGACGCCCGCGATCGCGGAGGTGAGCGGCGGTGACTTCGTCAATACCTACACGACCGAGCTCGACTACTCGGCCCGCGCGGGCGTGCGCCTGTCCAAGACGCTCTGTGGTCGCGCCATGGAGGCGGGGCAGTTCGCCTTCACCGTGACCGCGGACGCCGAGACGGCCGCCAAGCTCGGCCTCAAGACCGGCAAGGACGCCTACGCCGTGGCCGCGGCTGATGACGGTGCGGCCGACCTGGTCGACCTCATCGGCGGGATCGCGGAGAGCGACGTGAAGTTCACCGACGCCGATGCGGGCAAGACCTACAGCTTCACCGTTACCGAGACCAAGCTCGGCGGCGAGGGCTACACCAACGACACCGCGCCGCGCACGGTGACCATCGCGCCCGGCTACGACGCCGCGACGGGCAAGCTCACGGTCACGACCACAGTTGCCAAGGACGGCGTCGAGGTCGCCCGCAGCGAGGTCTCCACGGCGGATGACGCCACGGCGACGCCTGCGTTCGTGACAGTCGCGTTCGAGAACTCCTACGAGGCCACCGGAATGCTCGGCGGCGAGGGCGGCGCGGCTATCAACGCCACCAAGACGCTGACGGGTCGCGCCGCGGCGGCGGGCGAGTTCTCGTTCTCCGTCCGCGATGCCCGGGGCAACGTGATCGCGACCGCGACCAACCAGGCCTCCGGCGACGGCGAGGCCGCGGGACTTGCGTTCTCGCCTATTGCCTACACTACTGACGCGCTCGAGCGGATGGCGGGAGACGGTACCGCCACCAAGGCCGCCGACGGCTCCTGGGTCATTCCCTATACCGTTTCCGAGGACGGTACGGACCGGCTGCCTGCGGGCGTGACGGCGGCCACGTCGAGCTTCGGCATCACGGTCAAGGTGACCGATAACGGCAAGGGCGGGCTGGATGTGGCCGTGACCTACCCCGAGGGCTCCGACAGCACGCTGTCGTTTGTGAATGCCTATAGCGCCGGCGAGGCGAGGGTCGATCTCGCGGGCACCAAGACGCTGGCGCTTAGCCAAGCCGGACTCGGCCTCACGCAGGCCGACATTGCGGGCAAGTACACCTTTAAGATTGAGCCGCTGGACGGCGCGCCCGCGCCGATCGACGCCTCCGGCAAGACGGTGACCGAGGCGGCCAACGACGCCGCCGGTAACGTCGCGCTGGGCCACGTCACGTTTAAGCAGCCGAGCGACCTCGATGACGTCGAGATCGACGGCGGCGGCCTGCGCACCAAGACGTTCACCTACCGGGTGAGCGAGTCCGGTTCGGTCGACGGCGTGGTCAATGACGCGACGGCAACCAGGACCTTCATGGTCAGGGTGGTCGAGGACACCGCCGCGGGCACGCTTGTCGCGAAGGTCCTGCCCGCAGAGGGCACGCCCGAGGGCAGGGGCGCGTTCGAGTTCACCAACACCTACGGCGTGAACCCGACGCCGAGCTCCGTCACCGACCAGATCAAAGTGAGCAAGAAGCTCGAGGGCCGTGATTTGGCCGAGGGCGAGTTTGAGTTCCAGCTGGTCGAGATTGCCGCTGACGGCAGCGAGAGCGTCGTGGCGACGGGCAAGAACGCCGCCGACGGCACGGTCGCGCTCAGCCCCGTCACCTACACCGCGCCCGGCACGCACGGCTACGAGCTGCGCGAGGTCGCCGGCACGGCGGGCGGCGTGACGTACGACAAGACGACGTACCGCGTGCGCACGACGGTCACCGATGCCAAAAACGGCACGCTCGCCGTCAAGCACGAGCTCATGGATGCCGAGGGCAATCCCACGGGCGACGACTCGGTGACGTTCACCAACGGCTACGAGGCCGCACCTGTCACCCTCAGGCTGGGCGCCGCCAAGGTGCTCAAGGGCGCCGAGCTCAAGGCGGGCCAGTTTGGCTTTGAGCTCAAGGGCCGGGACGGCAAGGTCATGTCGACCGCCAAGAATACCGCCGACGGCAGCGTCGTGTTCGATGCGCTGACCTTCAAGCGGGCCGGCACCTACACCTTCACGGTGAGCGAGGTCGACGACGGCCAGGCGCACGTGACCTACGACAAGGCGGTGCACAAGATCGTCGTCACGGTGAGCGACGAGGCAGCAGGCGGCACCAAGACGGGCTACCTGTCGGCGAAGGTCTCCTACGAGGGCGACGCCAACATGCCGCCGGTCTTCACCAACAGCTACGTCGAGGAGCCCGGCACCCCCGAGAACCCCGAGAACCCCGGCACGCCGGGCGGCGGCTCGGGCGGCGGTTCCGATAACGGCTCCGGCGGAGGCTCCGGCGGCGACGGCTCCAAGGGCGGTATGCCCGACACCGGCGACCGCAGCCTGCCGGTTGAGGCGCTCGGCGCCATGGCCGGCATCGGCGCGCTGGCCGTCGCGGGTGGCGCGGTCCTGTACCGCAAGCGCCGCTAGCGATGTGCACGAGTGGGGCGAATCCATCCGATGGGTTCGCCCCACTTGCCCTGCTGGACGGGAGCAGGTAAGATATATCGAGCGCCTAGCGCGTTCGATGGGTTCGGATGACGATATGTTCCGAATCTGGTCAGGTCCGGAAGGAAGCAGCCATAAGGAGCCTCTGTCGGGCATCCGAATCCATCGAGTGCGCAGGCGTTTTTTGGTGCCGCGGCTACCCGCGAGTGCCGGCAGGGCGCTTGGTGTCTCGCTGGTCCTCGGCTTCGCCTGCGGGATCG
>UQPJ01000013.1:0-38998 GCA_900543015.1 uncultured Collinsella sp.
GGCGGCGTCCGGGATGGCCCGCTACCCGCTGGCCACGGTCGCCGGGCACGCCCTCGACGGCATGGGCGGCCTGCCCGAGACCCTCGAGGAGGCCCTCGGCTCGACAGTCGTCGTCGAGTACGAGTCGGGAGGCGACGGCGGGGCGTTCGAGGTTGGGACCGCGCCGGCGCGCTCGGCCGAGCTCGGGCGCCTCATCGCCGCCGCGAGGTCCGAGGCCGACGCGTTGGCGGGCGCCGGCGGATGGGCTGCCGTCCGGGTCGGTTTCGGGGATGCCGAGACCATCGACTGCGAGACGGGCCGGACGGTTTACGTCGCGGGGTGAAATGGGAGGAGGGCGCGGGCGCGGTCCGGATGGGCCGCGCTTTTCCTTTCCCGGGGATACGGGACTCCCACCGTCCAAGTGCCTTGGACGGTGGGAGCAGGATAAGGGCGCACTACGGGCGCCCGGGATTTTGCGGCGCAACTCGGCGTGCCGAGTTCGTTTCCGCTGGTAGCGTAGCCGGTTAAACCGGAAGGCGGTCACGGCCCGCCGTCATACGCGCCCCGCGCGCCGTATGACGGCGGGCGGTTTTCGCAGGCAGGGCCGTACGACGCGTCAGAACCCGTCGGGCGCGGCGGACGCCTTGCGCTTCCTGCCGCCGGACGGCGACCCCTTGGGCTTTTTCGGCTTCTCCGGAATGCGCCACACCGGTGCCGGGGAGGTGTTGCGGGCCTCACCCTCGAGCGCCCGCGCGAGCAGCGCGTCCTCGGCCTCCGGCGACGTCAGGCCCAGCAGCGGCCCCAGGAACGTCTCGGTGATGTCGCGGCTGGCGAGCGCCATCGGTCCCTCCGCGTCGATCACGAGCGCGCCGTTCTCGCGCGCGCTCCAGGCCATGAGCTCCGACGGGGTGATCAGCGGCCGGCGCGCCACGGAGAACGACTTGCCGGACGAGGAGCTCTGCGTCCCCTTGGTGGAGCTCTCCCCGGTCGTCTTGACGCTGTAGTCGCCGAGACGCTTGCTGATCTCCTCCGCCTCGTCGACGGACTCAACCGAGAGGACGACCTGGGTGCCGAGCAGCGCCAGCAGCGCGTCCGACTCGGCCCTGGAGTAGCCGCACCGCGCCTCGAGCAGATGGGTGTTCTGGAGCACGAAGACGACGTGCAGGCCGATGCTCCGGACCTCGGCGAGGTCGCCGAGGAGGCGGGGGATCTTGGGGATTCCGGACCCCTCGTCGATGGCGAGCAGGGTCTCCGCCGGCAGCCTGCCGCCGGACAGGCGCGCTGTCTCGCGCAGCGCCGACAGCGCCTGCGAGAAGATGCACGAGACGAGCGCGCCGCGGTCGCCCCGGTCCGTCGCGCTGGCGATGTAGAGGATGGTCGGCTTGCGCCCGACCGATGCGAGGTCGACCTCGCCGTCCCAGAGCATGCGGCTGACGTCGTCGTCGCAGAAGGACATGAGGTAGTTGCGCGCGGTTGAGACGAGGGCCTCGCCTCCGCCGCCGTTCGACGAGGCGACGAGGAGGAACTGGCGCGCCGGGTTTCCCGCCGGCAGGTCCGCGGCGAGCTCCTCCAGCGACTTGACCGCGCTCTTCCCGTCGCGGGGCTCCAGGAGTGCGAGCACGGTCGAGAGGTTCCGCGCGCCGTCGGGGATCCGCCCGTCCGTAATCGCGAGCAGGCAGAGGCCGGTCAGCAGGTTGCGGCTGGCGTCCGTGAAGAACCTCTGGCCGGAGGAGAAGGCGTCGGGCACGATGGCCGCCGACAGCTCGCGGAGCTCGGCCACGGCACCTGCGACGCCTTCGGTCCCGAGTGCCGCGATGGCGCGGTCGAGGGGGTTGAACCTCGCCGACTTGACGGGCTCGTCGAGCCGGATGGCGACGACCTCCATCCCGGCCCTCCTGGCGAGCGGCTCGGTCCATGCGCGAATCTCGGACTTCGGGTCGTGGACGATGACGGACGTCGGGATCCCGTGGGCGTTGCGGTCGATCGCCGCGACGATCGAGGGTGCCGTCGCGCGTCTGCTTTTGCCAGCGCCACTGCCCGCCCTTATGAGGCAGTGGACGGCGGGGACCATCGCGATCCCGCCGCCGATGCAGCCGGCCGCCACGAGCCCCTCCGCGGCGGCCTTCCCGTCCCAGGGAGGGCAGCGCCTCGCGACCCTGGAGGGCCTCGACTCGAGCCAGGCGTCCCCGTGCGTGCGCGTGGGCGCGCGGTCGCCGGCGAACGTTCCGTCGTGGAGTCTCGCCCATGAACGGGCCCAAGAAACGAGGCCGAGGATGAGGACGGCCGTCGCGACGAGGGCGAGGGCCGCGAGCACCTCTCCTATCTCGCCCGACGCCGCCGCGTCGGCGGCCGCTTCGAGAGGGCTGCGGAAGACGTAGGCGGGCTCGGGGCCCGGGTCGGCCGTGGGCAGCCGCAGCAGGACGGAGAGGCCCGAGATGAGGGATAGAGTCCACCACCTGGCGTAGTCCCAGGCGCTGGCGGTCGCGGCGCAAGCTATGACGGCGGCGACGCCTTGGGCCGCGAGTGTGCCGGCGAGTTCCTTTTTCATATCGCGGTTGAAGGATTTCGGTTTCATCTCGTGATCGTCCTCTCTATCCTGTTTGCTATCTTCAGCGCGGGGACGCTCGACGGCCCGGTGCCGCCGGAGGCGAGGACCCTCAGGGTCGCGGCGATGAGTCTCAGCGCCCTCTCGCCGGCCTCGTCTCCCATGTCGCGTCCTCTGGCGTCCCGTGTGGCCTCCCTGGCGACCAGTGCCGCCATCGCGGCGGCGCGCCCTAGGGCGGTGCCTGCCGACGGGGCGCGCCTGAATGCCCGGTCCGCCGTGGGACACCCCCTGAGGTCTGCCGGCTCGAGGGTCCGGCCGCGCGCGGCCTTTCGCGCGAGCCTCTCGAGGCGCGTCTTCGGGATGCAGGCCCGGGCCTCGGTGGCGAGTCCGGCCTCCCGCCGCCTCTCCGTCGCGGGGCCGGTTTGGGGCGCGGCGCGTCGCGTCGGCACCTCCTCGCGAGCCGGCGTTCTGTCCGGGACTATGACCCGCAGCGCCGCGTTCTCGCACCGGAGGCCGAGGTCGGCGGCCGCCTTGCGGACGTAGGCGTCCCGCGCCTCCCCGGTCAGGCACTTGAGGTCGGCGCACCTCTCGACCGCCTTCCTGTGGCGCTCCAGCGCGCCGGCGAGCTCGGGGGAGTCGGACGCCGCCCGGTCGAGGGCCTCCCTCAACGCGGCGGAGGCCTCCGGGTGGAAACGCCTGAGGTGGGCGGCCTCGATCCTTCCGTCCGGCGGCAGGCCGATGCCGAGCTTTCCGCGGTCGATTCGCGCAACTGCTTCCAGGGCCGCCTTCCTCGCGAGGTCGCGCTCGATGTACGCTTCCCGCAGCAGCGGTGCCATGGCCTTCGAGGAGATCTCGAGCCTGGCCGCCTCCATCTTCCCCTTTGGCAGTAGGGAGTCCCAGTCGCCCGAGCGGTCGACCGTGAGGATGTGGACGTGGTGGCTCGTGCCGTTGATATGCATCGCCGCGTAGAACTCCACGCGGCTCTCGGGCACGCCGGTCATCTCGGAGAAGAGCCTCGGCCACTCGGAGCGCACCAGGGCCTGCCAAGCGTCCAGGCGGTCGAGTCCGGCCCTTGGGGCGATGTCGTTCGGGACCGTGACGACGGTGGTGAGCACCGCGCCGCCGTTTTGGGCGATGGCGCGCCTGGCCTCCGCCACGGGGACCGGGCCGTCCGCGCCCCAGAGGCCGCCGGTCGAGCCGGTCCTGTTCGCGGCGTAGGCGGCCAGGCCGTCCACGCCGAGCCTCCGCCCGTCGGCCTCGCTGAGCTCGATGACGACGCCCCGGCGGGTGCCCGCGTAGGCCGCGAGGCCGGCTGCCGAGGCCCTCGCCACCGCCCCGGCGCGGACGACGGAGTGGTTGACGATGACGGGCGGGCTAGCCATCGGCACGCTCCCGCGCGTGGAGCTTCACCTCGTCGATCCTGCCGAGGCCAGCGCGGCTGAGCTCGCCGGCCTGCGCGAGGTAGTTCTTCCAGATGTCCGCGACAGGGACGTCCTCGAGCGAGGCGTAGGACGCCTTGAGGACGTCGGCCGACATGAGGCCGGCCATGATGGCGGCGGTCATGGGGCGCGAGAGGACCGCGGCGATGCGGTCCTCGGTGGCGTCGAGCTTGCGCTCGATGTCGAGTGCGGCGACGTCCATGCGCGCGTCGACGATGCCGCGGATGAAGCCCGCGACCTCGTTGCCGTAGAGGTCGAGCTCCTCCGCGGCGAGCGCCGAGCGCAGGAGAGAGCGGATCTCGTCGCTGACGTTGGAGTTGTCGAGCTCCGCCCGCGTCTTGAGGGCGGTGTAGAGCTTGTGGTCGATTTTTACGCTGATGGTTTTGGTTTCGGCCATAGGGTCTCCTCATAAAACAGGGGGCCGTTTGGCCCCCTGTGGTGTCTATTCGTCTTCCGTGTGTGTAATCGGATAGCCTTTTGGCGCTTTAGCCGCCGGCAAGGGCGTATATGCGATGCGCTCGTTTTTGATTCGGACGGCATCGAAATCAATCAACCCTGCAATTAGTTCAATGGGTCCGGCGCTGGATTTGTTAATGCCCATGTTTGCTCCGAGCTCAGTTGGTCTTAGCCGGCGCTCGCTACATTCAGTTGGCGCCGATGTAGCTAAGAACGCTGTCGCGATTGATGCGCCACAGCTTCCCGCACTTCACGGCTTTGAACGTTCCGTTCTGGCAGAGCCTGTAGACGGAGCGGTCGCTGATACCGAGCAGGTGGGCGACAGGCATCGGATCGACGATGTCCGGCATCGTGCGAAAAGCATCAAGAGTGATGCGTTTGTTCTCAACTTCCATTTCGACCTCCTTTCCGTCTGCTGCGTCTCTTCGAGATCTAGTCTGGAGCGTCTTGGGCGACGGATTCAAAAACGCGGTCATGACGGACGATACGGACCCGATGGACTGAAATGACTTACTACGGAAAGGCATGGGAAAGGCCGCGACGCAGTATCGCGGCCTTCGATTGGGTCCTATCCAGCTTTTGGACACTGTGAGGCGCTCTTATAAAGGCGTCCTAGGGCGTCCATTGCCGATGCAGTTGCCTTCGGGTCGGCGCTGGCGTATCTATCTAGGGTCATGGAGGCTTTGGAGTGACCCATCAGGCTTGCGAGCGTTCTTGGGTCTACGCCGTTGGCGACAGCGTATGTTGCGAAGCTGTGCCTTAGGTCATGGAAGGTCACCGTGTTCCTATTTAATACTCCATGAAGGTTTAGCGCCTTGGAGAGCGCACGCCACGCGTCATTGACCCTAGGCGGCTTGAGGAACGAACCGTCGGGAAAGCCCAGCACGAACATCTCCCCGCTGAATTCAGTCCCAAGCCTGGTGCATTCTTCTTCCATGTTTCGCTTGCGCGCGGCTAGATTGTGCATGAGGTCCTCCGGGCAATTCGGAATTGTCCGTCTACTGCTGACGCTTTTGGGACCTTTGATGTAGAACTCAGTGTCGGTGTGCCCGATTGCGGCTTCCACGCGAATCGAGGAATGGGAAAAGTCGACACATTTCCACTTCAGGGCGCAAAGTTCACCTCGACGGAGTCCTGTATACAGGGCGATTTTCGCGGCTAGAATTGCCGGGACATCTATGGATGCGTTGAGGGTGTTTAGGACGCGCGCTCTTTCCCTTCCGGTAAGTGAATTCGGTCGTCCGTAGTTGGCATCCTCGTTCTTGGGAACCTTGGCCCATGCGGCAACATTTTCCGAGACTAGCTTTTTCCTTAGCCCGTATTTCAATGAGCCCCTCAACAGCCTAAGGGAATTACATGCAGTTGATCTCGCATGCTTCTTTGCCATTACGCTGACCCATTCCTGAACGTCTTCTTCAGTCAGATCCTCTAGGGGGATGCTGCCAATATAAGGTTCGATGTTTCGGCGGAGCATGCCTGAATAGCCGGTTGCGGTTGAACGTGCGATGTCGGCGCACTCCATTGTTATATAGCTAGACACTAGTTCGGCGACTGAAATCGAGCTCGTTGGTTTCATTGCCTTGGCTTCCGCTTCTGCATTTAGGCGGGCGCGAACGACCTCAGCTTCCACCATGGCCGCGTCTCGATGCTTATGGCTACGACCTTTATCGCGGCCTCGATGTTCAAGAAGCCGAGTTTTCTTATGCCAAGCGCCGTCCTCGAAGTAGGGGAACTGCGCGCGCCAGCGATCGTCCATGTACTTATATATAGATGAAGTAGCGTATTTCTCTTCCATTGTTCCTCCGTGTGCAATCACGTGTGCAATGACTGTGCAATTTGACTGTTTCGGAGACGTCTCAAGTGAGACTATAGGCGGAAGATGAAAGAAAAGCTCGAGGTCACGGTCGGCATAGTCGCAGATGAACGTTAATAAACGATAAGGAAACCGATGTAATCAGTGGGTTGCAGGTTCGATTCCTGTCACTGGCTCCATGAGAGTTTCGGGCTCTGTCTCCAAGAGGGACAGGGCCCGTTTCTATTTAGGTGGTGCGCCATCGGGTTAGCGCCCATCCCGTTTTTGGTTTGTCTCGTCCTCCAGTTTGTCTAAATCTGTAACACCAAGACCGATATTCGGCATCTAACTGTTACAGATTGAGATGAAACTTAGGGTGTTTTAGGAATATCTTGATCTGTAACATGTAGAAGCGGAATAGGCCTCTTGCTGTTACAGATCGAGACAAGGGCGGGCGCGGATCTGGATGTCCTGCTCGAGCGTGGATTTCTGGACACGCGAGCGAAGAAAATCTCCCGACCGGAGAACGAGCGTGGATAATTAACTTGGATAGGGAGCTAAGGTAAACACCGATTGTCTATCGACGGCTTTAGAAACAACGACCCCGATTTCATTGTGGAATCGGGGTCGTTTGTGCCTCAGGAATCCGAATGGATTAATCGAGCTCCTAAGGAACTTCTTGGGTTCTTGCTAATGGTCTGCCGAGGATGTCCCCAATGCAAACAGCGGGCATTTACTCAATATAGCTGGGGTTCTTCTTGATGATCACGCGTGCAGCGATGAAGGAGACGACGATGGCGATGATGGCGACAACGCATGCCAGCACGAAGTTGCCCATGGACCCATCGGGAGCGATAAAGATGAGTGCCGAAAGAAGGCCGGGGCATGCTCCCGCAACATACTCTTTCAGAACAAAGATGCCTGCAGGGAGTCCAGCGCAGAGCGCGCCGATTGCCGTGCCGACAAGCAGGCGGGGACGCTCGATGAGGCAACCGTAGAACGCGGGCTCGGTTACGCCACAGAGTGCGGTGACGGCAACCGTGGTGACCATACCCCTCTTCTCTTTGTTTCCCTTCATGGCAGTTGCCAGGGCGAGGCTCGTGCCGCCAATGCAGAGGTTCGAGATGAATCCAAAGATAATGGGTGCCCAACCGAGCTGCGCCAGGCTCGTAACTTCGATTGCGATGTAAGCCTTATCGAGACCGAGCATGACGAAATAGGGGTTAAGGGCTGCCAGGATCGGAGTAGCGATAAATGCCACGTTGTCCATAAGCCACGTGACGGCATCGCTCAGCGCGTAGCCCATCATGCTGCCGGCGGGGCCAAGGATAATCAGCTCGACGGGCACGACGATGATCATGGTGAGCAGCGGCTTCAAGAACAGTTTGGTAACGTCGGGAATGATCTTCTGAAGGCCGCGGTCGACAAAGTACATGAATACAACGCCCAGTACGATGGGCACTACCGTACTCGAATAGTCGTTCGTCGGGATGGGAATACCAAGAAAGTCGAGACCCTCGGCACCGCTAATGGACGAGCTGATCATGATCGCGCCCAGCAATGCGCCCATGATGGGCTGCATCTTCATGACGGCTGCGAGCTGATAACCAAGATAAACGGGCAAGAAGCTAAACGAAGCGCTAAAGATCGCCAACAGGACCTGGGCGGTTCCGCTATCGGTGCTCAATCCGCAATAATTGACCAGGAGATTCTTGATCGAAAGAATGAGTCCGCCAACGATGAGCGCCGGGACGATGGGCATGAATACCTGTGCAGAGACGTTCCCGAATTTCTCAATCAAGCCCATGGCGGTGTTACCGCTTTTAATGCCTTCTGCAAGGTCTTTGGCGGTTTGGGCATCGTCGGCAACCGTGCCACCGCCGACTTCGATTCCCGCGAAGTCGAGGAAGTCGTTGTAAGCCTCGGTGACGTTGGGGCCGATGATCACCTGAAGCTGGCCACCGCTGACTACTGCTCCGAGCGCCTGATCGGCCGATTTGGCGAGCTGGAGATCGATGATCGAGGTGTCTCGTGCGTCGATGCGAAGGCGCGTCGCACAATGAGTTACCGATGTAATGTTCTCTTTGCCGCCAACAGCCTTTAGGACTGTTTCGGACATTGCCTGATATTTCATCTCTTTCTCCTAACCTTCCTGCTCCTGATACTTCGAGATAAGGTCTCGGTACCAATACCAGCTCTTTTTGGGGGTGCGCTCCAGATTGTTCTCGAAGTCGATATGGACAAGTCCGTATCGTTTTTCGTAGCCGTTGATCCAGCTATACAGATCCATCGTCGACCAGAGGTAGTAGCCCTCAACGCGCGCGCCGTCGCGCTTAGCCCTCATCATGTGCTCGATGAACTGGCCCAGAAGCTCGATGCGGTCATCATCGTGGATCATTCCGTCTGCGTCTGGTTGCTCATAGGCGCCATGTCCGTTTTCCGTAATAAAGATGCGGGGCGCGTCATAGCGCTCGTGGACATCCATGATGGTTGAATACATGCAACCTGGGAGTATTTCGCGGCCCCATTTATTGCGGGGAACATTGCTGTCGCGGGCGCTTTCAAACAAGGGCGCAATGCATTTTCCTTCGACCTTTTTGCTCGAACCGCCCTTATTGTTCGCCGAAACGGCAAGCTCTCCACCGTGCCAGTCGGTTACATACTCTCGGCAATACACGTTGAGTCCAATAAAATCGACTTTACCGTCTCTGAATTCTTCTACGTCATTTGGGGATCGATAGAGCGAGACGCCAAGTTTTTCAAGGATTTCGTCCATTTCTGGCGGCAGTTGACCCTGAAGCGCTGGTGCCAGAATCATGCGATTGGCAAAAAAGTCTGCGTATCGAAATACGTCATCAGGGTGCTCGGTTGCCGGGTCGAGTTCGACAACGCCGCCATCGTGGACGGCGCCGATGATGCCGTCGTAGCCCATTTGACGATATGTTCGGACTGCGAGTGCGCTTGCGCGCATCAGGTTGTACTGAAACTGCATGTACGACTGAACGTCGAGCGATCGATTGGGGGGATAGTTGCCCAACATGTTTACGCAGTAGCTGTAGAAATGCGGCTCGTTAACGGTAGCCCAGATTTTGACGCGGTCTCCAAAGCGCTCAAAGCAAATCTTGGCGTATTTGCAGAACCACTCTGCCATGTCGTTGTTCAGCCATCCGCCTTTGCAAGCAAGCGTGAATGGTAGATCGTAATGGAACAGCGTAACGTTGGGCTCTATGCCATTTTCGAGGCAACAATCAATGACCCGATTATAAAAATCGATACCCTCTTCATTCACTTCGCCGATACCCGTGGGGATGATTCGACTCCATGAAAGAGAGAAGCGATAAGTGTTTTGTCCGCCTTCTTTCATCATGCGGATATCTTCTTCATAGCGATGGTAGAAGTCGCAAGATACATCACCGTCAACATGGTTGATGTTCTTATTGCTTGTGTGGCTAAAGAAATCCCACTCGCCAAGGCCTTTGCCGTCTTCGTTCCAGGCACCCTCGCACTGATAAGACGCCGTGGCGGAACCCCAGAGAAACGGCATGTTGTTCACGTTGTCCATGAATCCCCTTTCCATCATTCAACACGGTGGATACGTGTGGCGGAATTACGATTAAGATGACGTCAACTGATTTGAATCATAGGAGAACGACCAAAGCTGTTTGATTCAATAAATGAACCATGATTTCGAGGAGAGCGGAAAGAGGGATCACGTGAATATCAATGACTTCGATGTGCTCAATCGCATTAGCTCAATCATCAACAGCGAGTTTGGGTCAAACGATGCCGCCATCGCTCGATATCTCATCGCTCACATTAGGCGTTCGAGCGAAATCAATGTTGCCGCAATAACCCGCGATGCATTCGTGACCCGTTCCGCTGTTCGTCGTTTCTGCAATCGATTGGGCTACCAGTCTCTTAGCGATTTGAAAGAATCATTTACTCAATCAGTCTTTCCAAGCGACTTAAGCCATCGAGAGGAGGAATTTGGCTACGAGGAGTACAGGGCGGAGCTCGATGTTCGCATGATCGAGATGTTCGCTGAGGTTGAAAGCGGCGTGTCCGATATCGCTATTAAGCACCTTGCCGACGAAATTGATGGCCATAAAAACGTTGAAATCTGGTGCACCAATAATGTGAGCGCCAATCTCGTACGATTTCAGCAGGAAATGTTTTATGCGGGCAAGATAGTTCGCATAGTTGCTGGGGCTAACGTCGCGGAATTGAAAAACATGGGAGACGTTTCGCAGTCATTGATAATTCTCGTATCGGTCTCCGGGCTATTTGCGTCACAGGCGCGTGAGTATCTTGATTGCCGTTCGGGCAGGAAGATTCTAATTACTGCGTTTAGCAACGATGACAAATCGAGGTCTTTTGACCGTGTATATCGTCTTGGTAATGCGGGAAACGGAATTGACCGACTCGGCGTTTATTCGAAATATGCCATGACTTATTTCTTCGACTTGCTATCGTCGTGTTACTTGAGTCGCTACCCCTGCACCAAGGGGGAGCCGCTCTATGGGTCTACTTTGGCCTGGCCCGAGTAGTTCGGCTCTATAGTTCTCCCGCCTAGAGAATGAGCGTGGATAATCTGCCACTTTGGCCTCAGAAACACGCCAAAAGTGGGAGATTATCCACGCTCGATGTCAAACGGGAGAAAATCCACGCTCGATTGTGCCGGTGAAGGCCGATCACGACCTATGTAATAAGCGCAAGGGATCCGTTATCGAGGGTCGAGACTGCAGACATACTCCATCACGCCAAAGTGTTCTCTCGGGAAATGTCACCAGCGCAGCCAAATCCACCAGTCTTCATATCTAAATTCAGCAAAACCACAGGTCAAAAGTATATAGATACGCCCGGAGCCGTGTATCTAGAGGTTTTCGTTGACAGCCCCCAAGGTGGCATCGTATTATCTTCTTCGTTCGCGGGTGTGGCGGTCCAAAAGACCAAAGAACCTGCGGATACTTGAACGATTGGGAGTTTGCCCGAGTGGTTAATGGGGACGGGCTGTAAACCCGTTGGCTCTGCCTACATAGGTTCGAATCCTATAGCTCCCACCCGTCAAGTGCCTGTATAGCTCAGTCGGTAGAGCACTTCGTTGGTAACGAAGAGGTCACCAGTTCAAGTCTGGTTGCAGGCTCCATCCGGCGGTGTAGCTCAGTTGGTTAGAGCACACGGTTCATACCCGTGGCGTCACTGGTTCGAATCCAGTCACCGCTACCATAGGTAACACGGTGGCTTCTCAATAGTATGTTGAGAGGCCACTATGGTATAAAGGCAAAGTCCCGTCCGGGGACGACCTGTTTAGAGGAGGGCTTTATGGCCAAAGAGAAGTTTGAGCGCACTAAGCCGCATGTTAACATCGGCACCATTGGTCACGTCGACCACGGCAAGACCACTCTGACCGCCGCCATCACCAAGGTTCTCTCCGAGACCGAGGGGTGCAAGGCTGACTTCACTGCGTTCGAGAACATCGACAAGGCTCCCGAGGAGCGCGAGCGCGGCATTACGATTTCCGTCTCCCACGTCGAGTACGAGACCGCTGCCCGTCACTACGCTCACGTTGACTGCCCGGGTCACGCTGACTACGTCAAGAACATGATCTCCGGTGCTGCTCAGATGGACGGCGCTATCCTGGTCATCGCTGCTACCGACGGCCCCATGGCTCAGACCCGCGAGCACATCCTGCTCGCCCGTCAGGTCGGCGTTCCCTACATCGTTGTCTTCCTGAACAAGTGCGACATGGTTGACGATGACGAGCTCATCGACCTCGTCGAGATGGAGACCCGTGAGCTCCTCTCCGAGTACGATTTCCCCGGCGACGACATCCCCGTCATCCGTGGTTCCGCTCTGGGCGCTCTCGAGGGCGACGCCAAGTGGATGGATGCTATCCGCGAGCTCATGAAGGCCGTCGACGAGTACATCCCGACGCCTGCTCGTAACAACGACCTCCCCTTCCTGATGGCCGTTGAGGACGTTATGACCATCTCTGGCCGTGGTACCGTTGCTACCGGCCGTGTCGAGCGCGGTGAGCTCAAGCTCAACGAGCCCGTCGAGATCGTCGGCATCAAGGATACCCAGAACACCGTTGTTACCGGTATCGAGATGTTCCGTAAGTCCATGGACTTCTGCGAGGCTGGCGATAACGTCGGTCTGCTGCTCCGCGGCATCAAGCGTGAGGACATCGAGCGTGGCCAGGTTCTCTGCAAGCCCGGCTCGGTTACCCCGCACACCAAGTTCACCGGCGAGATCTACGTTCTGACCAAGGAGGAGGGCGGCCGTCACACCCCGTTCTTCGATGGTTATCGTCCTCAGTTCTACTTCCGTACCACCGATGTTACCGGTACGGTCAAGCTTCCCGAGGGTACTGAGATGGCTATGCCTGGTGACCACATCACCATCGAGGGCGACCTCATCCACCCGATCGCCATGGAGGAGGGCCTGCGCTTCGCTATCCGCGAGGGTGGCCACACCGTCGGTTCGGGCATCGTCTCCACGATCATTGAGTAAATTAGCTCTCTGATATAGCTGACTTAGAGAACCCGGCACTTATATGGGTGCCGGGTTCTTTTCTGCAATGGATATTGAGCCGTTGCTGGTGTCGAGAGGATCGATAATGGTCTTGGGCGCACCGTCGATTAGCTCTCGATGGCTTCATTGATGTGTTCCAAATATGAATGGATCCACCGAGAACCAATTGACTCGAGGTTTTCGTTGACAGCACTTACGTAGAGCTGATAAAGTACAAACTCGTGCCCGTACGGGGCGGAAATGAAAGGTTCAGGATTAATGCGTACTCTAGTTACTCTTGCGTGCACTGAGTGCAAGCGCCGCAACTATACGACCACCAAGAACAAGTCGAACATGCCTGATCGTATGGAGATCAAGAAGTATTGCCCCTGGTGCCGTCACCATACGCTGCACAAAGAGACTCGCTAGTCTTTAGTCATATACGCCAGTAGTTCAATTGGTAGAGCATCGGTCTCCAAAACCGAGTGTTGAGGGTTCGAGTCCTTCCTGGCGTGCCAGTCATTATTCCGTAAGCTCCCATTTGGGGGCTTACGGTTTACTCATGTATAAGCGCATTGCGCGGAGGTAACCCAAATGGCCAACAAGAAGAACAAGAAGAAGGCTCAGCAGCCGGCACGTGCCAACAATGCTGCCGCCAACTCCAAGGTTGAGGCCAAGAAGGCCGTTGCTAAGAAGAACGAGAAGGCTGCGAAGTCTAAGAAGAACGTGAAGCCTGGTTTCTTCGCCCGCATCAAGAAGTATTTCGCTTCGGTCAAGTCCGAGATGAAGCGTGTCACGTGGCCCGATAAGAAGGAGCTCGTGAACTACTCGGTCGTCGTTTGCGCTTCTCTGGTCGTCGTCGGCGTCGTCATCGCTCTGCTCGATGCTGGCTTTGGCGAGGCTCTTGCTCTGTTCTCTGGATTGAGGGGCTAAACCATGTCTAAGCGTTGGTACGTCGTTCACACTTACTCTGGATACGAGAACCGCGTTAAGTCCGATCTCGAGCACCGCATCGAGACTATGGGCATGCAGGACCGTATCTTTGATATCGAGATTCCTATGGAGCGCGTCACCGAGATTAAAGAGGGTGGCAAGCGTGAGACCAAGGATTCCAAGATTTTCCCGGGTTATGTCCTTGTCCGCATGGAGATGGATGACGATGCTTGGACGTGCGTTCGTAACACGCCTGGCGTCACCGGTTTCCTAGGCGGCAACGGCAAGCCCGCTCCGCTTTCCCGCGACGAGTACAACAAGATGACTCGTCGTCCCGGTAAGGGTGATTCGCCCAAGCGCACCTCGGTTGATATTCAGGTCGGCACGTCCGTCCGTGTCACCGATGGCCCGCTTACCGACTTTGATGGCAAGGTCTCCGAGGTTAACACCGAGGCTGGCAAGCTCAAGGTCACACTGATGATCTTTGGCCGCGAGACGCCGGTCGAGCTCGACTTTAACCAGGTCGCTGTCATCGCTTAAGTTTTCGTCCGTTCGCGCGAGCGTGCTTCTTCTGTGACTGCTCATCTCAGGAGTGCTTCTAACACGTGCGTGCTTACGATATAGCAAATACTTCACACTCGTGATTCGAAAGGAATGACCATGGCTGAGAAGAAGGTTGTCAACGTTATTAAGCTCCAGATTCCTGCTGGTGCCGCTAACCCCGCTCCTCCCGTCGGCCCCGCCCTGGGCGCTGCTGGCGTGAACATTATGCAGTTCTGCCAGGCTTTTAATGCCGAGACGCAGGACAAGAAGGGCGATATCATCCCCGTTGAGATTTCTGTCTACGAGGATAAGTCCTTCTCCTTCATCACCAAGACCCCGCCGGCGGCTCACCTCATCAAGAAGGAGCTGAACCTCAAGTCTGGTTCCGCTAAGCCCCAGGCCGACAAGGTTGGTCAGCTCTCCCAGGAGCAGCTCACCAAGATCGCCGAGATCAAGATGCCTGACCTCAATGCCAACGACATTGACGCCGCCAAGAAGATTATCGCCGGTACCGCCCGTTCCATGGGCGTCACCATCGCTGAGTAGCGTTTTTCTAGGTAATGACGGTCGCTCCGACCGGGGCGACTGTTAAATGTGTGCAATAGGGCACACGATACGATGTGGGAGGGCTCATGCCCGTTTAACCACAGGAGGTAATGCACATGGCTAAGCATGGTAAGAGCTATAACGCCGCTGCCGAGAAGATCGACCGCGCCACGCTCTACACCCCCCTTCAGGCTGCCAAGCTCATCAAGGAGCTCGACACCGCCAAGTTCGACGAGACCGTCGAGGCCCACTTCCGTCTGGGCATCGATACTCGTAAGGCTGACCAGAACATCCGTGGCTCCATCTCCCTGCCCCACGGCACCGGCAAGACCGTTCGTGTTGCCGTCTTCGCCGAGGGCGAGAAGGCCCGCGAGGCCGAGGCTGCCGGCGCCGACATCATCGGTTCCGACGAGCTCGTCGCCCAGATCCAGAAGGGCGAGATCAACTTCGACGCCGCTATCGCTACGCCGAACATGATGGCCAAGGTTGGCCGCATCGGTAAGATCCTTGGTCCCCGTGGCCTCATGCCGAACCCCAAGCTCGGCACCGTGACCATGGACGTCGCCAAGATGGTCTCCGAGCTCAAGGCTGGCCGCGTTGAGTACCGCGCCGACCGTTACGGCATCTGCCACGTGCCCCTGGGCAAGAAGTCCTTCTCTGAGCAGCAGCTCGTCGAGAACTACGCTGCCCTGTACACCGAGATCCTGCGCGTCAAGCCCTCTTCTGCTAAGGGCAAATACGTCAAGTCCATCTCCGTGTCTTCCACCATGGGCCCTGGCGTCAAGGTTGATCCCGCTGTCCAGCGCGACTTCCTGGCTGAGTAACTTTTAGTTACTGCCTGAGCAAAGCAAGCATTGCTAAAGAGACCCGGTTCTGCCTCGTGCAGGACCGGGTCTCTTGCTTTTGAGTCAACGAAACCACCACGAAGGGGACAGGCACCCTTGTGGTGGTTTTACTTGTGTTGTACTTTAGCGCGATGTAGTACTACCCGAGGCCGAAGGGAGCCCAACATGTTTAAGAACACGCAACAGCTCCTAGGCCTAGCGCTACTAGATTGGATAGCGCACTAGGGTTGTAATCTCGCTATAACGATTTGTTGTACCCGGGTGCGCTATCGTCTGCCGCTTTCAGGCGTGATGAGCGACACGGGTATTTTTCTATCTCTAGGCCTTCTCTCTCTCCTGAAAGCCATCTGTCATAAAACGGTCAATCAGGAGGAACATATAAGCCGCAAAATCACAATCTTTGACGCCACCCTGTGCGACGGTGAGCAGTCGCCGGGCGCCAGCATGAATACCGAGGAAAAGCTCTTCATCGCCCGCCAGCTGGTGCGCATGAACGTGGACGTTATCGAGGCGGGCTTTCCCATCTCGAGTCCTGGTGACTTTCGCTCCGTACAGGAGATTGGCAAGATTGCGGGCGACCGATGCACGGTATGCGGCCCGACGCGCGCTGTCGACAGGGATATCGAAGTGGCTGCAGAGGCGCTCAAAACGGCCCAGAGGCCCCGTATCCATACAGGGCTGGGTGTGAGCACCAGTCACCTGCGCGACAAGCTCCATATGACTGAGGAAAGGGCAATTGAGTGAGCGATCCATGCCGTCAAACATGCTCGCAAGTTCGTTGACGATGTTGAGTTTTATGCCGAGGATGCCGGCCGCTCCGATCAGGAGTTTCTGGTGCGCATTATCGAGGCGGCCGTAAAGGCCGGTGCCACGGTCGTGAACATCCCCGATACGATGGGCTACAACATGCCGTGGGACTTTGGCGCCCGCATCCGTGACCTGCGCGGGCGCTGCGGGTGCGGCCGGTCAGCGTGCGGTCGACGTGATGGAGTATCGCGAGTACGAGATTGAGCGCATTGCGCGCCAGGCATTTGAGGCGGCGCGCAAACGTCGCGGCAAGGTGACGAGCGTTGATAAGCGCAACGTGCTGGAGACGAGCCGCATGTGGCGCGAGATCGTGCATCGCGTGCAAGACGAGGAGTACTCCGACGTGGAGCTTGAGGACCTGCTCGTCGACAACGCCGCCATGCAGCTCATCAGTCGACCGGCAGACTTTGACGTCGTGGTGACGGAGAACATGTTCGGCGACATCCTGTCCGATGAGGCGGCTCAGATTACCGGATCGCTCGGTATGCTTGCCTCTGCCTCGCTGGATGATGGCGTATCGCTGTTTGGGCCGAGCGCTGGCAGCGCTCCTGACATCGCGGGGCTCGGCGTGGCCAATCCGCTGGCTCAAATCTTGTCGGTGGCGATGTTGCTGACCTACGCGCTCGACATGGGCGAGCAAGCCGCGTGGATCGAGAGCGCCGTGGCGCGCGTGCTCGACGAGGGCTGGCGCACCCGTGACATCGCCGATGTCAACACCCCGGCAGATAAGATCCTCGGCACCACGACGATGGGCGACAAGGTCGTCGCCGCGCTGTAGGCGATGCCGATTCAAGCTGTCAAATATCTCAATCTGTAACATCTAAGGGGCAAAATCGTTCCTACCTGTTACAGATTGAGATTTTCGGCCGAGCATTCGTGGTCTGTCTCGATCTGTAACAGCTAACCGATTATTTGGGCCCTACCTGTTACAGATTGAGACAAACCGTTGGGACAGGTCGGACGAGTCAGCAAAACCACCACAAAGGTGCCGGTCCCCTTCGTGGTGGTTTTTAGCGCAACGAGGTGTTCCCAGCCGACCATACGGGCGGCCTTGCGCTCACGCTGCTCGATGACAGCGCATCTTTAGACGCGAAGTGCGGAACCGGGTGCATATACGAGCCGCGTAGCGTTACGAATTCATGGGAATGACCGTATCGCCAATTTGTACGCTTGCAATCTTGTCTGTGTCACAAACTTGCGAGAACGGCCAGGTCTTGTGGACATCAGTGGTGCCGTTATCCAGTTTATTTGCGAAATAGCCGCTGTGGCTGGTTGCGTCCTCAACATGACCGTCTTTGAACGTCACGATGAGGGGTATGTTGCCAACGGCATCCATAGACTCCTCCATGTTTTGAGACATCTTGCCGCTGTTGTTGTCGTGTTCGATGGAACGATCTATGTTGTAGCGGACTGAAACGCCAACGCAGGATACGGTGGCCTCTTGAATCGTCGCCTTGGTGCCGTTAAAGTTGACCGATTTGGGCGCGGGAATCGTAACGGATGTATCTTCGTAATTCAGCTGGAACTTAAGATCCCATGGGCCCGTAAGTATTTTCTTATACTCGGGAAGCTCTTTGCCAGCACGTGGCACAACGAGAGAGTTGATATGCGTGCGGACGGTCCTGCCCATAAGGCCGGGTGATTCAACGCTGAACTGTGCAAAGTATTGAATGCTGGAGTCATTGGGGTTCTTGTCAATGAGCCATGATTGGCCTTGGCCGCCATGCTCGCCATCAACGTATACGTTTCCATCGACACTTCCGGCGATAGTTCCGTTCTCGCCCGGCTCGGAAAGCTTTTTCAGGGCAGCGGGATCGTCGAACGTAAGCGTATAGGCGATGGTAACCATATCCTTGTCGCCCATGATGGCGTCGGCGGTCACGGTGACTCCGTTGTTGGAGCAGCTAGCACCGACGGGCCGGCCAATACGGTCGATGATCTCGGTTTGAGAAGCAGGTCCGTCAAAGATGTCGGAAAGCATGTCAGAAGGAAGCGGCAGGACGCCTGTTGCCACAGCCGTGCCAGCGCCTCCAATGACGATAGCGAGGACTGCCGTTACAGCGGCAATGCGAGCGACTGTTCTTACGGGATGGCGGGCGATGCGCGGCTTGCGTCGCGTGCCATTAAAGTTGCTTTGAGCGGTCGCCGCATCGCTCGAGGCGACGGACTGAGCAATCGAGTTTGCCATGTGCTGCTTCGCATTATCGGTAAACGAAATGTGCTCCAGGGCGTGGCGATAGTCATTCGAATTCGTAGTCATTGTGGTCTCCTTTCAAGGAAAGCCGAAGTGACGCACGTCCGCGGCTAAGGTGCTGGGCGGTTGCAGCTGGCGTCGCGTGAACGGCGTCTGCGATTTCCCTGATGCTCATGCCTGCGTAGTAGTGCAAAAAGATGGCGATGCGCTGTGCTTGAGGCAGGGCCGTGACAGCGGAAAGAATGGCGCAGTCGCGTTGCGCGAATTCTTGCTCGGTATGTGTTACGGGTGCGCAGAAATCGGGGAGCGAATCGAGGTCGACAACCGGGTGATTCGCGTGCGTACGGCCGATATCGCGACATGCGTTCAGTGCGACTCGGATCACCCAAGCACGTTCGTGTTCGAGCGAGTCGAACGGTTGAGTGCGTTGGAGAATCTTGATCAGCGTGTCCTGGCAGATGTCTTGAGCGTCGTCAGCGGATCCAAGGGCCGAATAGCACAATCGAAGGATGAGGTCGGAATACGTGTCGACCAAGCGCTTTGCTTCCCGCTCGATCTGATCGGCATCGCATCGGAGCGTGCTATTGCGGTTACGGCGTGCAGGCATAGTGTCACCTCCAATTGGTCGTGGTGGATATAGGGAAGGCGTCTCGCGAGGTCCCTCTACATACAACACGGTCGAGACTGCATAAGTTGACAAAAAAAGACGGCACGTGAGCGCCGTCCTTACAAAACAATGAGTGTTCTCGTTAATTACACAAGCACCGTGATGGACAGGTCGGACGAGTCAGCAAAACCACCATAAAGGTGCCTATCCCCTTCGTGGTGGTTGTTGGCAGTTACCAGGGGGTTCTGGCGGTTGAAGACTCGATTGCTTCGTGGCGTTTGAGCTCGCGGCGCATGGTTTGCGAGTTGAGCCAAGCGGCCTTCCAACCGCGCGTGGGGTAGCGCGCCTCGTCAATTTCGATCTTGGTATAGCCGCAGGCGTTGACAATCTTCGTTCCGCATGGGTGTTGGCGCTCGCGTTGAAAGTTGGGGCCGTAGCTTTGGTGCACATGCCCGTGAATCATATAGTCGGGACCCCAAGACTCAAGAGCCGCATTAAAGCACTCGAATCCTCGATGCGGCAGGTCGTCCAGGTCGCCCATGCCTGCGACGGGTGCATGGGTAAGTAGAATATCGCATCCGTCTACCAGTGCGATTTTTCGCGATAGCTTGCGCATGCGTTTTGCCATCTCGCGCTCGGTATACATGTTCGCGCCGTCGCGGTAGCGCATGGAACCGCCCAGACCCGCAATGCGAATACCTCGGTACACATATACGCTGTCCTCAACACAAATGCACCCGCCCGGTGCATGGCGCGCGTAGCGGTCGTCGTGGTTGCCACGAACGTACACAAGCGGTTTGTTGATGACAGTGACCAAAAACTCAAGATAGTCCGGATCCAGGTCGCCTGCGGATAGAATCAGGTCAACGTCCTCAAAGCGCTCCTTGCGAAAACATTCCCACAGGCAGCGCTCCTCTACATCGGCAATGGCTAGGATATTCATAGGGCACGGACCTCCGGCTCGTTATCGAGCTGCGGAATCGAGCCTATAACGTTGTCAGCCAGCCAGTTCATCTCGACAATCTGCGTACTCGGCAGCGGGGGAAAGCCTTCGATCTGCACCACGCCGTCTTGGCTATGGAGCTCGCCGCCAAATGGATTGATGGAGCCCTCGACGATGCCATTGCGGAGCAGCTGAACAAGCTTGCGCGTCTGATAAGGCAGGCCCGGAGCGTAGCGAATGTCGATGACGCCCGAGCTCATACCATACCAGTAGTTGACGGCACGAACCTGGCTGTCGTCACTGGTCTCATCCCAGGTGCCGTGCAGCAGGCTTCGCACGATAAGCTCATAGTATCGGCCCCAGTTCCATACCGGCATGGCGATGCCGACGACCTTGCCATCGACCAGGCGGTGGAGTCCGTAGGCCGTGGGGTCCTCCAGCGACTTGGACATGTCGACACCGGTCATAACGCTCACGCCTTCGCGGCACATGGCCTCGGCAAGACCGCCGGCGGGCACATCGCCCCAGGTCAGGATAATTTGCGCGCGGGGGTCGAGCAGCGAGGCTCCAATCGCAAAGGCGTTGATCTCGCTAAGCGCGCCCGACGCAAAGACGGACGCGTGGTAACCAATGCGATGGTTGTCCGCCATACTGGCGGCAAGGGCGCCCAGGAGGAACTTGGCCTCGTACATCTTGCCAAAGTACGAACGGACGCTTTGGTGGGGAAGGCCGATAGAGCAGTTGAGGAACCGAACCTGGGGATACTCAACGGCAGCCCTGAGCGTGTATTCCATCAGGCGGTGCGAGGTCGAGAAGATGACGTTGTCTCCATGTTTGACAGCCGTTTCCACGGCGGCGTAGAACATGTCCGGATCGTGGCAGTCCTCGAATGCCTCGGTGCGCACGATGCCGCCAAAGTGCTCGTCGAGATACTGGCGCCCCTGGTCGTGCAGGCTGTCCCAGCTCGACGTAACGCAGGGGAATTCATGGATAAAGGCGATGCGCAGGGGGTTGGCCGCCGAGTAGACGGTCTTGCCCATAAAGAAGTTGAGCACGCCGGAGGTGGACTTGGCGGGTGTCTCTTCCTCATCGACGCTCGGTGCCTCGACAAGATCGACCTTGTCCTCGTCATTTTTGCCGGCAATGACCAGCTCGCGCCAAATCTTGCACAGGCGGTTTACGACGATGTCCGTCGGCGTATCCAGCAGGCGGTCCTGGTTGTACACGTTGAGGTAGACGAGCATGGCGTCGGCGGGCGTAATGTCCAGATGGTCGCCGCCGGCGCGCAGGTAGGCGCGTTTAAAGAGTAGGAAGGTGTGGCGCAGGTAGTCGACCTTTTTCTGCGGCCATTTTTCGATAAGGTTCTGACCGAGCATCTTGGCGAGCGTCTCGTAGCTTCCCTCGCGCGAGAACTCGATCTCGTATAGGGGGCAGACGCGCCAAAACGCGCAGAACTCGCCGTACAGGCGACTTTCGACGGAATCCCATTTGCCGGGGTAGAGACGGGTGACCTTGGCCGAAACCGTCGGGGCGTCCAGGAATTTGAGGACGCTGACGCGCTTGTTGCCCTCCTGGACGTAAAACCGATGCATGAACTCGGTGACGATGATGGGGTCGCGATAGCCCTCGGTCACCTGGATGTCGTAGAGGTTGGACCACTTGCGGGCGAACTCGGTGTTAAATGGCAACAGGGGCATAAAGTTGCACGAAAAGGCAGACTGACGGCCCTTGGTAACCGTGCCGACGATCATTTCGAGCGGAATGTCCCTTAGGCCGACGCTCTCTCGCTGACCTAAGGGGAGCTGGGCAACGAGGCTATCGAGGTCCGTAAGGTATGGGTGCTCGCTTTGGCTGATGGCGTGACGGCGTCCCTGCTCGCCGCGCTTGCGTGCTTGACGATAGGCCTCTTCCATGGTGTCTACTCCCTTAGTCGTTTAAACAACGATATGAACCATGGTACCACGATGCGAAACCACCACAAAGGTGCCTGTCCCCTTTGCGGCGGTTTTAGGCGATGATGGGGGCGATGGCGCGGATGCAGGCGTCGGCTGCCGTGAAGGTGGTGCTATCGTCGCTGACGATAAAGATGATTTTGCCCTTGACGCCAAAGTCGCCGATCTCACTAAAGAGCACGTACGGCTCCTTGTCAAAGCCAGAGATGGGCGAGACGGCCGTTTTGGTTGCGCTCGTGAGCTCGTCTGCCAGCGCGTCAAGGGAAGCCCACTTAGACGTGTCCTTTACGGCAACGGGCACGGCAACGCGCCCAACGGGCATGAGGTGCACGAGCGTGTTCTTGGAGATGTTGGAGTTGGGGACGATGATGGTCTGCCCGCAGGCGTCCTCGATGGTCGTATGGCGCCAGGTGATGTCTTGGACCACGCCCGACACGCCGCCGACCTCGATATTGTCGCCGGGCTTGATGATGCCCATAAAGGTCACCTGCATGCCACCGATAAGGTTTGAAAGCGTGTCCTGAAAGCCGAGTGAGATGGCGATGCCGCCGACGCCAAGAGCGGCGACGAGGGCGTTTGCGTTAATGCCAAAGCAGTTGTCGAGGATAAAGCTGCCGCCGATCATCCAGATGACGGCGCGCGCGATGTTGATGAAGATGCTCGATGAAGGGAGTGGGTTATCGTCGCGGTTAAGCAGGTGGTGCAGGGTCCTGGATGCGACCTTGGCGGTCACGGCGGTACCGATGGCCAAAATACCTGCCCAGATGATGTTGTGGACCCATCGTTGTGCAAAGAAATGAAGAATCGGCTCAAACAATTCCATGTAGGGAAACCTCCTCATGATCGTCCAACCATGATACCCACCAAAAAGCCCGTCCGATCACATCGTACGGGCCGGTAACTTGAGAAGGGGTGGCCGCAGCGGCGTAGGCTGGGGCGCCGGCGAGCACGCCGGCAAGGAGTGCGGCGGTCAAGGGGAGACGGGGAAGAGATCTTCTCATGGCAGTTTCCTTAGTTCTTAACCAGTGGTCCCTGCTGACGCTGGATTATCGACATAATATGCGAAAACCGCCGCAAAGGTGTCTGTTCCTTTGCGGCGGTTTTGACGTTTGCCCAGATAAAACCTGCCAAAATAAACCTGTCCCTTTTTGGTAGGTTTAGCTCAGCAGCATACGGTCGTTGGCGAGCTCGCCGCCCGAGACCTCCTCGAACTTCTGCAGCAGGTCGGCCACGGTGAGCGACTTCTTCTCGTCGCCTGCCACGTCGTAGATCACGTGGCCTTCGTGCATCATGATCAGGCGGTTGCCCAGACGGATGGCGTCGTTCATGTTGTGCGTGACCATGAGCGTGGTCAGGTGGTTCTCGTCGACGATCTCCTCGGTCAGGTTGAGCACCTTTGATGCCGTCTTGGGGTCGAGGGCCGCCGTGTGCTCGTCGAGCAGCAGCAGGCGCGGCTTGGTGAGCGTGGCCATCAGCAGGGTGAGTGCCTGGCGCTGGCCGCCCGAGAGCAGGCCAACCTTGGCGTTGAGGCGTGTATCCAGGCCAAGGTCCAGGCGTTTGAGTAGCTCAGCGTACTCGTCCTTCTCGGCCTTGGTGACGCCCCACGAAAGACCGCGACGCTGGCCACGGCGCTTGGCGAGGGCCAGGTTCTCGGCGATCTGCATGTCGGCTGCGGTGCCGCGCATGGGGTCCTGGAACACGCGGCCCAGGTACTTGGCGCGCTGCGACTCGCTCAGACGCGAGATATCGTTGCCGTCGAGCTCAATAACGCCCGAATCGAGCGGATACACGCCGGCGATCATGTTGAGCAGCGTGGACTTGCCGGCGCCGTTGCCGCCGATCACGGTCACAAAGTCGCCGTCGTTAAGGGTGAGGTCGACGCCGGTGAGTGCGCGTTTCTCGGTGACGGTGCCCTTGTTAAAGGTCTTTTTGACGTGCGAGAGCTTAAGCATCTGCCTCATCTCCCCTCGTGTAGGAGCTGCGGAGCTTGTAGCGCTCCCAAACCACGGGCACGCACAGGGCCACGGCAACGATCACGGCGGAGAGCAGCTTCATGTCGTTGGCGTCCATGCCCAGCTGCAGCACGATGGCGCGGATGAGGAAGTACACCACGGAGCCAAAGACTGCGGAGGCAAGACGGACGCTAAACTGCGTGAGACCGCCGGGCAGCAGGCGGCCGAGCACCTCGCCGATAACAATGGCGGCAAGACCGATCACGATGGCGCCGGTGCCCATGCCAATGTCGGCGTACTTCTGGCTCTGGCAGATGAGCGCGCCCGAAAGGCCGATGAGGGCGTTGGAGAGCACGAGGGCGATCATCTTGGTGGTGTTGGTGTTAACGCCCAGGGCGCGGATCATGTACTCGTTGTTGCCGGTGGCACGCAGCGCCGAGCCGATCTCGGTACCAAAGAACCAGTACAGGATGGCGACGATGGCCACGGCCAACACGATGCCCAGGATAATGGCAACGGTGGACTGCGGCAGACCGGTCATATTGTTGACGGCCGAGAACACGGTGCCCTTGGCAAGGATGGGCGTGTTGGACTTGCCCATGATGCGCAGGTTGATGGACCACAGGCTGATCTGCGTAAGGATTCCGGCGAGAATCGCGGGAATCTCAAAGACGGTGGTCAGAATGCCCGTGACGGCGCCGGCGATGGCACCGGCGCACATGCCGGCCAGTACGGCGAGCAGTGGGTCGACGTTATTGTTGACGATGAGCACGGCGCAAACACAGCCGCCGAGGGCAAAGCTGCCGTCGCAGGTCATATCGGGGATGTCGAGCAGACGGAACGTGATAAACACGCCGAGCACCATGATGCCCCAGAGGACACCCTGCGAAACGGCGCCCTGCAATGCAATGAGCATGCTTCATACCTCCTAGGGTAGAGTGGACACGTGATTTTCCATAATAGCGGTAACGCTGCATAAAAGAGTTGCGGACAGACGTTTTGTTTTACCTGAAACAAGCAGGGCGGACGCCGGTCTACAGCGTCCGCCCCTGTGGCTCAGATATTGAATAACGCGGCTATGGCACGAGCACGGGCTCTAGATGCATTGCCACGCATGACGCTACGCGTCCAGAGCGGAGAGGTCGATGCCCAGGGCCTCGGCCATCTCGTCGTTCTTGACGACGACCAGGTCCTTGCTCGAGAGGTGTTTGATAGGCATGTCCTCGGGCTTGGCCTCGCCCTTTAAGATCTTGACGGCCATCTCGCCCGCGGCGTAGCCCAGGTCCTCGTAGTTGATGGAGAGGGTGAACAGACCGCCGGCCTTGCACATACCCTCCTCGCCAGTCACGAAGGGGAGCTTGTTCTCCTTGCAGATCTGGCCGACCTGCGAGGCACCCGCGGCGATGGTGTTGTCGGTGGGGGAGTACAGCGCGTCGACCTTGCCCACGGCAGACTCGACGACGGACTGAATCTCGTTGGAGCTCGAGACGGTGAAATCGGTGTACTCGAGGCCCAGCTTGTTGAGCTCCTTCTTGGCGGCTTTGATCTGGACGTCGGAGTTGGACTCGGCGGTGCAGTAGAGCAGGCCGACCTTTTTAACGTCGGGCAGGACCTTCTGCATCATCTCGAGCTGCTCGGCGACTGGGGTGAGGTCGGAAGCGCCCGTGACGTTGGTGCCGGGCTTGTCGTTGTCCTGGACCAGGCCGGAGGCGGCGTAGTCGGTGATGGCACAGCCCACGATGGGGATATCGGCCGTGGCGCCGGCGGCAGCCTGCGCGGCGGGCGTGGCGATGGCATAAATCAGGTTGACGTTGTCGCCCACAAACTTGTCGGCAATGGACTTACACGTGGACTGGTCGTTCTGGGCGTTCTTCTGGTCGATCTTGACCTTAAGGCCGCTCTCCTTGATGGCCTTGACAAAGCCGTCGTTGGCGGCATCGAGTGCGGAGTGCTCGGTGAGTTGCAGAACGCCGATGGTGTAGTCGGAACCGGCGGCAGCAGAGCCGGAACCAGAGTTGCCGCCGCATCCGGCGAGCGGGGCGAGCGCGAGCAGACCGGCGGAGACCAGAAGGCTCCTGCGGCTGATGGTGATGTCCTTCATATCATTACCCCCAGTATAAAAATGGCTGGAAACACTGCACTGGGACAAAGTGCAAGTGGAACTATAGTAGCGCTGATGTCCATTTTTACAACAGCCTGGCGGGTTTTTTAATACAGAATCGGATGGGCGGTACGGGTAGTCGAATGGGCGGCGGAGGGTCTTATGCGGCGGAGGAGGCATCGTCCTCGTCCAGGGCGGCGAAGAGCTTCTTGCCGTCGAGGAGACGTGTGGTGACGTTTCTCATTCGGCCGATCTCTACGGTACGCAACGTGTCATCGGCGCCTCGCGCGTCATAGACCGTTCCCAGCAAATACGAGATGCCGTCTCGTTGCTTGATGGCAAAGGGCCGGAGTGTCATCCGCGCCACTTCTACCTCTCCGCGTGCCGTGACACTCGAAATATCAAAACTCACCGTGGTTCCGTGGTCGATGGCCTGCTCGATGAGCTCGCAGGCATCGATGCGCTTGACAGGTGTGTGCGTGGTCTTGGTGGATTTGCCGCCCACGCTTGGAGCGGGCTCGGGTGCATCGAGGTAGCCGCGAACGTCGGCGCTCGCCATGGCGACCAAGTGCTGCGCCATGCTCTTTCGAATGGCGATGGGCGTAGAGCGGTTGCGCATGACCATGCCGTGGAGTCGGATGATCTCTTCGTCGGTGAGCGGACGGGTCAAGAGCCGATACCCCACGCCGCGCTTGTACTCAATTTCGTATCCGGCATGGCGAAGTGCGGAGATGGCGGTGTAGATGCTGCGCCGCGCCGCCGAGATGGGCATGCGGGCGGGGTCGCCGGGATGGGCGAGGCGTCGGATCAACTCATCGGAAAGCATGGCCTTGTCCTCACCGGTGTTTTCGCTTAATAGTTGCAGGATGCGAACGGCGCGATAGGCTGCCATCGAGGCGGCGCCCCTCGTCGTGGTCTCGTAAGTTTCAACAGCGGTTTCGGTCATGGCGCCCACGTCCTTTCCGTTTTGGGTGGCGACGGTATGGAGCCTAGGACGCGGGGCTTTCCCAGGGGTGCAGGGCGCCCTGGGCGGTCGGTAGCCGTCGGCAAGCGGCGGGTCGAGTTTTCAACAGCCCTGCCCAACTGACCAAAAACTTGCCAAAAGCTTGACGGATGCTGTTGAAAAAAGCGCCCCTCGGCTTGCCGAGAGGCGCTGGCGTGATGCGCTGGAACGCGTTTGGTGGCGCTGTGGCGATTAGAAGTCGGCGTTGCCCACGGTGCGCGGGTGCGGCAGGACGTCGCGGATGTTGCCCACGCCGGTCAGATACATGACCAAGCGCTCGAAGCCCAGACCGTAGCCGGCGTGCTTGCAGGAACCGTAGCGGCGCAGGTCAAGGTAGTACTTGTACTGCTCGGGATTCATGCCCAGGTCCTTGATGCGGGCCTCGAGCAGATCCAGGCGCTCCTCGCGCTGGGAGCCGCCGATAATCTCGCCGATACCGGGAACCAGACAGTCGGCGGCGGCGACGGTCTTGCCGTCCTCGTTCATGCGCATGTAGAAGGCCTTGATCTCGGCCGGGTAGTCGGTTACGAAGGTCGGGCGCTTAAAGTGCTCCTCGGTCAGGAAGCGCTCGTGCTCGGTCTGCAGGTCGATGCCCCAGCTCACGGGATAGTCAAACTTGTGACCGGCGGCGACTGCCTGCTCCAGGATCTCGACGGCCTCGGTGTAGGTAACGCGGGCAAAGTCGGAGTTTGCCACGTGGTCCAGGCGCTCGATCAGGCCCTTGTCCACAAACTTGTTGAGCATGTTGAGCTCGTCGGGGCAGGTAGCCATAACGTCCTTAAGGACGTACTTGAGCATGGCCTCGGCGTTATCCATGTAGTCGTTCAGGTCGGCAAAGGCCATCTCGGGCTCGATCATCCAAAACTCGGCGGCGTGGCGCGTGGTGTTGGAGTTTTCGGCGCGGAAGGTGGGGCCAAAGGTGTACACGTCGCCAAAGGCCATGGCAAAGTTCTCGGCATTGAGCTGGCCGGACACGGTAAGGCTCGCGTGCTTGCCAAAGAAGTCCTGGCTCCAGTCGACCTCGCCGGACTCGGTGAGGGGCGGATTTTTGGGGTCGAGCGTGGTCACGCGGAACATCTCGCCGGCGCCCTCGCAGTCACTCGTGGTGATGATGGGGGTGTTGACGTAGACAAAGCCCTGCTCCTGGAAGAAGCGGTGGATGGCGGCAGCCGCGACAGAACGGATGCGGAACACGGCGCGGAACAGGTTGGTGCGCGGGCGCAGGTGCTGCTGGGTGCGCAGGAACTCGACGGTTGCGCGCTTCTTCTGCAGCGGGTAATCCGGGGCGCTGACACCCTCGACCTCGATGGAGGTGGCAGAAAGCTCGAAGGGCTGGGGCGCATCGGGGGTCAGCTTGACGGTGCCGGTGCAAATGAGTGCGGCCGAGACGTTTTGATGGGCGATCTCGTCGTAGTTGTCGAGTGCCTCGCGGTTCATGACGACCTGCAGGTCGCGGAAGCAGCTGCCGTCGTTGAGCGTAACAAAGCCAAAGTTCTTCATGTCGCGGATGGACTTGACCCAGCCGGCGACGGTGACGGTCTGGCTGCCAAGCGACTCGGCATCGGCGTAAAGCTGCGCGATTTTGGTGCGGTTCACGTATCCTCCCATAACGGTTGAATGATAGTTATCCATACAGTTCGATATTCTAGCAGCTCGGCTCATTTGGGCTATACAGATAAGGCATTGGCGGGATGGTTTTTCAAACGAAAAGCGCCCACGGCAAATGCTCGTGGGCGCTTTTCGTGTTGCCTTTTGGCTGTGTGGCGCGGGGCCTGGCTACTTGGTCTTGGCTACCAGCAGCGGGTCGCCCAGCTTGACGAGCGGGTTGCCGCCGATAAGCGTTCCGGACTCGCCGACATGGTCGATGCTCTTAAGACGATCGAGCTCGGAGATGATGACGGTCACGATGTCCTCGTGGCCGGCGGCCTTGATGGCCTCGCGATCGAAGCTGATGAGCGGCTGGCCGGCCTTGACCGTGTCACCCATCTCGACAAAGCGGGCAAAACCCTTGCCGTTCATTTCCACGGTGCCCAGGCCAACATGGATGAACACGCGAAGACCGTCCTCGGTGATCATGCCGATGGAGTGGTTGGTGACGGTGGTGGCGCCGATACGGCCGTTAGCGGGGGCGTAAATGGTGCCGGTAATGGGCTCGATGCCGTAGCCCTGGCCGAGCATGCCCGAGGCGATGGTCTCGTCGGGAACCTCACTCAGATTGACGAGCACGCCGTTGACAGGAGCGTAGATGACGCCTTCGCGGGTGGCGAAGCTTGCTGCGGGCGGAACGGACGCCTCGCCCGACGAAGTGAACGTGGACTTGAGCGAATCGAGCAGACCCATAGATGCCTCCAACGTATCAGGCGCGCATGTTGCACGCGTGTGGTTTGCCGGAAACGTTTCGTACGTGTTTCCCAGCACGGTCAGCGCTCCTATTTTACGCTGTCCAACGATACCTCTGAACAGCGATTTTGTGATATATCAGTTGAAGGCCAACTTATTGCGGGGGTGTTTCTGCGCCGCGGGCTCAAGTGGGGTACGCTAAGGTGCGAAAAACGAGTGCGCACGAATCGCACGGAGGGAGCACCTATGATTATTGAGAACCATGCGCTGTGGGGCGAGGAGCCGACCGAGGATTATCCGGCGACGTTTACGTATCTGGGTGCCGAGCCGCTGCCCGACAAGCCCAATGGCCGCCGCCCCGCGGTGATCATCTGCGGCGGAGGCGGGTTTACGCATATCGCTCCGCACGAGCAGGACCCGGTGGCGTTTGCGTTTTTGGACCGCGGCTACCAGGCCTTTGTGCTCAACTATGTGACGAGCGCCACGGGCGACGTGAGCTTTCCGCACCCGCAGGCGGACCTCGCCAAGATGGTCGCTACCGTGCGCGCCAACGCCGACGAGTGGCATGTCGATCCCAAGCGCGTGTGCATCGTGGGTTTCTCGGCGGGCGGCATGATCTGCGCCTCGTTGGCAACGCAGTGGAAGACCGGACCTTTCGCGGGCCTTGCCGGGGCTCGTCCGGAGGATATTCGTCCCGACGCCGTGGTGCTGGGCTATCCGTTGCTCGACCTTGCCTATGTACGCGACCTACAGACACGCGATCCGCGCATCGATCTGCGCGTGCCAAAGACGGGCGGCAAGACGGGGCGCGATCTGCTCAACGACTACCTGTCGATGGTGACGGGCGGCGAGGCGACCGATGAGCACCTGGCCGACATTTGCCCTACCACGCACGTTTCGCGCCAGATGCCCCCGACCTTTGTGTGGGGCGTTTCGGACGACAAGACGGCGCCGGTCGCGCAGGTCTACCCGTTTGCGCAGCGCATGGCCGAGGAGGGCGTCGCATGCGAGATGCACGTCTTTGACCAGGGCGGCCACGGCCTTTCGCTCGGTAACGCCAACACCGCGGTCGACAACGAGGACAAGCAAGTGGCAGTCCGTCCCTGGATCCGCCTAGCCTTCCGCTTCCTCGAGCGCCATATGTAAAAGTAGACTACTTACCCGTTTCAAATAGTCTGCTTAGAGGAGGAGCCATGCTTGAGGGTACGTATGTGGTTTCGGCCCAGACGCCGGTGGGGAGTAAACGCGGCGAGGTGACGTTTTCACATGGGGTGAACGGCGCGCTCAGGGCAGTACTAAACGTCAGGGGTCTCAATATCGCTCTCTCGAGTGCCCGCGCTGAGGGCGATTTCTTTGAGTTCTCGGGTACTATCTCCCACGTCTTGATGGGCAAGGCGCCCTTTACATGCACGGGGTCGGTCGAGGGTGATCGACTCACCGCTACCGCGCGGTCGGGTTCCGTTTCGATCTCGCTGAGCGGTATGCGCAAAGAGCTTTCGGGTCGCACCGCATAAAGTTTGCGCAGGTAAACATCGGTATTTGACTTTATAAAATAGTTCAGAGCGCTATCATTTGTCGTTACGAGTTGGTTAGCCCCGGTAAACGGTTAACCGCGTCTAACGAAAGGATGAGCGCGTGAAGCTCGATACACTCGAGATTGGAAAGGACGCCGTTGTCGCATCGGTGACATCCGACGATCAGGCGCTTCGACAGCATATTTTGGACATGGGGCTCACGCCGGGTACCGAAGTCACCATGATGAAGTACGCCCCCATGGGCGACCCGCTCGAGATTCGTCTGCGTGGCTACGAGTTGACGCTACGCAAGAACGATGCTGCCCGCATTGAGCTCGTGGGCATTCACGATACCGATACGGGCCCGCGTGTTAACGCCGCAATCGGCACGACGGAGCACCCGGCGCTCGGCGAGGGGACGTATTCGCCCCGCGCGGCAAAGACGGCCGTGCCCGAGGGCTCGCCGCTGCATTTTGCCCTCGCCGGCAACCAAAACTGCGGTAAGACCACGCTGTTCAACCAGCTTACGGGCTCCAACCAGCACGTCGGTAACTTTCCCGGCGTGACGGTCGACCGTAAGGACGGCACCATCCGTAACCATCCCGAGGCGAGCGTTACCGACCTGCCCGGCATTTACTCCCTGTCGCCGTACACGGGCGAAGAGATTGTGAGCCGCCAATTTATCCTGGACGAGCATCCCGACGCCATCATCGACATCATTGACGCCACCAACATCGAGCGTAACCTGTACCTGACGCTGCAGCTTATGGAGCTCGATCGCCCCATGGTCATCGCGCTCAACATGATGGACGAGGTGACGGCCAACGGCGGCGCCGTGGACGTCAACCTGCTCGAGAGCCTGTTGGGCGTGCCTGTTGTCCCCATTAGCGCCGCCCGCAACGAGGGCATCGGTGAGCTGGTGGAACACGCTCTGCACGTGGCGCGGTTCCGCGAGCGTCCCGGTCGCCTGGACTTCTGCGCGCCCGATGGCCCGGACGGCGGCGCGCTGCATCGCTGCATCCACGGCATCGCCAACCTGATCGAGGACCATGCCGTGACGGCGCACATTCCGGTGCGTTTTGCGGCGACCAAGCTGGTTGAAGGCGACGAGCTGGTGACCGAGGCGCTTCATCTGGACCGTAACGAACTTGACGCCATCGAGCACATCATTACCCAGATGGAGGGTGAGGCCGGTACCGACCGTCTATCTGCACTGGCTGACATGCGCTTCGGCTTTATCGGCGACGTGTGTGGGCGCTGCGTCGTCAAGCCGCACGAGAGCCGCGAGCACGTGCGTTCCGTCAAGATCGACCGCATCCTGACGGGTCGCTACACGGCCATTCCAGCGTTCCTGGTGATCATGGGTCTCGTCTTTTGGCTGACGTTTGGCGTGATCGGCGCGGCGTTGCAGGGACTTATGGAGGACGGCATCGCTGCCATCATCGCCTCGGCCGATGCGGGCCTCAAGGCGTTCGGCACCAACGACGTGGTGCGCTCGCTGGCTGTCGACGGCGTGCTTACGGGCGTGGGCAGCGTGCTGACCTTCCTGCCGATTATCGTCGTGCTCTTTTTGTTCCTCTCCATTCTGGAAGACTCCGGCTACATGGCGCGTGTGGCCTTTGTCATGGATAAAGTGCTGCGTCGCTTTGGCCTGTCGGGCCGCAGCTTCGTGCCTATGCTCGTCGGTTTTGGCTGCACCGTGCCGGCTATCATGTCGACCCGTACGCTCCCATCCGAGCACGACCGCAAGATGACGGTCATGCTCACGCCGTTCATGAGCTGTTCGGCCAAGTTGCCGGTCTACGGTCTGCTGTGCGGGGCATTCTTCCCGCAGGCGACAGTTCCCGCCATGGTCTCGCTCTATCTGATTGGTATCGTGGTCGGCTGCATTGCCGCCCTGGTGCTCAACCGCACGGCATTTAAGGGCGACCCGGTGCCGTTTATCATGGAGCTTCCCAATTACCGCCTGCCGAGCGTCAAGACGACGGTGATGCTGGCATGGGATAAGGCCAAGGACTTTATTACCAAGGCCTTTACCATTATCTTTGCCGCCACCGTGGTCATCTGGTTCCTCCAGACGTTCGATATCCGCTTTAATGTGGTCGCCGATCAGTCGCAGAGTCTGCTTGCCGGTCTGGGTAGCATCATCGCGCCGGTGTTGGCCCCACTCGGTTTTGGCGACTGGCGTGCGTCGACGGCGCTCGTCACCGGACTCATTGCCAAGGAGAGCGTCATCTCGACGCTCACGGTGCTTTTGGGCGCAACGTCGCCCGCGGCGCTGTCGACCATGTTTTCGCCGTTTACCGCCTACGTGTTCCTGGTCTTTACGCTGCTGTACCCGCCCTGCGTAGCGGCAATCGGCGCCGTCAAGAGCGAGTTGGGCGCGCGCTATGCCGTGGCCGTGTTCGCGTTTCAGGTGACGGTCGCCTGGATCGTGGCGTTTGTCGTGCATTCGGCGGGCATATTGCTGGGGCTGGCTTAGTTATTTATTGATGGCGCAACCTCTGTGTATTGAGTTGATTACGGCCCCGCATCTGTTGCTGACGGATGCGGGGCCGTTGCTATATAATCGCCCATCGCTCAAGACAATCGGAGGGGGTTCCTACATGACTCAGGCAAGACAAGATGGCATCTCGCTCAAGCAGTGGCTCCCGCTTATCGGGCTTGCCTGCTGTTCGTTCGTGTTCAACACATCAGAGTTCATGCCCATTGGCCTTCTGACTGATATTGCCGCATCGTTCTCGCTCACCGAGGCCCAGGCAGGCATCATGATTTCGGTCTACGCCTGGGGTGTCATGCTGCTGTCGCTGCCACTCATGGTGTTTGCCTCGCGCTTTGAGTTCAAGCGGATGCTGCTGGGCGTTTTGGCCGTGTTTTCGCTCGGCCAGTTCTTGTCCGCCTTGGCGCCCACCTATCCTATTTTGGTTTGCGCGCGTCTGGTGGTCGCCTGCGCGCATGCCGTGTTCTGGTCGGTCGCCTCGATCATGGCTTCGCGCCTGGTCGACACCCGCCATGGGGCGCTCGCCATCAGCATAATCGCCACGGGCTCGTCCATCGCGCAGATTTTTGGCCTGCCGATCGGCCGCGCCATCGGGCTGGCCGTGGGCTGGCGCATGACATTCGCCGTGGTCGGTGCCTTCTCTGCCGCCGCGGTGGTGTACCAAGCCGCGGTGTTTCCGGCTATGCCGGCGGGTGAGCGCTTTACCGTCAAACAGCTGCCCGTGCTGCTCAAGAACCCGTTCCTGATCGCGCTCTACGCGGTCACGGTCTTTATGGCAACCGGCTATTATGCGGGTTACAGCTATATCGAGCCGTTCCTGGCGCAGGTCGCGCACGTCGACGCAAGCGCTATTACCATGACGCTGACGGCGTTCGGCTGCTCTGGTCTGCTCGGAAGCTGGCTGTTCGGCCGTCTGTTCGATGGGCATCGCTTCCCGTTCTTGGCTATCACGCTCTCCGGCGTGCCGGTGGCTCTGCTGCTCATGGGTCCGGTTGCACCGTCGCTCGTCGCCGTTCTCGCTGTTTGCGCGCTATGGGGCTGCTGCGCCACGGCCTTTAACGTGGCGTTTCAGGCCGAGCTCATCAAGTACACACCGGCGGATTCGTCGGCCGTCGCCATGTCGATCTTCTCGGGCCTGTTCAATCTGGGTATCGGCACGGGCACCGCAATCGGTGGCGCCGTGGTTTCGGGTCCCGGTATCGCTTGGATTGGCTTCGCGGGCGGGGCGATTACCGTCGTGGGCGTCATCCTCGCCATCACGGTGCTGTTCCCGGCCATACGCCGCGCAAAGCCCGTCGCCTAATCACGTCCCCTCATCAGCTGCGGTGGAATAGCTCCTGTTTAAGGCCTCTGAAGGCCCAAGCAGGAATTATTTCACCGCAACTTATTTTGGGGGAGGGGATACGCGGCGGGCATACAATGGATGTCGTTGTGTTGAGCTTACCGGGAGGTTGCTATGTGGGCATACGAGACGACGTTCTATCAGATCTATCCGCTGGGCTTTTGCGGAGCTCCGCGCGAAAACGCCGCGCCCGTTGCCGAAGATGAGCTCGCCCAGGCTGCCAACGCAGCGCCCAACCCCGATGCGCCCATCATGAAGATCGCCCAATGGGCCGACTACCTGCAAGAGCTCGGCATCGGTGCTGTGCTCATTAACCCGCCGCTCGAATCCGACGGCCATGGCTACGACACGCGCAGCCTGCGCCATATCGACCGTCGCCTGGGTGGGGATGCCGATTTTGCCGCTGTATGCGAGACGCTGCACGCCCATGGCATCCGCGTGGTGCTCGATGCGGTCTTCAACCATGTGGGCCGTGGCTTTTGGGCCTTCCGCGATGTGCAGGAGCGCAAGTGGGACTCGCCCTACAAGGATTGGTTCCACATCAGCTTTGACGGCGACTCCTGCTATGGCGATGGCTTTTGGTACGAGGGCTGGGAAGGCCATTTTGAGCTCGTGAAGCTCAACCTGCAAAACCCCGCCGTGGTCGATTACCTGCTCGAGTCCGTGCGCCGTTGGGCCGACGTCTTTGGCGTCGACGGCCTGCGCCTGGACGTTGCCTATATGCTCGACCGCGACTTTATGCGCCGCCTGCACGCCTTTGCCCGTGAGCTCAAGCCCGACTTTGTGCTGATCGGCGAGACGCTCCACGGCGACTACAACCAGATCGTCAACGACGAGATGCTCGACTCCTGCACCAACTACGAGTGCTACAAGGGCCTGTACTCCAGCTTTAACTCGGTCAATATGTTCGAGATCGCGCACTCGCTGCACCGCCAGTTTGGCGGTGACCCGTGGTGCATTTATCGCGGCAAGCATCTGCTGTCGTTTGTCGACAACCACGATGTGCCGCGCCTGGCGAGCATCCTTACCGACAAGTCCTGTCTGCGCCCCGCTTATGGCATGCTCTTTGGCATGCCGGGCATTCCGTGCGTCTACTATGGCAGCGAGTGGGGGATTCCTGGCGAAAAGGGCGGCCCCGATGGTGACTGGGCGCTGCGACCTGCGCTCGATGAGCCTGCGCCCAACGAGCTGACGGCCTTCATCAAGCAGCTCGCGCACCTGCGCTCGGCAGACGACGCGGCGGCCCGTGCCCTCAACTATGGTGCCTATCGCAACGTGGTGATTCAGAACAAGCAGCTGCTGTTCGAGCGCGCCTGCGACGACGCGACGGTGCTCGTGGCGGTCAATGCCGTGAACGAGCCCTATACCTTTGGAGCCGGCGAGCTCAACGGCTCCTTTGCCGACCTACTTGCCGACGATGCGCCCACGGTCGAGCTTACGGGTACCCTCGAGCTTGCACCCTATGAGGTGCGCTATCTACTGAGGGCCTAGCCCATGCCTGTGTCCGACGAGGGCTATCAACATATTGAGCATGGGTTTGAACCCGTGTTTGACGAGCGCTCGCGCGTTTTGGTGCTCGGATCGTTTCCCTCGGTGCTTTCGCGCGCCAACGCCTTTTATTACGGCAACCCTCAGAATCGCTTTTGGCGTGTGATGGCCGTGTGCCTCGGTGCGCCCGTGCCGCCCAACGAGGGAGACTCTTTGGCGAGCGGCGAGCCCGCGACGCTCGACGCCTCGGTTGCTGCCAAGCGATCCATGCTGCTTAACGGTGGCGTAGCCCTGTGGGATGTGATCGAGAGCTGCGACATTAAGGGCTCGAGTGACGCTAGCATCAAAAACGTTGTGCCGGCACATATTGAACGCATTGTGGATGCCACGCCGATCGAGATCGTTGTCTGCAACGGCGGCACGGCCGGACGGCTCTACAAACGCTATCTACAAGAGCGGACGGGGCTACCCGCCATCGTGCTGCCGTCGACGAGTCCTGCCAACGCGGCGTGGCGTTTGGAGCGGCTTGTCGAGCGTTGGAGTGAAGCCGTTGACTGGGCAGCTCATTAATTTAGATTATTGATTGAGTGCGGGCGCCGAGGTGTTTCAGAACGCCTCGCCAGATCGGCACGGGCACGGCTGGCTCGGCGCAAGCCATGCCGTCGGCGTCGACGTCCTCGGCATTACCACCACCAAGTCGCTGCGCATGCTCAACCGAACAGCCCATACGAACGGCGCCTACGAGCTTGTCCATCGCTTCCGAAAACGGTCGCCGCAAGAGTCCCATGCGCGGTGAGTGACGAAGCGCCGCGAAGCCGCTGCCGGTACAGGCGACAACGCCGCCGCACCATGACAGCCCACGAAGGTCGCACGCCGCTCGCAGACGCACGACGAGCCCGTGTGCTCGCTCCAGGCCGCCGATGTCGGCCTGGACAACAACGTAGGCACGCGTCCCTGCGCCGCCAAAGCGGTCGAGCACCTGCTCAATGGGCGCCATCGCTTCATCATTGGGTGCATCTTCAACGGCGAACACAATGCCATCGGCGGTACCGGCAACGCTGCCGGCATCATCCGCCTCCAAGTCGACTGGATGGGGGAGTGCGGTGCCGGAAATCTGTGCATAGGCGGCGATGGCATCCTGCAGGTCCCAGAGCAAAAACTCAAGATCGGCGCTCTTGGGAATACTGATATACGCAATGGTTTGCAGCGTTTTTGGTACATCGCCGCGTGCGGTCGTCTCCATGCCGCCTTCTTTCCGGTTGGTTTCCGTTTAGGTTACACCGTCCGGCGGCGTCCCGCCGCGCTATCCTAGTGCAACCCTTACGAAAGGAACGTCATGCGTCTGCCCATGAACACCTCGCTTGCCACGCTTAAGCCCTCCGGTATCCGCCGGATCAACGCGCTCGCCGCCCAGCATCCGGGGTGCATCGCGCTCGCGCTAGGTGAGCCCGATTTTCCCACGCCCGATGTGATTAGCGCCGAGGTGGCTGCTTCGTTGGACCGCGGCGACACGCACTATCCGCCCAACAACGGTCGCCCCGCCCTGCGTGAGGCGTTATCTGCCTACATGGGGGACGCGGGCCTTATGTTTTCGGCCGACGAGGTCATCCTGACCGACGGCGCGACCGAGGCCCTGTCGGCAACATTCATGGCTATGCTCAACCCCGGCGACGAGGTCATTATTCCCACGCCGGCCTTTGGCCTGTACGAGAGCATCGTCGTAGCCAATCACGCCAAAGCGGTCTTTTTGGATACGGAGCCTGCGCAATTTCAGATTGACGAGGATGCGCTTCGCGCCTGTGTGACCCCGGCGACCAAGGCCATCGTTATCTGCTCGCCCAACAATCCCACGGGCTGCATTCTCAACGCGGCATCGCTCGACGCCGTGGCGCGCGTAGCGGAGCAGTCGGGCATCTACGTGGTCTGCGACGACGTGTACAACCGTTTGGTCTATGTGGATGGTTACGAGCGTTTTGCCCAGCGACACCCGGAGCTGCGCGAGCAGACGGTGATCATCGAGAGCTTCTCCAAGCCCTGGGCCATGACCGGCTGGCGCCTGGGTTGGCTCGCAGCCGCATCCCCCGTCATCGCCGAGATTGGCAAAGCTCACCAATACCTCGTATCGAGTGCCGTCTCCTTCGAGATGGACGCCGCAGCCCGAGCCCTGACCGTCGACCCAACCCCCATGCTCAAAGTCTACCGAGCCCGCCGCAAACGTGTGCTCGCAGCCTTGGCCGACATGGGCCTCGACGTAATAGAACCAGCAGGCGCCTTCTACACCTTCCCGAGCATCAAGAAATTCGGCATGACGAGCGAGGAGTTTTGCATCCGCGCTATCAAGGAGGCGGGAGTCGCCCTCGTTCCCGGCGATTGCTTCGGAGCCGAAGGCCACGTACGCCTAAGCTACTGCGTCTCCGACCAAGATCTGGACGAAGGCCTCAACCGCCTGTCAAACTTCGTTTCAACCCTGTAAGCCCAACGGGACCCAACCCATCAGCCCACCGACCTAAGGGTTATGCGTGGGGCGCGCCGGCCAACGGCAACCCTGGCTGCCCCAAAGTTGCCATAGGTCGCGCCGCCGAAGGCCAGGCGCAAGGTTTTCGTAGATTCCGCACGAGCCGAAGAGCACTTAATGTGCTCTTCGTGCGAGCCCAGGACCTGACC
>UQPJ01000014.1:0-38943 GCA_900543015.1 uncultured Collinsella sp.
CCCGGGCCCCGGGAGGGGCCGCGGGGGCGTTCGGCTAGGTGCGGGAACGGCCTATATGCTCAATGTGTTCGGCTGAGATCGGAAATCAACCACCACATAGGAGCTGGCTCTCTATCCCGATCTTCAAACATCTCAATCTGTAACATCTGGGCGGGCAAATCGGCTCTATCTGTTACAGATCGAGACAAAAGGCAGGCGTCGGGACGAACATCTCAATCTGTAACAGTAAGACGACTTTTAACGGTCTAGATGTTACAGATTGAGACAAACCGCTGGGATGGGCCAAAACCACCACAAAGGTGCCTGTCCCCTTTGTGGTGGTTGGGACGTTAGGGGAGGAGCTTCATGGCGGCGTCGTGGGCGGCGTGCTCGTAGGTGTCGTCGAGGGGCTTGAGCGGCAGCAGAGCTGTGGCCTGCGCATCGCCGCGGCGCTCGAGGGCGTGGGTAATGAGCCAGTCGGCGAGCTCGGGGTTCTTGGGCAGTGCCGGTCCGTGTAGATACGTGCCGATGACGCCCTTGTAGATCAGTCCCTCAAAGCCATCGTCGCCGTTGTTGCCGGTACCCGTGACGACGGACGTTCCGAGCGACGTGGCATCTGCGTCGAGCAGAGTGCGGCCGCCGTGGTTTTCGAATCCCACAAAGGGCTCGGGTGCCAGGTCGGTCTTGACGGCGACGTTGCCGATCAGGCGGTCGGAGCCGCGCACAGTCTCGGCGGCAATGACGCCCAGACCCTCGATGCGATCCTCGCCCATATAGTACGAACGGCCGAGCAGCTGATAGCTGCCGCAGATGGCAAGCAGCGAGCCGCCATCCTCAACATAGGCCGCGACCTTATCTTTTTGGGCGAGCAGCTCGTGTGCCACGGCTAGCTGGTCGCGGTCGGAGCCGCCACCCATCATGACGATATCGGCATCGGTCAAATCAAGCGTTTCGCCCATACGGACCTCGTCTACACGCACGGGAATGCCACGCCAGGCGCAGCGGCGTTCGAGGGCGATGACGTTGCCGCCGTCGCCGTAGAGGTTAAGGGCATCGGGGTACAGATAGACGATGCGCAGCGGGCGCGAAAGCTCGACCGGCGCAATATCGGTGGGGACAGCGCTACCATCGGCGCGCGTTACGGCGTGGGAGGCGACCGAACTTGCATCGGTGCCTTTGAGTCCGTCGAGCTCCTTGACTAACGGCGGGAAGGCCGTGTAGTTGGCGACGGCGTAGAAGGTGTCATCGGCGGCCTCGTCTGCCACGGCGCCGATCGCCTGCGCGACGTCCGAGATAATCGCGGCATCGATGCCGGCGTACTTGAGGCGTACCTGCATATCGTGCGCGCGCGTGCCTCCGGCAAAGGCGACAAGCCCCGTTGTATCGGCGATGCGCTCGAAGTCGACATCGTAGATCCACGAGACATCGTGGCCGTCGGCATCGTTATCGTTTAGGAAGAAGGCGCAGAGCCTGCCACCTGCCGTTTTAATGGACTGGATCTGGCGATCGAAGCCCACGGGATTCTTGGCCAGGTTGGCCTCGACGGTGCGGCCGGCAATATCCCAGCGGCCCATGCGTCCGCCGGCGGGCACGTAGGCATTAAGCGTGGGCTGCAGGTGCGCCGCGTCCACGCCCAGCTCGTGCGCCGCAAAGAAGGCGGCGGCGACGTTATAGACCATGTACAGGCCGTTGTAGCGCGTGGCGATGTGCACGGCGGGCGCGTTGGCCTCGGGTCCAAAGGCCAGGTCAAAGCCGTAGCCGTCGCAGCCGAGCTCAACGCCCGTCACGTGGCGGAGCAGCGCGGGGCGACCCCAGCCGCACGAAGGGCAATGATAGGCGCCCAGCTGTCCGTACTGCACATAGTCGTATTCCAGCGGGGCGTTGCACTGCGAGCAAAAACGCGAGTCGCTAATGCGATCGGACTCGGTGCCCGTGGCACCGTCGATGCCAAAGGCGATGCTCGTGTTGGGGACGCGTGCGGCGATCGAGGCGCACAGCGGATCGTCGGCGTTATAGATGAGCGTCGTTGCCGGCGAAAGCTCCAGCGCGTGGGCGATGACGTCCTGGGTGTGGTCGATCTCGCCGTAGCGGTCCAGCTGGTCGCGGAACAGGTTGAGCAGCACAAAGTAGGTCGGCTTGAGCTTGGGCAGGACGCGCACCGTGTAGAGCTCGTCGCACTCAAAGACGCCTACGCGCTTGCCGCTTCCGGCGCGCTTAAGATCGCCGCGCGCCTCGAGCAGGGCGCCCACCACGCCCGGCTCCATGTTGTTTCCGGCACGGTTGCATACCACGGTGGCGCCGCTGGCGGCAACGGCGTCGGCGATGAGGTTGGAGGTGGTGGTCTTGCCGTTGGTGCCGGTGATTACCACGCTGCGGTCGACAAGGTCCGCGAGGTCGCTCAGCAACTCGGGGTCGATCTTCATGGCGATGCGGCCGGGGAGTACGCCGCCCTGGCGCTTAAGGACGGAGCGCAGCCCCCAGCGGGCGATATCGCTCGAGGTGCAGGCGAGAGATGAGCGGAAGTTCATGAAGCCGTTCCTAACGTGAATGACATGGTCGTGACGTTTGCGCCGTTAAAAGCCGTAACGGCGCGCAAATTCCTGGGCAAGCTGCGATACGTCTTCGCAAGCGCTGGCCCAGGGGGCAAAGTCGGGAGTATCCGAGATGATGCCGTCGGCTTCCCAAACTGCCTGATGCGAAAGGTCCCAGGGGTCGTGCGGCTCGGGCCGGCAGGGAAGGTACGGTGTCTGATACGTGGGGTTCAGCAAAAAGAACGCGCCGCCCTCGCAGCGGTTGGCAAACTCGCGCAGCGCGCGTGTGGCCGGGCGCATCTTGTTCGTTTTGAACAGCAAGATCGTGCGGGCGAGCAGGTACCAGGGGGAGTCCTCGAGGACATCGGCCCCCATCTGTTCCTCGAGCTGGTGGGCCAGGGCAAAAAAGCCGTCCTCGTCTTCCAGACGAGCGAGGGCGAGTAGCACGGTGCCTGCAGCTCGGGTGGGATAGCCCTCCGCCTTAAGAACACGGCGAGAATAGTTGGCGGCGGCACGGTAACGAGCGCTCGCCATGCACAGCTGCGAGATGGCCTCGAGCGTGTGGAGCCACCCGATAAGAGCCGGCTCGCTCACGGTAAGGTTTGCTGCGGTGACCCCGTCGGCCAAAACATTATTGGCCCAATAGTGCGGGGCCTCCATATCAAACCCGGGCACGCTCTGTTGCAGGTAGTCGGCCGTGCTCGTCTCGAGCTTCATCAGGTCGCCCAGGCAAGCGTCAACGGGCGTGTCCGCCAAAATGATGGCGAGCAGCTGGGCATCGACGGCCAGCGCATCGATGCGGACGATCTTGAGCAGCTCATCACGCATATCGTCGAACAGGCGGTTGCGCGTCTGCTCAAACTCCTCGTCGCTGCCCATGTCCTCGATGCGATGGAGCTCGTCGAGCAGGTGGCGATGAACACCGGCATAGGACAGCAGCGCCTGAGCATGCTCGGACTGCGCATACTTTTGGGGATTCGCGCTAATGTCGTTATGGACAAGCTCGCGTGCTGCATCGGTGAGCTCGGGGTGCGACGCCAGATAGGTGCGCTCCAGGTAGGCGGGGATGTAGACGCTCGGATCCATTAGAGGTCTCCTCCCTTAAACGGCAAGCCCTGCTCGGCCGCCCGCAGTATGCGCTCGTCGATCTGGGAGCGCACGATGTCGTTGGTGGCGACCCAGGCGGCAAAGCTGGCGTTGTCGGGCGCGCCCAGGCCCTCCTGCAGTACCGGCGTCGCCTCGGAGAGTGCAAGGACGAGCTCGTCGGTGGAGCCTGCACCCACGTTGACGCGGGCATAGACGCCATCGGGAAACTCGGTTTGGAAGTAGAGCGCCTCGGCTGCGTGCGGGCACGAGCGCGCAAGGATACGCAGGTGGTGCTCGGCACCCTCGTAGTCCAGCTCGCGCCAGGCTGCGCTCATCAGCGCGATGAGCGTCCACGGGTCCAAGTCACGCTCCGCGTCCTTGGGACGACGGCGCAGCGGCGTGTTGGCGAGATAGGGGACGGAGTGGGCAGAGCGAAAGCGCTTGAGTTCCTCGGCGGGGTATTCGAGCTTTGCCATGGCAAGCATCGCAGTATGGCGGACGCCGGCGGGGTCGTTGGGCGCAAAGTCCAGGCTGCGATTCGCGGCATCCAACGACATGCGATAGCGTCCGCTAATGAGGGAGCGCGATGCAAGGGCGGCAAGCCAGCGCAGGTAGGGGCGGCGCATAAGGTCGCCTGCGGCTTCACGCTCGTAGGGGTCCTGCGCCGAGGCAATCTTGAGCGCCAGATCGTGCTCCACCTCGTCGCACTTGGACACCAGATATTGCACGTATTCCTCGTTGGAGTCAGCGGTGAGGGCCGTCAGCATGCGCTGCGCATCCCAGTTGGCCGGATCGAGTGCGGCGGCCTCGCGAAGCATGTTCTCGGCAGCGGCCTCTTCCTGCTCGGCTTGGGCATCGTCGGGGATAAAGGGAATGCGGTAGTCGACGGCCTCGACCACCTTGGCAATCAGATGCCCGGCGCGGTCGCGGTCGTGCACGATGAGCGGCGCGGGGTTGCGGGTGAATTGCTCCATCAGACGCTCGACGGCGGGGCCGTCGGTGAGCGGGATATTGTCGCGGCGCAAGGCCTCAAGAACGAGGCGATGGCAATCCTCTTGAATGGGATCGAATGCCATGGGGCCTCCTTTGCTGCGGTTAGGGTTCAAATGTCTCTATATAAGGTTCTAGTTTACCCGCATGTGGCACACCGGGGGTGCCGCACTTGGACATGCACCTTTGCACCACGAAGACGGATGTCGCACAAATGTCGGCACCTTGGACGACTGAGTGGTATCACGGTGCCGCAAACGGTCGATTTTTGGCGGCGAACGGGGCGCATTTTGGAGGGGCACCGTCCTGCCCGGGATATGTGGTCAACCTTGATAAAACGTTTGCCCAGCTTGGGAGTATGAATGCCCCACAAGGGTCTTCAGGGATAGAAAAAACGTTTCATCATTGTCGGCTTTAGGTGAATAACTGACCAACCAGAACGGTAAAATAGTGTTTGTCTGAGCGTTGAGACGTTTAGACATCGCGCATTGTCATCGCCGGCAACGCGCAAAACGGTCCTAACGGAGCCAATCGGGTGCTCCGTTATATACGCAAGTCTAAGAGGGGCTTGTTTAGGAGGCACAGTATGGGACGTTTTACCAATCCTCGCGATCTGTACTTTGGTGAGGGCGCTCGCCACGAGGTGAAGAACCTCAAGGGCAAGAAGGCCATCATCGTTTCTGGCGGCAGCTCTATGCGCCGCGGCGGGTTCCTGCAGGACGTTGAGGCCGACCTCAAAGAGGGCGGCTTCGAGGTCAAGCTGTTCGAGGGCGTCGAGTCCGATCCGTCCATCGAGACGGTCATGAAGGGCGCCGAGGCCATGCGCGAGTTCGAGCCCGACTGGATTATCGCCATCGGCGGCGGCTCGCCCATCGATGCCGCTAAGGCCATGTGGGTCTTCTACGAGTATCCCGAGGAGTCCTTCGATAACATCATCCAGCCGTTCAGCTTCCCTGAGCTGCGTCAGAAGGCTCACTTCTGCGCCATCTCCTCTACCTCCGGTACCGCTACCGAGGTTACCGCCTTCTCCGTCATCACCGACTACGCCAAGGGCATCAAGTACCCGCTGGCCGACTTCAACATCACCCCTGATGTCGCCATCGTCGACCCCGAGCTCACCTACACCATGCCCGCCAAGCTGTGCGCTCACACCGGCATGGATGCTCTGACCCACTGCATGGAGGCCTACGTTTCTACCTTCGCCTCTATGTTCACCGACGCCAACGCCCTGCACGGCATCCGCGAGATCGTCGAGTGGCTGCCCAAGTCCTATGCTGGCGACCATGAGGCCCGTCAGCACATGCACGAGGCTCAGTGCATCGCCGGCATCGCCTTCTCCTCGGGCCTGCTGGGCATCGTTCACTCCATGGCTCACAAGACCGGTGCAGCCTTTGAGAACGGCCACATCATCCACGGTGCTGCTAACGCTATGTACCTTGGCAAGGTCATCCAGTGGAACTCCAAGGATCCGCGCGCTGCCGAGCGTTACGCTTACGTGGCCAAGGAGATCCTGCACCTTCCCGGCGAGACCAACGAGGAGCTTATCGCTGCGCTCGTCCAGAAGATCCGCGACCTCAACGACCAGCTCAACATTCCGCAGTCCATCAAGGATTACGCGAATGGTGGCGTGAAGGTCGACGCCGAGAACCCGCAGATGGTTTCCGAGGAGGAGTTCCTCGCCAAGCTCCCCGAGATCGCCGCGAACGCCGAGCAGGACGCCTGCACGCCGGAGAACCCGCGTGAGACCAAGGCTGCCGACTTCGAGAAGATTCTCAAGGCCTGCTACTACGACACCGACATCGATTTCTAATCGACTCTTGTTATCGTAACGAGGGGCTCCGCACGTATCTGTACGGAGCCCCTTTCTTTTTAATTAATAGAGAATGGGATAAAAATGGCTGCAATTTTCAATAGCCCCAGCAAGTACATCCAGGGTCCGGACGAGCTCGCCAAGCTCGGCTCCTATGTCGAGCCGCTCGGCGCTAAGGCCCTCGTCATCGTGACGCCTTCGGGCAAGAAGCGCGTCGGTGCCAAGATCGAGGGCGGTTTTGCCGAGGCTAAGGCCGAGCTGCTGTTTGAGGACTTTAACGGCGAGTGCTCCAAGGGCGAGGTCGATCGCCTGGTTGCGCTCGCTCGCGACAACGGTTGCGACATCATCGTCGGCGTCGGTGGCGGCAAGATCCTTGACACCGCGAAGGCCGTCGCCTATTACCTGGAGTCCCCGGTTATCATTTGCCCCACCATTGCTTCGACCGATGCCCCGTGTTCGGCGCTTTCGGTGCTCTACACCGACGATGGCCAGTTCGATAAATATCTCTTCCTTAAGGCAAACCCCAACATTGTCCTGATGGATACGACGGTTATCGCGGCGAGCCCGGTGCGCCTGACGGTTTCCGGTATGGGCGATGCGCTCGCAACCTACTTTGAGGCCCAGGCGACGCATGATGCCGACGGTGGCACCTGCGCTGGCGGCAAGGGCGGCATGGCCGGTCTGGCGCTCGCCAAGCTCTGCTACGAGACGCTTATGGCCGATGGCGTCAAGGCCAAGGTCGCGTTGGAGAAGGGTGCGCTCACGCCTGCAGTCGAGCATATCATCGAGGCCAATACGCTGCTTTCGGGCATTGGCTTTGAGAGCTCGGGCCTTGCTGCTGCTCATGCCATCCACAATGGCCTGACGATGCTGCCCGAGTGCCACGGCATGTATCACGGCGAGAAGGTCGCCTTTGGCACCATCGTCCAGCTGGTACTCGAGGATGCTCCGACTGAGAAACTCGAGGAAGTCTTGGGCTTCTGTATTGAGCTGGGCCTGCCGGTCACGATGAAGGAGCTTGGCGTTGCCGAGGTTACGCGCGAGCAGGCCATGGTCGTTGCCGAGGCCGCTTGCGCGCCCGAGGACACCATGTGCAACATGCCGTTTGAGGTGACGCCCGAGATGGTCGCAAACGCCATCCTGGGTGCCGACGCGCTGGGCCACTACTATCTCATGGATGAGTAAATCAAGCTAAGGAAGGGGCAAAGCAAGCAGATGGCTTTGCCCCTTTTTGCTATGGTGCAAAGGGGTCAGGTTACTTTGCACCAATCGTTGTTTGATGAAGGGCGGATTCTCGTATGGCGCTTCCTATGGTTTACGGCGGTCCTGGCCGGTATGTTCAGGGGCCGGGCGAACTATCGCGTCAGGGCAGGTATTTGTCATGGTTGGGCTGCGCTGCCTATGTCTTGTTTGACCAGGGCACCGAGGACCGGCTGTGCAGGCAGATTGTTGATGGATTTCTGGACGACGATCTAAGCGAGCCGTTCTTTAAAATTTACAACGGTCCGTGTACGGAAGAGGCTGTTGCCGAAATGGCTAAGGAAGCCCAGGCTGAGTATTGCGACATGGTGGTGGGTATTGGCGGTGGCAAGATGCTCGATATCGCCAAGGCAGTAGCGTTTTATGCCGAGTTGCCGTTGTGCGTATGTCCCACGGCGGCCTCAATGGATGGTCCGTGCAGCGCGATTTCGGTGCTGTATCACGAGGATGGGTCGTTCGACCGCTACCTGATGCTCGAGAAGAATCCAGATCTGGTCGTGGTCGATACCAACGTGGTCGCAGCGGCCCCACTGCGTATGACGGTCGCTGGTATGGGCGATGCGCTGGCAACGTACTTCGAGGCGCGTTCGTGCGCCGCGGCGCACGGCGCCAACGAGCACGGTGGCGCGCCGGGGCACTTGGCTCTGGTTGCGGCTCGTGCCTGCTACGACACACTTATGGAGTGCGGTGTCGCTGCCAAGCGCGATCTCAAAAAGGGGCGTACGTCGCCAGCGGTTGAACGCCTGATCGAGTGCAATATTTTGCTCTCGGGTGTCGGCTTTGAGAGTGGCGGCTTGGCGTTGGCGCATGCCATCGCCAACGGGCTGACGATTCTGCCCGAGTGCAAGGCCATGCATGGTGAGGCCGTGGCATTTGGTCTGGTGGTGCAGCTGCGCCTGGAGCGTGCTCCCGAGCTTGATCAGGTGCTCGAGTTTTGCCAGCGCGTCGGTCTGCCGACGACGCTTGAGGAGCTGGGGCTTGATGAGATTACCGATGCCGATTTGCTGAGCGTTGCTGACGCAACTTTTAAGAACGAGCGCAACATGGCCAACGAACAGACAAAGGTGACCAGGCAAAAGCTCGTGCAGCTCATGTGCGAGGCATAGTTTGGCGCTTGATTGGCCTTGTGCAATCGAGGCGGCGATAGGCCATGGGCTATTTGCCGCAAAGATGCTCCGCGTGTAATTTGCCCGAGGCGTGGGCCGATAGCGTATCATTATCTCTTGCTTGTTTGCACTGCTCAGGGAGGGGCCGCGCATGGCGCAGGAACACGATCTGTTTGATGACATTATCGAGATCAGCAAGGGTTTCGACTTTCTTAAAAACCCGCTTGGCGGTGTGACCGATGCGCTCGATCCGTCGGCGCCGCAGTGGAATCCTGCTGACTACAAGGAGCGTCCGCGCGGCAACACCATTCCGTGCTTGACCTGCAAAAACGAAAAGAGCGGCTGCACCGCGTGCATGGACGTGTGCCCGGTCAACGCCATCGAGGTCGAGGAAGATGCCATCGAGATCCTCGATTCCTGTCGCAAGTGTGGCCTGTGCGCCGCTGCCTGTCCGACTGAGGCGATCATCTCGCCGCGCCTGGCGCCCAAAAACCTGTATGACGACATTGTCTCGGCGGCTACAAGTCACGAGACCGCCTACGTTACCTGCACGCGCGCCCTTAAGCGCATGCCGCGCGAGAACGAGGTCGTCGTTGCCTGCGTGGGCGATATTACGGCCGAGACCTGGTTCTCGGTGCTGGCCGACTATCCCAACGTGAGTGTGTATCTGCCGCTGGGCGTGTGCGATAAATGCCGCAACACCGGTGGCGAGGACATGCTGGGCGAGGCGATTGCGAAGGCCGAGGAATGGGCTGGTACGGGTATGGGCCTGGAGGTCGACCCCAAGAGCCTCAAATGCCATAAGCGCCGCGAGTACGAGCGCAAGGAATACATGGAAAAGATCGCCCGTACCACGGGCCTGACCGTGACCAAACTCAATCCGGCGACGGCGGCACTGGCTTCGGTGACGCAGAAGCTCAAAGCCCATCGCCATCAGATCACCCAGCTGGAGCGCACGCTCAACACCATGTGCGGCACCACGACGACCAAGCGTCGCCGTTCGCTCACCCATGGGCGCCAGCTGGTGCTCTCGACGCTGCAAAACCACCCCGAGCTTGCCCAGAACATGCAGGTGAGCACGCCGGAGTGCGATTTTGACAAGTGCACGTCGTGCGGCGAGTGCGTTAACGCGTGTCCCACGTCCGCCTGCGATTTGGTGGGAAGCGGTCGCTTTGCACTGGAGTCCACGTATTGTTTGGGTTGCGGAGCCTGCGTCAAGGTTTGTCCCGAACATGCGCTCAAGCTGGTCGAACACGATGCGTCCAATCTGGTCGTCGCCGATCCCGAGGCCGAGGAAAAGGCCGCCCAGAAGGCGAAGGCTCACGAGGAGGCCGAGAAGGTCAAGGCCGAGGCAAAGGCCAAGCTCGATAAGATGCTCGATCAGGTGGAAAAGCTCGCAGACTAGTCAGCGACCCCTATCTCTGCTTCATTTGCGCCGCCGTGGCGTCCGGGTTCGCCTGGATGCTGCGGCGGCGCTATACTTATGCAGTTTGAAGTACCTGTATCAAAAGGAGCTGTCGTGTCCCTTTCCATCGGTATCGTGGGCCTGCCCAACGTGGGCAAGTCGACGCTGTTCACCGCGCTTACCAAAAAGACCGGCCTTGCCGCCAACTACCCGTTCGCCACGATCGACCCCAACGTGGGTATCGTCGATGTGCCCGATAGCCGCCTGCAAAAGCTCGCCGACATCGTCAACCCGGGTCGCATTGTGCCGGCTACGGTCGAGTTCGTCGACATCGCAGGTCTGGTGAAGGGCGCTAACGAGGGCGAGGGTCTGGGCAACCAGTTCTTGGCAAACATCCGCGAGACCGACGCCATCTGCGAGGTCGTGCGCTACTTTAAGGACCCCAACGTCATGCGTGAGGTGGGCCGCACCGGCGAGTTCGTCGATCCCGCCGGCGATGCCGACACCATCATGACCGAGCTCATCCTGGCCGACATGGGCACGCTCGAGAAGCAGCTGCCCAAGCTCGAGAAGGAGGCCAAGCGCGACAAGGAGCTCATGCCCAAGTTTGAGGTCGCCAAGCGTCTGCTTGCCTGGCTCAACGAGGGCAAGCGCGCCGCATCCATGGAGATGACTGACGAGGAGCGCGCCGCCGCCAAGGGCCTGTTCCTGCTCACCATGAAGCCCATCCTGTATGTGGCCAACGTGGACGAGGATATGCTCAACGAGGACCTGGCGCCCATCGATGGCGTCAAGCCGCTGCCGATCTGCGCCAAGATTGAGGCCGAGCTTTCCGAGCTCGATCCCGAGGACGCTGCCGACTACCTGGAGAGCCTGGGCCTGGAGCAGCCCGGCCTGGACGTGCTCGCGCAGGCCGCCTACAAGCTGCTTGGCCTGCAGTCGTTCTTTACGGCTGGTGAGATGGAGGTCAAGGCCTGGACGGTTCGTCAGGGCGCAACCGCTCCGCAGGCCGCCGGCGTCATCCACACCGACTTTGAGCGCGGCTTTATTAAGGCCGAGGTCATTGGCTACGACGATTACATCGAGCTCGGTGGCGAGCAGGGCGCCAAGGCCGCCGGCAAGCTGCGTATCGAGGGCAAAGAGTATGTCATGGCCGATGGCGACGTCGTGCACTTCCGCTTTAACGTGTAAGGACGACGCATATGTTTAAATATGGCAAAAAAGCTGGCTACATGGGTATTGCGTTGCTCGTACTTGCGGTGATTCCGCTGGTGGTTGCAGCGTGTGTTATCCCCAACATTGGTCCCGAGGTGGCAACGAAGTTTAACGCGGCCGGTGAGGTGACGCGCTGGGGCAAGAGCTACGAGCTGCTGGCACTGCCGGTGCTCAACCTGCTGCTGAGCGTGGCGACGTACTTTACGGCAGGACGTCAGGCTAAAAACAATGATGACTCCGCCGCCATGGCGCGCATCGTGTGCGAGCGCTACCTGCGAAACGGCTGCATCACGGGTGTGTTCCTCAACGTAATCAACGTCTACTTTATGTACTCGGCTATTACCGGAACAGGCTTTGGCTTTGGTTTCTAGCCTGTCCTTTTAGGCAACGAGCCTGCACGCATATTCAATGGCTGCTGCGAGGCCGCCGCTCGATCGTGGTTTAAAGACCATATCGGCGGCGGCCTCGTTTTCGTATCCGGAGCCGCGGAGGGCGAGTGCGATACCGGCTTCTAAAAGGAGCGGCAGGCCGCGTTGGCTGGTTGCGATTACGGCAGCCTGATTGAGCGAGCAGCTGTGCGCTTGGCATTGGATGGCAAGTTCGCCTTGCGCCGGGCAAGGGACCAGAACGGCGGCGACGCGACTTGATAGTAATGCAAATGCTGTGCGCTCATCGGGCGAAAGGCATTCGGCTTCAACGACGACGAGCTTGGGCGGTGCGCTGTTTGTGCGAAGCGTGGCTCGGTACATGCGGACCGAAGAACCCGACATAGAAAACTCCTGTGTATTCGGCAAAACGTAAACTATAGTTTACGTTTTTGTTCAGCTCCATTTCAAACTCGGCTGCATGGACGAACGTGCGAAACAGATTCTTGGCAGGCGGGTCGAAGAGACACGCAGGGACCTTGGTATCTCCAAGGTTGATTTTTGTGTGGCGACAGGAATCAGCCGACCCTACCTCGACCGAATCGAAGATGGGACGGCAAATTTCACGCTCAAGGTTCTATTTAAGATCGCGCCCGCACTCGGCATGACGGTGTCAGAGCTTCTCGAGGGGATCGAATAGGGGATACCCGTCGACAACTGAATTACGCCATCGGGATGCGGTCGTGGTTGACTTGGCTGTAGAACAGGCGCTGAATCTCGGCCGCATCACGTGACTGGCCGAGTGCCCACATGGTTTTGGCCACGAGCGTCTCGGTGGTCATGTCGTCGCCGCGCAAAATGCCCGGATGATCGGCGTAGGCACGGCCGACCTCATAAACACCCAGGTCAAGGCCCTCTTCGGGGACCTGCGTGGTCATAACGACAGTGCGACCCGAATCGACCCAGCGGAAAATTGCCTCTTGGAACGACTCGCCCGACTCACCAAACTCGGGGATACCGCCAATGCCAAAGGTCTCCAGAATCACAGCGTCGTAGCTATCGGCAAGAGCGTCCAGGATACCCGGGTTCACGCCGGGTGTCAGCTTAAGGACAAATACGCGCGGGTCGATGCTGTCGTAGAAGCGAACCGGGTTCTCGTCCTGGTGAGTGCCGTGGAGTCCGTTGCGAACGATGCGGTCGTTGCGGATATAGGCAATGGGCGGATAGTTGACGCTAATGAACGCGTTAAAGCTCATGGTGCGCTGCTTGCGGGCGCGCGTGCCGGCAATGGCTACGCCGCCAAAGACAATCGAGACGTCGTGCGAATGCTCGTCGAGCGCATAGAGCAGGCTCTGGTACAGGTTGAGCTTGGCGTCGGTAAAGGGATTGCCCATGGGCTTTTGCGAGCCGGTGAGTACGATGGGCTTGGGGCTGTCCTGAATCAGATAGGAAAGCGCCGCCGCGGTGTAGCTCATGGTGTCGGTGCCGTGCAGAATCACGAAGCCGTCGTGGTCGGCATAACCCTCGACGATGACGTCGCGGATACGCATCCAGTCGCTCGGACGCATATTGGTGCTGTCGATGTTCATGGGCTGCACGACGTCGAGCTCGCAGAGGCCCGAGATCTCGGGGACGCTCTGGGCGAGCTCCTCACCGGTCAGGGCGGGGGAGAGGCCGTTGCCGTCCTCGGTCGATGCGATGGTGCCGCCCGTGGCGATGAGAAGGATGCGCTTCATGCTGGTATTCCTATCGTATTTGCCGCCGCAGAGGCGGAGTCGTTCGGCAGTATTGTGGCACAGGGCGTCCAATGTTCAAACGTATTACATCATCTGTAACGTTTGGTAACACTTCAATTGCCGTCAAATAGGCCCCGGTCGTGCGTTTGCCGTGCGCTGATGGCTGCGAGGGACGAGAAACCCCATATAACGTGTACACTATGTAAGCTGTTTTCGTTTATTCGCGCGGGTGGGCACAGGCTCCCCGCCAACAAGAGGGGGAAACCATGGATCAAAAGGCTTCCGCAAAGGTCCTCGTACTCGACTTTGGTGCGCAGTACGGTCAGCTCATTGCCCGTCGCGTCCGCGACCTCAACGTGTATTCCGAGATCGTTCCCTGCGACATCTCGGCCGATGAGATTCGCGAAATGAACGCCTCTGCGCTCATCCTCTCTGGCGGCCCGGCTTCTGTGTATGCCGAGGACGCTCCGTCCATCGATCCCGCCATCTTTGACCTGGGCCTTCCCGTTCTGGGCTTTTGCTACGGCCATCAGATCACGGCCGTGACGCTCGGCGGCAAGGTCGGTCACTCCGAGGTGGGCGAATACGGCCGCGCCACCATCACGCGTACGGCCGGCGCCAAGCTCTTTAACTCCACGCCTATGGAGCAGACCGTGTGGATGAGCCACCGCGACGCCGTGTCCGAGGTGCCCGAGGGCTTTACCGTTACCGCCAGCACCGACGTGTGCCCGGTTGCCGCCATGGAGTGCGTCGAGCGCAAGATCTTCACCACGCAGTTCCACCCCGAGGTCAAGCACTCCGAGTACGGTCAGCAGCTGCTGAGCAACTTTCTGTTTGAGATCTGCGGCCTGGAGCCCAACTGGAGCATGGATAACCTGGTCGAGACCATGACAGCCGAGTTCCGCGAGAAGGTCGGCGACGACCGCGTGATTCTGGCCCTGTCCGGCGGCGTCGACTCCTCCGTCGTGGCTGCGCTGGGCGCTCGCGCCGTGGGCAAGCAGATGACCTGCGTGTTCATCAACCACGGCCTGCTGCGCAAGGGCGAGCCCGAGCAGGTGGAGGAGGTCTTCACCAAGCAGTTTGACGTCGACTTTATCCACGTCCACGCCGAGGACCGTTATGCCGAGCTTCTGGCCGGCGTGACCGAGCCCGAGGAGAAGCGCCGCATCATCGGTACGCAGTTCTGGAAAGAGTTCTTCGCCGTGGCGCAGCAGCTCGAGACCGATGGCAAGCCGGTCAAGTACTTGGCTCAGGGCACCATCTACCCCGACATCATTGAGTCCGGCGCTCGCAAGACGGGCGGCAAGACGGCTACCATCAAGAGCCATCACAATCTGATCCCGTTCCCCGAGGGCGTGCACTTCGACCTTATTGAGCCGCTCGACCACTTCTTTAAGGACGAGGTCCGCGCGCTTGGTCTGGCGCTCGGTCTGCCGGGTCATATCGTGTTCCGCCAGCCTTTCCCGGGCCCGGGTCTGGCCATCCGCATCATCGGTGCGGTCGACAAGGAGAAGCTCGAGATCCTCAAGAATGCCGACGCCATCGTGCGCGAGGAGCTCGACGCCTATAACCAGCGTCTGTTTGAGCAGACCGGCGAGCGCAACTCCGAGCATAGCTGCTGGCAGTATTTCGCCGTCCTGCCCGACATTAAGTCCGTCGGCGTTATGGGCGACGAGCGCACCTACCAGCGCCCAATTATCCTGCGTGCCGTCGAGTCCAGCGATGCCATGACCGCCGACTGGGCCAAGCTGCCCTACGACGTCCTGGCCCGCATCTCCGGCCGCATCGTGGCCGAGGTTCCCGGCGCCAACCGCGTGTGCTACGACATCACGTCCAAGCCGCCCGCGACGATTGAGTGGGAGTAGTCTGACAGGGTTCTGACCTGTATTTTTGAGTGCCGCACTGTGCTGCTGAGTTTCGTTTTGTACGAGAGTCACGGCAAAGCCGCCAGCGACATTGGTGAGTAAATCCGATTATCGAGCCTCTGTTCCCGCGTCGGAACGGAGGCTTTTTCTTTGCCGTTTTACTCCCTTTCACCTGCGATTTCGCCATTTACTCCCCGTGTTTCGAGACGGCAAGGCACGGGGCGGTATTCGGAGGAATGGGAGTAAGGATTTATCCCGAGTGAGTAGACGCGCGATTTTTGTCCCCGAGAACGAAAAGGGGCCGTTTTAGGTCCTTTGAAACTCAAATCGAACTCAATAGGCCTTTTGACGGTCTCTGTGCGGCGTTTTCCCAGGTCGTTAATGGGGAGTAAAGAATCTCACCGTCTCAAGGAAAGCGGGAGTAATCAGGGGAAATGCCGCGGGGTACCGCCGTGTGCCGCCATGTAAGCCACCGCGTCATTTACTCCCCAGGTGCGCCGAAAATGCCTTTGCATGCAATGGGGAGTAAAAACTCAACATACGCAGGCGTGAGCGGCGCTCACCGCCTAGCTTGGCGTCCTGATTCGGTTGCGCTGGTTGCGAAATGCGGGGAGCCGCTACAGCGAGGCTTTCCAGTCCTCGTATTCGTCGGCGTCGATCTCGCCGTTCTCGAGCTGCGCGCGCTTCTCTGCCCACAGCTCGATCGCCGTCGCGGCTTTGGGCGCGTGCGGAGCCTTGGGGTTCAGGGAGAGGCCCGTGCCGTCGGCGGAGGGAACGATGCCGAACGAGTCCTCGAGCCGCACGAGCAGCGACATGAGGTCGCCCGCGGTCTCGACGCCATAGTCCTTGAGGGCGTTGACGGACACGCCGAGCGCCGCGGAGATGGACTCGAGCAGCTCGGGCTTGACGGCGCGGATGCCGCTCTCGTAGTGGCGCACGGCCCCCTCGGTCAGGCCGACGGCCTCGGCGAGTTGAGCCTGCGTCATGCCGCGCGACTTGCGGTACCGCCTTATGTTTTTGCCTACGGACATGCGCCCTCCTCCTGGAATTACGTATCAGCACATCTTATCAGCGTACGTAAATGTACGCAATTCTATTGACAGTACAGATACGTACGTTTACTCTGAATCTGTAAACCGTACGTATTCGTACGCCATTGATTGGAGGAGCCATGGACGAGAAGGTGGCGAAGACGCCGAGACCGCACATGCTGGACGCCGACGAGGTCGCGGAGCTGCTGAGGATCAAGAAAGGCAGCGCCTACGAGGTGATCAGGAAGATAAACGCCGAGCAGGAGGCGCGCGGGCGCGTGGTTATCCGCGGACGCGTCCGGAGCGACGTCTTCGACGCCCTGTACTTCCCGGAGGTGGACTGACATGCCCGTGTACAAGGATGGCAACAACGGCACGTTCTACGTGCAGTGCTACTACCGCGACGCCCGCGGCTCGAAGCGCCACAAGACGAAGCGCGGCTTCTCCTCCGAGGTGGAGGCCGCAGTGTGGGAGAGCCAGTTCAAGAGCCTTAACGGCGGGGCCATGGACATGACGTTCTCCGAGTTCGTCGAGGTGTACGCCTCCGAGGTGAAGCCGCGCGTACGCGAGCACACGTGGATCACCAAGGAGTACATCATCAACGACAAGCTCGTGCCGTTCTTCGGAGACATGCGCATGTGCGACGTGAGGCCGATCGACCTCATCAGGTGGCAAAACGAGCTCACCGAGCACCGGGACGCCGACGGGAAGCCCTGGGCGCCGACGTACCTGCGCACGGTGAACAACCAACTGAACGCCATCTTCAACCACGCCGAGCGCTACTACGGCCTCACCGACAACCCGGTGCGCAGGGTCGACAAGATAGGCTCGAAGAAGGGCGGCGACATGCAGTTCTGGACCAAGGACGAGTACCTGAGGTTCAGCGAGGCGGTCATGGACAAGCCGCTGTCGTTCCACGCCTTCGAGCTGCTGTACTGGACGGGCATACGCTGCGGCGAGCTCCTGGCGCTCACGCCGTCCGACTTCATGCTGGATAGCTCGCGGCTGCGCATCAACAAGTCGTACCAGAGCCTCCACGGCGTGGACACCGTGACCGACCCCAAGACGCCCAAGTCCGTGCGCACGATCGTCATGCCCGCCTTCCTTCGCGACGAGATGGCGGACTTCATCGAGATGCGCGACGACGTCGCCCCCGACGAGCGCCTGTTCGCCGTGACCAAGCACTTCCTGGCCCACGAGATGGAGCGCGGGTGCAAGGCGTCGGGCGTGAAGCGCATCCGCATACACGACATACGCCACAGCCACGTGAGCCTGCTGATCGAGATGGGCTTCTCCGCGCTGGCCATCGCCGAGCGCATGGGCCACGAGGCGGTGGACATCACCTACCGCTACGCGCACCTGTTCCCCACGAAGCAGGACGAGATGGCCGCCGCGCTCGATGGAGCGAGGGGGTAAGCAAGATGCCGTGCGAGAACAGCGCCCGCAAGCGCAGCAAGACGATGGCGTTTCGCTGCACGCCCGAGGAGCACAAGCTCATATGCGAGATGGCAGCCTGGAGCGGCATGAGCAGGCAGGACTACATCATCGCCAAGCTCACCGATACCCAGGTCGAGGTGAGGCCCTCCGTGAGCGTGCAGAAGGCACTGAGGGACTCGATGGCGGAATTGGCCAAGGAGGTGCGGCTGGCGGCCTCCTACGGCGAGCTGAGCGAGTCCCTGCAACAGAGAATTGAGCACGTGATGAGGTTCTTCCTAGCGCTCGGCGAGCCTCTTGACGCGCCGACGGAAGAGACATCGCCACGAACTACGTTTTTGGAAGAGCCGGTTCCATCCGTCATCGATGCGGGTTCCGACACCGCAAGCATCTTCGAGATGGGACGCAGGTAGGGCCCAGCGCCAGACCTCCAACGCCTTGTCCGCAAGCCATTCGGCGCGATCGGCGATATCGCCCTCGTTCCAAGACTCCTTCTCTAGGGCGCCGGCCATGGTCGCAAGGCCGGCGGCGCAGAGGGCAAGGCCGTCCTTGTATCCCTTTCCCTGCTTCTTGGTGGGCCAATCGGCATCGCGGATGGAGGCGTTGAGCGAATGCGTGATGATGGCGAGGTTGCCGAGCGTGAGGAGCTTCCGGTCCCTTCGCGTGGCAGCCTCATCGTCGAGGGCTCCCCATTTGTTGCGCCACTTCTTGGGCATCATGTGCTCGAGGGTGTACTGGTTGAACCCGAGCAGGGCCGTGCTGCTCATGCCCGGACGAATGGCGCTTTCCAGCAGATAGAGGACGCCCTTGGACTGGAGGTTGTACAGACACGATTCCTCGAATGCCGCTCGAACCTCGGCGTCGCCGGGCATGTACGTCGTCGCCTCGTCATTGGCTTCGAGAGCCTTCCTCAGCGCCTCCGCGTCCTTCACCTCGTTCAAGATCAGCGAGGTGAACAGCCTGTTGTAGTTCTTCGTGGTCGCCTGAACCAGCATTCGGCGGACGATGTAGCTCTCAAGCAGGGCGTAGATCTTAGATTCCTCGCTCGAAGACTCCGCGTTCTTTCGAACGTAGAGCACGTACGGGATGAGCGTCGAGTTCTTGAGGCCGAATATCAGCACGTTCAGGCGCTCGACGCCGGAAGCGGAGGGGATGTCCGCGTCGCAGTAGCCAGGGTCGAACGTGGACTCGAACGCCTCGGCATACGCCTTCATGTTGTCGAGAATCTCGACCTTGTCGCCGTTGCAGTACCTGCCGATGAAATCCTTGTAGGACTGGAAGAGGTTCGAAGTACGCGAATAGAAGAGCTTGTCCTCGGTCGTGACGCCACGCCTCTTGTCCTGGACCAGAATCTGGAGGAACGCGTCGAAGAAGAGGTCGACGAGCGTGCGCTTGATGCGCCCGGTAACGATCTCCTGCTCCCAATACTCCCTCTTCTCAGCCGTGGGCTCGAAGACGTCTTCCCAGCACTCCTTGAACGCCTGCTCGTTCTCGCGGTTGAAGAAGTAGTTCTTAAGGAGCTCCGCCGTCGTCAGGCGCACCCCGAGCGAGTTGATGGTGTCGAATATCTGCTGCTCGTCCTCGCCCTCGGTGAGATCGATGCAGACGAACTGGACGTTCGACTTGATCGTGTTCCTGTCGACCTTCTCTGGGTCGATGTTCTTGAGGAAATAGTTGTAGGCAAGGACGATGGACGAGGAGCCCTCGACAGGCTCGCAGCCCGTGGCGCTGACGACCTTCTCGAAATCCTGCCGGTCGTACTTGCCGTGCCGCAAGGCGACATCGCCGGTCTCCAGGACGAAATCTCGCTCAAACAAATTGTTGGTGCCGTTTTTTGCACAGAGTGCCTTGAAGAAGATGACCATGGTCGTGAGTCGCTGCTGGCCGTCGATGACGGTGCGAACCTCGGAGACCTCGGACCAGGTGTTGCCGGAGGAGGCCTGCTTCAGGATGATGGAGCCCAGGAAATAGGGCCGCTTCGAGGCCGTGACGAACTCCATGTCGCCGAGGAAACGCTCCCATTGCTCTTCTCCCCAGACGTACGCCCTTTGGTAAAAAGGTATTTCGAGCAGGCGCGATCCGTTGAACACGCCGCTTATCGTTGCTTTTCCTGCATCCATCCTTAAAGCCCTATCTATCCTTTGCGGTTATTGCTGGCGGGGTCAATTTTATCAATACGCTGCTTGACCCTTTAATGTTCCCGGTCCTTGCCGTCTTCTCCCCAGAAGGTGCTCGAAGATGATGCGCAGGTCCTCGTCATCAAGGCAGCCGCCCTCGAGGCAGCCACGGTCGATGGTATCGATCATCGTCTGCCCCTTCTTCTTCGAGCGGTCGTAGATCACTGTGTCGAGGGATAGCTCCCTGCCGTCGCGCGTGAACATCTCGTGCATGAATTCGGCACTGTTCGCTTGACTCCAATCGCGTACCGCGTGCTCGAGCGGGCCGCTTCCCCTCGATATGGCGACATCCCAATGCTCGCAGTTAAGCAGAAGAAGTCGGTTCATGAACTCGACGCCCGAAAAACCGAGTCTCGCAAACGGCGGAAATAGAGGGTCATCTGAAAAGACCGCAGCATACTCACTGCTCAACGGCATATACGCGAGATGAAAATCGTACGAGTCGTCCTCGGGCCCGATGATGAACATAGGCATCGACGTCGTAACGAACCCTGAGCCGACGGGTGCCCTAAGGATGGAGAAGCTCTTCTCAAAAAAAGCCTTTCGAATACGGTTAACTGGCACAATATCATCGTTGGAGAAGAGCATGGTTGCGGCGGCGGCAAGCTCGACCACCGCTTGGGAATCCCCGCGCCAATCCGACCAATCGAGCAAGCCGAGCTCATAGGGTGTCAGATGAACGTTTCTGAGCAGCTCTTCGGCAGTCTCGCGTGACCATTTCTTGTCGACGCGCATACTGATAGGGTGCCGGACGATGATATTTGCTGCCAGCTCGCAAACGGCGGCTTTCCCATCAGAATACCCTTCGTCTTCGCACTGGTCTTCTTTCTGGCGTTCCAAAAAGCGATCGTAAAGCGGCGCGATGCGGCTCTCGAGCTCAGATAGCTTAACCTCGATGAGGTTCTGCGCATAGAATCTGTCTGTCGCATCGCCTGTCGCATCGGCATGCTCGACCTCATAAAGATCGCGCATGCTGCAAAGGTTCTCGCAATTCGTGCGGAAGAAGGAGCCCTTCTGTCTGCTGTAGGCATGAAGCTGCCCGGAGGAATCCGCGAAATGGCGCAGGTAGAACCGCGGCACCCAGTGCTGCTTTCGCGTCATCTTTCCGGGCAGCTTCGACATCCTAAGCCTTCACCGCCTTTTTATTATGTAATGGCTTAGTGTTATTGAAGACTTACTTACTCACTGTAATCATGTTAGCACACCGACCAAGGATTTCTATGAGTCCTTATTTGTTCCACCCTTTGGCAATAGTCGCTGTCGTCACGAGCAAGCCGCTTGCGACTTCCCACGCGGAGTTAAACAATAATTGCAAACTGAAGCTGCAAATCCGCCCGACAAGGCTCTTTTATAAAACCCATTGTTTAGACGACCAGCAATCTCATCAGGCTTTCACCTTGAATAGTTTCCCAGCCAATCTGCGTGACTGCCTCCGACAGCTGTCTATCATGCGTAACCAACAGTAACGCGCCAGAGAAACCGCTCAGCATTTCCTGCAGCGCCTCAATAGAGCCCACATCAAGATGATTCGTAGGCTCGTCGAGTACGAGGAAGTTGGGATTCGTAACAAGCTGTTCAGCAAGCATGAGTTTGCGGAGTTCGCCAGGACTCAAATCGTCGCCATCGAGCAGTCTGTCAGGGTCGGAGTTCAACCGCGCCACGATGGAGAGGATGCGACCTTTCGTCTCCTGGTCCTGGTCTCGGAGATGCCTCAGGGCTCGCTCGCGTTCCTCTGGCCCGACGTCCTGGGGAACGTACGCAACTTTGACATTATCAGGAACAGATTCGATGATGCTTCGTACCACCAGGCTCTTTCCCGTTCCGTTCGCACCGGTCAGCACCACGTGATCCGTTGGTGAGATCCAGAGCTCCGGCACATCTATCGAGAACTCGCCAGCAGACAGTCGCGATGCCTCCAAGTGCGCCACGCAACTTGAGCGTGCAGTGACGCCGAACTCGCCGATACGATGGTCGTATCTTTTCGAGACGGTTTTCTTGGAAAGCTCTGCCTCGGCCTTTGCGAGCCGTCCGCTCATTTTGGACGAGAGCCTCCCTGCAACGCCGTCCTTGCCAGAGACTATGGCGCGTCCGATCTTCTCGCGAGCGTCGCTGTCTTTTTTGCTCAAACCGCGCTTGCTTCGCTTGCCCTTCTGACGTGCCGCCTCTTCGCTCCTGCGCTGGGCTTCTGCCTTCAGGCGCTTCGCTTCACGAGAGGCTTGCTCGCGATCCCTCATCGCAGAGGCGCGTTCGCTCGCCGCTTGGTCGCTTGCCTTTGAGTACCCGCCGGGGCGCATGGTCCAACGCGCGCCCTCGCACATGAGGCTCTGGCCCACAAGGCTATCGAGCAGGTCTCTATCGTGCGAGATGAGGATGCCGATGCCGCTGAAGGAGGCCAGCGCCTCCTTCACGATGTCGCGCGTGGCGGCATCGAGGTCGTTGGTCGGCTCGTCCATGATGAGGATATCTGGTTGTGCATAGAGGGCGCATGCGATTTGGATCCGCTTCTGTTGACCGCCCGAGAGCGTGTCGTAGCGCCAGAACCAGTCGTCTTCGATGCGGAGCAGTGCCCTTGCCCGTTGCGCCTCCTTGCCCCAATCCGATGCGAGATCGAAGAGATCGTCCGGTTCCTGCGTCGAGTCTTGCTGGCAATACGACGCGAACAGACTCGGGCTCACTGTCCCGGAATCGGGTGTAATAGCGCGGGCGGCGATACGGGCGAGCGTGCTCTTCCCGCATCCGTTGTCGCCGATGATGCCCGTCCATCCCGATGGGAACGTGGCGCTGACGTCTTCGATGGCAGGCGATGCCGTACCGGGGTAGGTATAGCTGATGTGAGTGAGATTCAGTTGCATGGCGAGCTCCTTTGAGAGGAGGTCGCGCAGGGTCAGGCACGCGATGTATGGATTCGGAACGAGAAGACACTGAAGCGATGCGGCACCCTGAAGCGCGACCGGATGTACAGAGTGGTCGTATGGGGTACCCGAAACGGGCATCGCTAGTTCTTCATCTAACCTGACCTAACTCGAAGCGGCGCTTGCCAAAGGCCCCGCTGGATGATTGATATCTAGGATTATAGCATGGTGATGTACCACGAAAGCGTACATATCCGTACGTTTTCGTGGTACACTCCGCTTGTCGGACAAATCTGTACGGTTTTGTCCCGACGCTCCGAGACTCGGGGCGCGCCGGACCGGATGCGGCGAGGCGCGCCCCACGCTAGAGAGGACGCGACCCATGCGCACGATAGCAATTTCCAACTACAAGGGCGGCGTCGGCAAGACGACGACCGCCGTGAACCTGGCGGCCATCTTCGCCGCCCGGGGCCTTCGGACCCTGCTCGTCGACCTCGACCCGCAGGCGTCTGCCACAGACTTCTTCGCCCTCTACGACCGGGCCGCCTCCGAGCGGCGCACCTCGGTCGAGCTGCTCTACGGCGGCGCCCCCGTGGAGGAGGTCGCCTACGCCGCCGGGGAGGACCTCGACGTGGTGGCCTCGACCATCGACCTCGTCGACCAGAACGAGATGCTCCTGCGCGAGCAGCGCCTCAAGTTCGCCCTCGACGACGCCTCGGACTCCTACGACGTCTGCCTCATCGACTGCAGCCCCGTGATGCGCAGACTCGCCTTCAACGCCTACCTCGCCGCCGCGGAGGGCGGCATGGTCGTCATCCCCGTGAAGCTCGACTCCACCGTGATGCGCGGCACGGCGCTCACCGTGGAGGCGACGCGCTCCATCGCCGACGCGCTGCGCATGCCCACGCCCCGCTGGAAGATACTGCGCACCTGCGTTCCCGGCCGCATGACCAACGCCGAGGCCACAGGCGCGGCCGTGCTCGACGGGTTCTTCCCGGGCGAGCAGTTCGAGACGGTCATCCACGCGAGCAGCAAGGTCTGCGAGGGCAGCTGGCAGTGGAAGCCGGTGGCGGCATTCGAGCCTGGGAGCCGCCCCGCGCGCGACTACGAGGCTCTCGCCGACGAGGTGTCCCGTGAGCTCGCCTAGCCAGGTGGCCGCGGGCTTCACCATCACGGGGCTCCTCGACGGCGCGTCGCGCACCCGCGGCCGCTACCCGGTGTCCGAGATCGCGGTGGCAGACATCGCCGACCACCCGGCGAACGCCGCGTACTCCATGGACCCGGCCGGCATAGCCGAGCTCGCCGAGTCCATACGCCAGGACGGCCTCACCGACCTGCCGCTCGTTCGCAAGGTGGGCGACGGCTCGTGGCAGATGGTCTCCGGGCACCGGCGCAAGGCCGCCTACGCGCTGCTCGCGAAGGACGACCCCGCCTACGAGAGGATGCCCTGCCGCGTGATAGAGGGCATCGACGACGAGAGGGCGGTGACGCTGCTCCACGCCGCGAACTACTTCACCCGCGCGCTCACCGTGACCGAGCGCGCCGCCGCGACCGAGGCGCTCAGGGGCGACGCCGTGCGCCTGCGCTCCGAGGACCCCTCGCTTTCCGGCATGCGCGTCGACGACGTGAAGGCCGCCATCATCGAGCGGCAGACGGGCCGCAAGGTCTCCGGCAAGACCATCGCGCGCGAGGAGAGGCTGGCCCGCCGAATCGCGGAGGACCTCTCGCCCGAGTGGGCCGCCGAGGCCGACCGCGGCAACCTTTCCGCCGAGGCGGTGCGCTCGCTCGCGGACATGCCGAAGGAGCGCCAGGCGGAGATGCACGCCGCCATGGAGCCCTGGCGGCGCACCAAGCGGGAGCTCTCCGACTACGTGAGGAGCGAGGGCAAGACGCAGGCCGGCCCCGACGGGCGCATCGCGAAGGCCGCGAGGCTCGTCGCCGACTTCCTCGAGAGCCCGCCCGAGAGCCCGAGCGCGGCCGACCTCTCGCTGCTGCGCGAGATGGCGATCATGACCGCGCCGTACGCGGATGCGGGCACCGATGCCCGAAAGCGCCGCAGAGGGGCCTCAGGCCCGAAATCCAGCAAGTAGCCTATGGCGTCCGACATCGCGTCGGGCGTCCATAGCACTTGGGGACCGGGCGGCCTCGGACCCGTCATGCCGCGGGCCGTTCGGGAGCCCGCTTTCGCGAGGCCCGGTCCCAGAGGCGGCGCCCGAGCCGGGCCGCCGCCTGCGGGGGATCCCCCGCACCCCTAGAGAGACGCGCCCGCCGCGCGGCGGGCCCGAGGAAAGGAATCCGCCATGGAAGAGGAAGCCGGCGCCGCCAAAGGCAAGGAGCGCCGCGTCACGTTCCGCATGGAGGGAGGCGACTACGACGCGCTCTGCGAGCGGTGCGAGCGTGCCGGCCTCAGCAAGTCGGAGTACCTGCGCTACCTCGTTCGCATACCGCTGTCGACGGAGGCCAACGCGGGAGACGAGCACCGCATACTCGTGGACCGCAGAGCCCTGTGGGCGATGTCGCGAGAGCTCACGAAGTGGGGCTACCACTACAACCAGGCCGTGCACGCGATGAACCTCATCAACTTCCACGCCCGCCACGGGCACGTCGACCGCGACCTCGTCGCGGATAGCATCCCGACGATCGAGCGCGAGCTCGCCGACGTGAACGCCGCGGCCCGAGAGATGGCGGCGGAGCTCGGTCGCATCGGCGCCGACTCGCTCGTGGAGGGCTCGCCATGCCGATCCTGAAGCCGATAAGCGGCCACGGCTCGACGGGCGGCATCCGCCGCTACCTCGAGAAGGGAGGCCGCGCCCTGGCGCGCGACCTGTTCAACCTGAGCTACGACGAGCGCGACGCCGGCGCGCTGGGGGAAGACGCCAAGGAGGCCTGCGCCTGGGACGCCGAGATGGACGCCACGCGCGCCGCGTTCGGCACGGACGCACCCTGGAGGGGCAAGCCCGCGCGCACGTTCAAGCACTTCGTGCTCTCGCCGGACCCCGGCGACGACATCGACCTGGCTGCGCTGCGCGAGCTCGCGTGCTCGTGGGCGCTCAAGCACTTCGGCGACCACGAGATCGCCATCGTCTACCACGACGACAACGCCCGCGGCATACCCCACGCGCACATCGTAGTGAACAACGCGAACCTCCGCACGGGCTACCGCATGCAGACCCAGCACCCCGAGGACCTCAACCGAGACCTTCAGGACATGGCCCGCGAGCGCGGGCTGTCGGGCCTCTCCAACGACCGGGCGCCAGAATCGCCGTCGAAGGCGCGAGGGCGCGCCGGCGCGGGCGGGCCCAGGAGTCGCAGGAGCGTCTACCTGGGCCGTGCCGAGAAGGAGATCATGCGCTCTGGCGGCTACTCGTGGGTCGGCGACATCCGCGCCCGCGTCGCGCTCGCCAAGACCACGGCGCGCGACGAGGCGGAGTTCCTCGGCATCCTCGACGCCCTGGGCGTGCACGTCGCCGACAACTCGGCCAAGGCGAGGCGGGACGACTGGGTGTTCAGCCTGGCAGAGGAGCCGTCCAAGAAGGTCAGCGGCGAGCGCCTGGGGTTCGTCTACGGCAAGGAGATGCTCCGCCGGCGGTTCGAGCGCGAAGGCGCCTACCGCCCCACGGACGCGAGCACCGCGCGCATCCGCGAGGCCGCCGAGCGGGCCCTCGAGCTCAACGACCTCTCGGAGCTGAGCAGGCTCTCCTCGGCGCTCGAGACCTGCGCGAAGTTCGACGTCGAGTCGATCGAGGAGTTCGGTCTCAGGATGGCGACGCTCGAGCGCCGCGGCCAGGCGGGCGGCGAGGGGTACCGCCGCCTCGAGGCTGCGCGAGCCTACATAGCGGAGAACGGCCTCATGCCCCTCAAGACCCGCTACGGGAACGGCGACAAGCGCGGCGAAGCCGGCGACAACCAGCGCGGCAGCCGGCATGAGGACGAGCAGCAGCGCATCCTCGCCGCCGAGCGGCAGCGGGCCCAGCAGGACCAGCGCAGGGAGAGGGGCCGGAGATGATGGTGAGGATAGAGTACGAGGGCGGCAGGACGACGCTGTTCGACACGCTCTCGTTCACGGAGGGGTCGCCGTTCTCCGGCGCGAACATGCTCACGGAGTTCGAGCTCGAGATGCGTGAGGTGCCCGAGAAGGGGCTTTGGCTCACGGCGAACTGGCACCAGGTGCGCGACGACTGGCGCGCCGACGCGCCCGCGGACGGCATCCCGGCCGCACGCAGGTCCCGCGGATGGCGCTTCATGCTTGCCTCGGAGGCCGAGCTCGGGCGAGCCCGGCGCGTCCTGCTCGACGGCGACGAGGCGTTCGCCCGGGTGCGGGGATACCTGTGCGACGCGGCCGCGATCGGCGCCTGCTACCGCGAGCACGTGGGTCCTCCCTCAAAACCGCTGAAGTCGCAGATAAAGGAGCTGCAGCGCGCGCTGGAGAGGGCGGAGGTCCCGGGCGTGCCCGACGAGCTGGCGAGGCTGCTCGCGCAAGAGAAGGAAGAGGGCGCCGAGGATGGTGCCCGCAAGGTCAAGGAAGATTGGGGTGACGTCGATGAAGAGGCTTGGTAGGTTCCTCAAGGCGGCGCTTAAGGTCACGCTGGGCTTTTTCGTCTGGCTGTTCCGCGCCGTGTTCAAGTGGGTGATGTAGTAAGAGGCGGGCAATTGCCCGCCTCTTTGTCTTTCCTAATCTGTCTGATCGTCGATGAGCCAGCAGTCGGTCCCATCAGTGAGCAGCGTCCTGGCTGACCGGGATACCGCCGCGATGCGTTGGATTTTGCCTTTTCGATCTTCGGCCTCGGACCTCAGCTTCGACTCTCCGGAGCGTAGGCTCGCGCGCATCTCAACCTTAGCTTCGAGGAGTTGCTCTTTTGCAGCGGCTCTGGGGGTCTGAGAGACCAGCCTCTTGAGGGCGTTTCCCTGGGCTCCGCGAGGAAGCGCGATGGGCGTCCCTTTCATGCCCCCGATCTTCATCTCCATGAGCGCTGCGAGGACCTGCCTCTTTTTCAGAAAGCCCTGAGATTTGTCCAGGATCCGCTGTTCTTCGATGAGGGCGCTGCGGTCGTCCATGCTGCCGTCGTAGTACATGCGCGTCATGGCGAGCGCCGACAGGGCCTGGAGGCACCCCCCCTTCGAGGCCTTTTGTCTCCATTCTGGGAATATATCCTGCTCATTTAGGGTTATTCGCGCTGAAAGATTTTGACTAGCTTGGTGTCCTTTATTTCGTAAATAATGTCTGCGACGTTCTCGACCAGCCTCTTATCGTGGGAGACGAACACTATCGTTCCGGCATAGGCGCTCATCATCTGCTCGAGGGCTTCGGCGCTCTTGATGTCCAGGTAATTTCCAGGCTCGTCCATGAGCAAGATGTTGTATCTGCCCAGCAGCATCTTCGCGAGCAGCAGCTTGATGACTTCGCCTCCCGAGAGAACGCCAACGTCCTTTGCCAGGTCACGCGGTCCGATTCCCATAGAGGCGAGGACGCTTCGGATTTCGGTCATGCTGTACTCGCAACCATCCTGCATGAACGAGATCGCAGACTGACGGGCGTCGAACTTGTAGCCTGTTTGCTCGAAGTAACCGATCTCTGCCTTGGGAGAGATGTTGATACCGTCGGCGCGTCGAGCGATTGCCTTCAGCAAGCTGGTCTTTCCTGTACCGTTGCCACCGGTGATGGCCACTTTGGCACCGAGCGGTATCTCGAATTTCGCGTGGTCATAGAGCATGCAGTTGCCGAAGCTCAAGCTGAAATCGTCTGCCGAGATGGGAAATTTACTATGCAGTTCCAGGGCCTTGCTCTGGCGGAACCGCACGGTGCGAATGCTGTCGGGGGCCTCAATCCCTTCGAGCGCTTCGAGGCGCTTCTCCATGTCCTTAGCCGCCTGGTACATCCTCTTCTGTTTGGTGCCGGTTGCTTTCTGATGCCCCAATCGACCTGCATACTCGTTGCTTTTCTTTGCGCCCTTCTGCTTGGCGTCGACCTGCCGTGCTTTTTTCCGTTGTTTTTCGATGGCGGCTTCAAGGCGCTCGCGCTCGCGCATCGCCTCTTCGTATCGAGCCGCCTGAACTTTGCGCTCTTCTTCTTTCTGTCGCAGATAGTCGGTGTAGTCACCCCAGAATTCGGAAATACCGCCGTCTTTGAGCTCCCAGATCTTGTCCACTACCTGATCGAGAAAATAACGGTCATGGCTCACAATGAGAAGGGCTCCATCAAATGCCTTGAGTTGTCCGACGAGAAGGCTGATGCCGTCTTGGTCGAGGTGGCTCGTAGGCTCATCAGCAAAGATCGCGCTTGCATGCTGGGAGAGCGCAGAGGCAATCTTGGCGCGTGTTTCCTCTCCGCCGCTCATCGTCTCTTGCGCCACTCCGGCGACGTTGAGACGGGAGAGCATCTCACCACTGTCCTGAGCCGCATCAAGGTCGAGTTCATCGAGTTGGCCGATGAGGGCAATGCTGCCGAAGCGCCTGACGTCGGCGTCCGCAATGGTAAGATTGCCGCTCAGAATTTTAAGCAGGCTGGTTTTGCCTGCGCCATTGTCTCCCACCAAGCCGATGCGATCGTAGGAGTAGATTTCCAACTCTTCGATATCCAGGATATCGCGGCCGGCATATTCCAAAAAGATGTCTTTAGCTTTGACTATGAGTTCCATAGGTTGAACCGCCTTTTGTGTATTAGCCTTTTACTGGAAGCGCAGCCATGCCAAAAAAGATTGCTCACGTCGATTTTTCGCCTTTGCCCAATTGCCGGCGCGAGCGTTTTGACCTTGCGCAAGCCGGCAAATCCGAAAATGATAGTTGGCGACGAATAAGGAGCGCGATGTGGGATGTCGGTGCAATACCTCGTCGTCGCAAGGGCTTGAAGGCTGACGCGTGAACCGATGGCTGCTGCCTCTTTTTTTCGAATACTTGGGCTATTGAATCCGCCCGGTATCTCTTTTCCCCACGTTTCGGACGCTCGGAGCAAGCAGCATAGCCATCGCAAGCAGTACCATGGTCGCTCCAGAGCCGACAAACCATAACGGAGCTCCAAGCAGATCCGCAAAAACGGAGGGGGCCGCGAGGCCCATGGGCATGGCCCACGCCATGATGGTTCCGTAGAGGCCGAAAACGCGGCCTAGGTACTCAGGAGGTATCTGCTCCTGCATAAGGGCAGTCTGGGTTCCCGCGTACAACGGGGAGCATGCGCCCATAAGAAAGCTCACCGGCAGGAAAGCAGCGAACAATGACGGGCCGAGCGATCCGGATACGATTGCGGCAATGCCGAAGCCGGCAATCGCGGCGACCATGGTGAACGACCTATTGCGGAACCCTCCCGTAACCGCCAAGATGCCGGACCCAGCCAGCATGCCTGCAGAAAAAAGGATTTCCGCCAAAGCGGCATCCCCCGTGCTACCGCCAAAATGCCCCAAGGTCATTATTGGGAACAATGCCGCGAGCGGAGAGAACGCGAAAGCGAAGACGAACCCGCACCAAAGAAGGGCGAGCAGCCCCCTGTACCCCCTAGTCAGCTTGTAGCCGTCCGAAATCTCAGAGAAGAGCTCTCGAACCTTATTGGAAAAGGGCAAGCTGCGGTCGGCTTCGTCGAGTCCCCCTGCGTCTATCTGTGCGGCGAGGACGGCTAAAGAAGCGAAAAGCGCTCCCAGCACGTCGAGGACAATCATAGCGGTAATGCCCGCCACGGGATAAATCACTGCTGCAAGCGCGGCGCCAAGAATGTATCCGCCGGACTGAATCGCCTGAGTCACCCCCGATAGGCGAACGAGATGCTCTGGCGGGGCGAGATGGGGCGTGAGAGATTGGGAGGCTGGCGTGTAGAACGAAGTGCCAACTGCACGGAGAAACAGGGCGATGAGAATTAGCCATGCAGGTAAGCTGCCGGCCAACGAGGCAATCGTCAAGGCGGCGCCCACCGCGGCAATGAAGAGGTCGGTGCCGATGAGGACACGTTTCAAAGGCAGTCTGTCGACAAGGGCGCCCGCAAGGATTCCGAACAAAGCAATCGGCAGAAAGCCTGCCAGCGATGCTAAGGAGAGGAGAGAAGACGACCCTGTCGTGAGGGCGAGATGCCAAATAAGACCCATTTGGAGAATCGAACTCGTCAATGTCGAAACGAGCTCCCCGCCCCATACGAAACAAAGCTTGAATTGCCATGAATGGCACAGTAGAGCAGACCTGCCCCGAGAGGTTTCAAATATCATGGTTATGTCCAATCGTGAAATGGCGTGCAGAAAAACAGCGCGACGCCACAACAGCGCCGCTTTCTAGGCGCTCATCCACGTGCGGAAAAGACCAACCACGACACCCCTCCTTTGTTAATTCGGTCTGGCAAACCATGTAATATTAACGAGGCTTGAGTTTGCCTGTCAAGAATCGACCATCGGAAAGGGCAATCCTCTCTGGCCATTCGATTCCTTTTGTATCTATGGCTGCATTTACGTTATGTGGTTATTTATTTCGTTAGAATTCCCAAGCAAAACGCTTTTATGCACCATGTCTGCGCAAGCGAGAAAAGCCATTTCTAAGCCTCGGTCCACGAAAATGTCAACTTGGCTTTTCATTGAGCCGATACTTCCAACACCGCTGAAAACGAACCAAACGCGTAGCTCTTGCGTGTCCGCAACTCGCACCATCAAAGTATGCAAGCATCCTGATGAGCAGGATAGCCTCTGATCGTCTGTATCTCAATTCGGAACAAAGATCCTGGGAAAAAGGGGATGCGGCGCCGAACGCGAACAATGTGTGTACGCTGTCGAGAAATGAGGCGCGCGCCGAGAAACCGGTGGTCCATACTCCACGCCGCACCCCCAACTGAGCCTCGTAGGATTGGACCTCTTTAAGCAACGGTTCGAGGTCTTTTTCGCGCTCAGCGGCGTCCCTGGCCTTGTCTTCGATGCCGGCGAGTTGCTCGGTAATCCAATCGATTACCTGACCGACGTCGTTGTACCTGCCCTCGATCTCGTTTCTTGCCGCCTGTCGTGCCTCGGCGGGCTTTTGGAGGTAATCGTCATGAAGGGCTGCGTAGGTCCTAGCGATGTCCAGGGCGTTTTTGACCTTCGCCCTCTGGTCGCCGGCGATCATGGAGGCGATCGATTCCAGCTTGGCGTCGATGCACTGGAGGCTGTCGCTGATTTCTGTCATGTACGCCTGGCCGACAACCATCGCCGCCGCGGCAAGGCCGATGCTGGCGATCTGCGCCGGGCTGACCCCGGTAGCTTTGAGCGAGACGTCGCCGCTCAGGCGACCCTTTGGGTCTCGGATGAGGGCCCTCACCGCTTCCGGATCCTTCTTCGAGGCGACGAGGTCCTTAAGGCTGTAGCCTTCGGGGACCTCGACTTTGTAGAGCTGCTTTCCCTCGACGAGGTCTATGACGTCCGAGGCGAGGCCGAGAAAGGCGTCCGCCCGCTCTCCGATGCCGGCGTTGTTCTCTTTGCTCGTATTGGTGTTCGCGATGACCTTGATGCTGTTGAGGTCGTCGATCGCAACAACCTCGACGCTAATCGGCGCAAGTTCTTTGTCGCTCATGCTCTTAGCGCCTATCTCGCCTCGTCGGAGCGTGCCAGGACGTCCCATTTGTTGTACGAGCTCTCGGCCTGAAGATCCCTGACGAGGGCCTCATAGCGGCTCTCGAGGTCTTTTTCCTCACACGGGAAGAGCAGGATCATCATGGGTCTTTTGAACTTGAAGTCGGCGTAGACGTCGACGTTGCCGAAACCGCAAAGCTGTGTGTATATGCTGAAGCCCATGGATTTGCCGCAACCGACATAGACGTCCTCGTAGGCGGAAGGGTCTTTCTCTCGTGCCGATTTCATCGTGACGCCGGCGTAGCAGCCGGCGATCGCCATGTACCCATCGCTGAGGTCGGCTTCGCTGGAGACGTTGTTCTCAAAGTTCTCGAAGAACTCTTTTGCGGAGATCGGCGGAAGCGAGCTTGCCACGGCCTTCTTGCGGGATGCCTCGAGTGACTTTTGCTGCTCCTTCTTGTCTTTGATTGCCCGACCCTTTGAAAGGAATGAGTCCCTGGCTTCTCCCAGGCTATCTGCCGCCTGCTTCCCCCTTTGCTGCCCCCAGTCGATCAGAGCGGGCCCGTATTTGTTCACAGCGGGCTCAACGAAGGGCAGAACGTCTTTTCCGATGTCGATAGCCTTTTTGACGTCTTGCAGCTTAATCTTTCCCAATTGCGTACCTCTGTTCATGGACAACCGGAAGCTTATCGAGAAGCAGCCGGCAGCGTCTTGTTTCTATCAAGTGCGTAAATTATCTCACCACATGCAAGACCCCTTGCCGAGATATAGCGGCAAGGGGTCGAAGGGCCATATTCGGTTGTAGTTTCGATCTGCAAGTCCTAGTCTCGGTCGTCGTCGTCGCCGGCTGCGCAGCAGGCGTAGGCCGTGAGCGTGAGGAGCCCCATGAGGAGCCCTATTCCGAAGGGCGCGAATCCCATCCTTCCACCTCCTTCGCGTAAACGACGGTGCGCGAGTTGCTCGTCTGGTAGCTGCACGTCACGAAGGCCCAGGCCTGCGCGACGTCCGAAGGCTCTTCCAGGACGACCTCGCACCGGGACAATTTGTCCCCGAGGTAGGCGGCGAGCGCCGCCGCGTCTGCGAAGTCGGTCCGCTTGCCCTCCGAGCTCGCGTCGACCACGTCGGCCGCGAAGACCTCGAGCTCGATCGCCTTCTCGCGGGTGTAGACCCGGATGGTGCGGTGCCCCTCGGCGAAGTCGCGCGACGAGTACTGCGCGAGCGGCGCGAACATGGTGCCGTCGGACATGTGGTGCCCGTAGACGATGACGAGCGGGCTCTCGGCGCCCTGCGCGCACCCGGCGTCTATGTAGGGAGCGCCCCACGCGGATCTTTCGCCGCCGGCGTCGTGCGTGAGGTAGAAGTCGGGCGATTCGGGCCGGCCCTGGACGATCGGGTAGTCGACGGTCGTGCCCGGCACGCGCACCCAAGCGACGACGGAGGCGGGAAGGGCGTCCCAGTCGATGCCGCCTCCCGTCTCTTGAGCCTCCATTGTCGCGTCCTCTTCCGCAGTAGGCGCCTCGTGCACCTCGTACGGGTTCCTCTCGGGCAGCGGCAGGACGGCGAGCGCCCCCATCGCCAGCAACGCCACGGCAATGGCGAGCGCCGTGGCGGCTTTCCCTTTGTTCATGTCCTCCCCCGTTCGCAGGGGAGGCCCCGGGCGGGCGCCCAGGGCCTCCGGTTCGGTATCGATGCGGCGCCGCTACTCTTCCGGCTCTTCGGCAGGCTCTTCGGCTGCCGTGTCCTTGCTTGCGCCGGCCGTCTTGCGCTTGCGGTACGCGAGCGCTCCGCCCGCGCCCGCCGCAGCTGCCAGAGCGATGCCCGCGGCCACGGCGTAGCCGGTGCCGTCGGGGGCGTCGGCCCCGGTCTTGGCGTAGGGCTCCTCGGGGACCTCGGGCGTGTCGGGGTTGTCCACGACGACGCTCTGCTCGGCGGAGTCGATGTCCTCGTGGGTTGCAACGACGTTGCCGGCGGAGTCCAGGACCTTCTCGAAGACGACGAGCTCGTCTCCCTCGGCCAGGCCCTCGGTGTCGAACTCGAAGGTCACCTCGACGGTGCCGGAGGGCGCCTCGGGCTCGAAGGGCGTGCGCGCGGTCACCTCGTTGCCGTCCTTGTCGAGGAACGGCTCTCCGGTGCCCTTGTCCATGAGCGTGCCCACGGCGATGTAGGTCTCGCCGGGGACGAGGCCCTTGTAGGCCACCGTGTCGACGACCTTGGCCTTGCCGGCCTCGATGACCTGGTCGCCGTCGGCGGCGTCAGCCGCCTGCGTGCTTACCTCGACGGCGACGTGGACTGTCTGGCCCTCGTCGGAGAGGTCCGCGTGCGACGCCACCTCGGCTCCGTCCTTGCGTAGGCTCTCGAACACGACCAGGTCGCGGCCGCCGAGCAGGCTCGCGTCGAAGGAGATCTCGACGTCCTGGTTGCCCGTCGAGAGCGCGGGGGCGAACTCGGCCTTGGCCTCCACGGGCATGCCCGAGACGTCGGTCACGGGCTCGCCGGTCGCCTTGTCGACGAGGGTGGCCGAGAGCTCGTACTCCTCGCCGGCCTTCAGGCCCTCGTAGGCGACGGCGTCGACGACCTTGGCCTCGGCGTCGGCCGAGACGTCCTTGTCGCCGTCCGCCCCGTCCTTTGCCGTGGTGGAGATGCGCGGGCCCTCCTGGTCGTCAAGGCCCATCCACACGGCCTTCGCGACCGTCGAGTCGCGATCGATCCAGAAGCTTCTCGTGATGAGCTCGAGGCCCTCGTTGGCATCGCAGCGCAGCTCGGTCATGGTGTAGGCGCCGTACGGCAGGGCCGCCAGCGAGTCGTCGACCGGCGCCGAGGAGCCGTCCTCGCCGAGCGAGAACCAGATGCCGGCCTTCGGGTCCATGTCGGCGGCAGCAATCGGGCCCTCATGGCCGAGCAGGGCGTCGTTGGCGTTGGTGTCCCTCGAGTGCCTGTTCCAGCTGCTCGCGGTGGACGCGTCGCCGTTGCGGTCCGTCACCAGCACGTGCGTCTCGCCGGTGGCCGCGTTCTCGATGGCGAACGGGACCATGAGGCCGGCGTTGTCGGTCTCGCTCTTCTTGGAGAGCTCGAGGTCGTTGCGCACCACCTGGTCGCGGAACTCGAGCGCGGCGCCGTCCGCGGAGGCGCTCACGATCTCGCCGCCGGTGCGGACCTCGAAGGTGCGGGGCTCGCCGTCGGTCAGCAGATAGCTCCCGTTCGTCGCCGTCTCCCGCGCGTCGTAGGTTCCGTACGGCAGTGCGTCGGCCGCGGTCTGCGCGGTGTAGGCGCCGGCCTCGTCGTTCCATGCGGTGGTCAGCGTGGCCACGGCTTCGCCCGGCTCGTGCCATTCGCCGTCAACGAGGACCTTGTGCGCCGAGCGGTTCGTGACGGTGAACTCGATCCCGTCGAGGCCGGGGTGCTCGCCAGGCGCCTCCTTGTGGCCGCTGCCCGCGAGCGCCTCGGACGCCTGCAGCTCCTTGTCGGACTTGGTCACCTGCACGCCGCCGCGGAAGACCTCGTCGGTCACGGGGTCGCCCGTGAGGTCGCGCACCTCGCCGGCCTTCACGGTGAACGCGACGGAGGCGTCGCTGGCGTCGTAGCCCTCGGGCGCTCCGGACTCGACGATGCGATAATTGCCTGCGGGAAGTGCGTCGGCGCCGGTCGCGGCGACGTGCGATCCGTTCTCGGGCGCGGTCTTGATCGTGGCGCAGACCTCTCCGTCGGCGTAGTACTTGCCGCCGACCAGCACGTACCGGCCGGTCTCGTTAACGACGGAGAAGCTCGCGCCGTCGAGCGAGGCGTCGCCCTGGGGCTCTGCGCCCGCCTCGGAGTCCTCTTTGGCGACCTTGACGCCGCCTGCGGACCAGCTGAAGCTCACGAGCGTCTGTGAGCCGCCGCCGGTCCTGACGCAGAACGCCTCGAACCCGGCGGAGACCCTGCCGGCGCCCGCCTTCATCTTGGCGAAGGTCCCGCCGATCAGCTCGGATTTCGCCCAGGAGGCGAACTCGGCGCTCGTGCCGTGCGTGGCAGCCGACTCGGACCCAGAGTAGGCGTAGGCGATGAGCACATGGCTCGCCGCGGCGTACTTCGCGTCGTCCCAGCCGCCGCCGTCGTACCAGCTGCCCGGGAACATCGACGCGTCGAAGCCGGGAGAGCCGAACGAGTACCAGATCGCCGCTGTCACGTCGTCGCTCGGCACGGGGCTCGTCGAGTAGGAGCCCGGCGCGGGCGTCGGGGACGAGGGCTCGGCGCAGTAGGCGATGTTCCCGTCGGCGCTCATCCACGTGGTGGCGAAGCCGCCGTAGGGGATCTTGCCGCCGACGGACACGTCTACCGTGCTCGGCGCGGCGTAGGCGGGCGAGGCCGCCACGGAGGCGAGCAGCGCCCCCGCCGCCAGGATGAGCGCCATGGCGCATCGGAGGAGCTTTTCCTGCAGGGTGCAGTCTTTCGCTGCGTTCATCTTTCCGCCTCCCTATCTCTCGACGCTTCGCTGTGCGCGGGGCGCCTCGTGCTCGGTAGCGCGGCTCGCCTGGCGGGCGTGCTCGGCGCGCTCCGCGAGGTAGCGCGAGCGCCCTGCGTCAACGGCCTCTTTGAGCTGCGCCGGCATGACCTTCACGGTGTCCTTGACCGCGCGTCCGCCCTCGTCGAGCTCGGGCTGGCCGTCCGGGCCCATCACCGTCTTCCTCAGCCACACCTCGCGGTTCGCGAGCAGCGGTATGTCCCGGAAGTCGGCCCCCTTGAAGCGGCTCTCGTTAACGAACATGGGGCTGAACTCGTAGCCTCCCACGTCCATGCCGTCGACGACGGTGCCCTTGGGAAGGGTCGCCGAGTTGAAGGTCCTGGCCTCGCCGGTCGCGCGGTCGGTGTACTCGATGCCCTCGCGCACGAAGCTCTTGTGCAGCGAGAGGTACACGTTCTTCCTCTCTTCCATGTCTTTCCTCCTTTTCGTTTTCAATCGGTCCTTGTCTTCATCCGCCGGGACGCGTGCCCCGGCGCGGCGCCCCTATCTCATGGCGACCGCCCCCTTCCTCGCTTTTCCGCTAGAAGCCGCTCACGATGTCGCGCGCCCAGGAGCCGCTTTTCACGAGGATGAGCAGCACGCACATGGCCAGGTACTGCAGCGCGTAGGTGAGCCCGTTCGCGACCGCGTCGGCCGGGGTGCCCGTCCCGGGGTTCGCCCCGGTGAGCCCGCCGAGCACGAGCGGGAACGATATGAGCAGCACGAGGATGATGACGCCGGCGATGCAGACCGCCCCGAAGCTCTTCAGGTAGCCAAGGCCTATCTGGCGCGTGGCGTCCATGCCGAGGAACGCCAGCGGGATCGGGGCGAACGCGGCCATGATGTAGAGCTGGAGCGCGCGGGCCCAGCAGACCACGAGGGCGACGACGTAGGCCGCCAGCACCACGACCCAGCTGATGAGGCTCACGACGAGCATGGCGATGAGCGACGGGATGTCGTCGTCGGTGGTGACGACTGACACCTCGGGCAGGTCGAGCGCGCCACCGGCGCCGAAGAGCGCCTCGACTCGGTCGATGGCGAGCCCGCAGACCTCGTAGATCGACGCCATCAGGTCGAAGCTGTTCTGTATGAGGAACAGGAACACGGCGAAGAACACGAGGAGGAACACGACCTCCTTGACGCCGGGAAGGCTCTGGCTGCCGTCCATGCGCTGGGATATCTCGATGAGCTTCAGGGTGAAGACCAGGCCGAGCACCCCGCACCCGATCGGCAGGATGGCAACCTGCCATACGCCCCGGGCGACGTCGTGCATGGTCAGGTCGCTCGAGCTCGTGAGCATGTGCGCGAAGTCGGCCGAGAGGATCCCGTTCGCGCCGATCGACCCGAGCACGCCCGTCTGCGCCTTGAACATCCAGTTGCAGCAGTCGCGCAGAAGGCCGCACAGCCAATCGTTGACGTCCCCGGCTATGTCGGCGTATGCCGGCTGCGCGGGGACGAGCAGGAGCGCGCAGAGGGCGAAGGCGGTCGCGGCGGAGACGGCGAAGACCCTTCGGCGTCGCGATTCAAGCGCCCGCACGGCTACATCGCCTCCAGCGAGCCGCTGCGCGAAACCACGGTGACCACCGTCGAGGCGGGGTCGTCGAGCGTGAAGGTCGTCGACGCGACGTTCCAGGCGTAGTCGAGCCACACCTCCTTGTCCCAGGTGGCTCCCGTCGCCTGCGGGGACACCTTCGCCGCCTTCCCGGCGACGGCCTCCTCGATGGCGGCGACGTCCGCGCCCAGCGCCTCGGAGAGGCGGTCGTCGGTGCCGGTCACGGAGAACGCTCCGTCTTGCGCCTTCTGGGGCACGTAGGCCTGCGTCAGGAGGTCGCAGGCCAGGGTGCGGGCGTCCCCGCCGCCCGAGACCTGGATGAGCGACAGGCCTCCCGCCTTGTCGCCGGTTCCCTTGACGTCGATGGGCACGCTGAGCACGCCGCCGGCCTCGGAGGGCTCCTCGGCCGAGAAGAACCAGGCGCGCTCGGTGCCGTCCGCGCTCTCCACCATGGCGCCCTCGACGATCCGCAGCGTGGCGGTCGGGTCGTCGGCGCCCGTCCACGCGGTGTTCCAGAGCGCCTCGGCGCCCGAGGCGGCCTTCCCGGTTGCCGCGTCGGCGCC
>UQPJ01000015.1:0-38623 GCA_900543015.1 uncultured Collinsella sp.
CTACGACGACTGCGTCCGCATGGCCGCCGCGGAGGCCGCCCAGACCGAGCACGGCGTGATCGTCCAGGACACCGCCTGGGAGGGCTATGAGGAGATCCCCTCCTGGATCATGCAGGGCTACGGCACCATGGCCAGCGAGGCCGCCGAGCAGCTCCGCCAGATCGGCGTCAACCGTCCCTCCCACGTGTTCGTCCAGGCGGGCGTGGGCTCCCTGGCCGGCGCGGTGGTGGGCTACTTCACCAACCTGTTCCCCAACGACCCGCCCGAGTTCATCATCATGGAGGCCCAGGCGGCCGACTGCCTCTACCGGGGCGCCCTGGCCGGCGACGGCGCCCCCCGCATCGTGGACGGCGACCTCCAGACCATCATGGCCGGCCTGGCCTGCGGCGAGCCCAACACCATCTCCTGGGATATCCTGCGCAACCACGCCACCGCCTTTGTCTCCTGCCCCGACTGGGTGAGCGCCCGGGGCATGCGGATGCTGGGCGTCCCCGTCAAGGGCGATCCGGTGGTGATCTCCGGCGAGTCCGGCGCGGTGGGCATGGGCCTCATCGCCGCCATCATGGAGACCGATGAATACAAGGAGCTCCGGGAGGCCATCGGCCTGGACCGCTTCAGCCAGGTGCTCATGTTCTCCACCGAGGGCAACACCGACCCCATGAAGTTCCGCAAGGTGCTGTGGGACGGTGAATATCCCACCGCTTAATTCATCCCAAAAGCGGCAAAGCCGCTTCTGGGATGAGATACAGCCCGCCGCGCGCAGGTGCTGAACGCTGAAAGCGCTCAGCACCCACACTTGCGGGCTGAGCGGAGTTCGTTCCGGGGCACATGTCCCCGGAACGAACAAACTGCACGCCTGCGGCGCGCACTCTGTAGGGCTTTTAAGATAATATAACCACCTGTGGATCAATGATGGAGGGAAACGAACATGGATTACGAGCAGATCAAGAAGGCAGCCGAGAGCTACAGGGCCGACATGACCCGCTTCCTGCGGGCGATGATCTCCCACCCCAGCGAGAGCTGCGAGGAGAAGGAAGTGGTGGCCTGCATCAAGGCCGAGATGGAGAGCCTCGGCTATGACGAGGTCAAGGTCGATGGCTTGGGTAACGTCATGGGCTTTATGGGCGAGGGCGACAAGATCATCGCCATCGACTCTCACATCGACACCGTCGGCATCGGCAACATCGAGAACTGGGATGCCGATCCCTATGAGGGCTACGAGACCGACGAGATCATTTACGGCCGCGGCGGCTCCGACCAGGAGGGTGGCATGGCTTCTGCTACCTACGCAGCCAAGATGATGAAGGACATGGGCCTCATCCCCGAGGGCTACAAGATCATGGTCGTCGGCACCGTCCAGGAAGAGGACTGCGACGGCATGTGCTGGCAGTACATCTACAACAAGGACGGCATTAAGCCCGAGTTCGTCATTTCCACCGAGCCCACCGACGGCGGCATCTATCGCGGTCACCGCGGCCGCATGGAGATCCGCGTCGACGTTCACGGCACCTCCTGCCACGGCTCCGCTCCCGACCGCGGCGACAACGCCATCTACAAGATGGCCGACATCATCGCCGACGTTCGCGCCCTCAACAACAACGGCTGCGACGAGTCGACCGACATCAAGGGCCTCGTCAAGATGCTCGACCCCAAGTACAACCCCGAGCACTTCGAGGACGCCCGCTTCCTGGGCCGCGGCACCTGCACCGTCAGCCAGATCTTCTACACCAGCCCCAGCCGCTGCGCTGTCGCTGACTCCTGCGCCATCTCCATCGACCGTCGCATGACCGCCGGCGAGACCTGGGAGTCCTGCCTGGACGAGATCCGCAACCTGCCGGCCGCCAAGAAGTACGGCGACGACGTGAAGGTCTCCATGTACATGTACGACCGTCCGTCCTGGACCGGCGAGGTCTACGAGACCGAGGCTTACTTCCCCACGTGGATCAACAAGGAGACCGCTCCGCACGTCAAGGCCCTCGTCGACGCCCACAAGGCCATGTTCGGTGACGAGCGCATCGGCTGCGAGCCCAGCATGGACAAGCGCACCGGTCGTCCGCTGTGCGACAAGTGGACCTTCTCCACGAACTGCGTTTCCATCCAGGGCCGCTATGGCATCCCCTGCGTCGGCTTTGGCCCGGGTGCCGAGTCTCAGGCTCACGCTCCCAACGAGGTCACCTACAAGGACGACCTGGTCACCGCTGCCGCCATGTATGTTGCTGCTTTGAACCTCTACGATCCGAGCCAGGCCGATGGCGACGCTACCGTGTTCCGCGCCGGTCTGACCAACAACAAGATCGACTAGTCCCATTCCTTGATCTTGTTGAGCCGGGGACAGCCTGTGTCCCCGGCACCCCCTGTTGACTTGGGGCCCGCGGTCGTTATCTCCCATGCTTCCTCAACGGTAGCGGGTCCTCGTCATAGCGCTCTGCATGTTCTAGCCACACGCGCATGCCGGAGCACATCTACTCATTGCGATCGTTTCATCTATGGAAAGGATATTTACATGGACGCCAACTTTACCGAGCTCGTCGAGCAGCTGAACGGCCTCAATTTTAAGGGCATGTACGGCAGCGACTTCCTGCACACCTGGGATAAGACCACCGATGAGCTCAAGGCTCTCTACATCGTTGCCGACGCCCTGCGCGAGCTGCGTGAGAACAACGTTTCGTCCAAGATCTTCGACTCGGGTCTGGCCGTTTCCCTGTTCCGCGATAACTCCACCCGTACGCGCTTCTCCTTCTCTAAGGCCGCCAACCTGCTCGGCCTTGAGCTGCAGGACCTGGACGAGAAGAAGTCCCAGATCGCCCACGGCGAGACCGTCCGCGAGACCGCTACCATGATCTCCTTCATGGCCGACGTCATCGGCATCCGCGACGACATGTACATCGGCAAGGGCGACGCCTACATGGCCGAGGTCTCCGAGTCTGTCCAGCAGGCCTACGAGGACGGCGTTCTGGATCACCGTCCCACGCTCATCTCCCTGCAGTCCGACTCCGACCACCCCACGCAGTCCTCTGCCGACATGCTCTACCTCATCAACGAGTTTGGCGGTCTTGAGAACCTCAAGGGCAAGAAGGTTGCCGTCACCTGGGCCTACTCGCCCTCTTACGGCAAGCCGCTGTCCTGCCCGCAGTCGCTGATCAGCCTGCTGCCCCGTTTTGGCATGGACGTCACCCTGGCCCACCCCGAGGGCTACGACCTCATGCCCGAGGTCGTCGAGCGCGCTAAGGGCTACGCCGCCGAGTCCGGCACCACCTTTAAGCAGGTCAACACCATGGCCGAGGCCTTCGAGGGCGCCGACATCGTGATCCCCAAGAGCTGGGCTCCGTTTGCCGCCATGGAGAAGCGTACCAACCTGTACGCCGAGGGCGACGACGCCGGCATCGCTGCGCTCGAGAAGGAGCTGCTCGCTCAGAACGCCACCCATCAGGACTGGTGCTCCACGACCGAGCTCATGGAGAAGACCGCCAACGGCCAGGACACCATCTTTATGCACCCGCTGCCCGCCGACATCTCCGGTGTCTCCTGCGAGCACGGCGAGGTCAACGCCGACGTCTTCGACATGCACCGCGTGGGTATGTACAAGGAGGCCAGCTACAAGCCGTACGCCATCGCAGCCATGATGTTCCTGCAGAAGGTTGCCGATCCCGCCGCTACCCTCAAGGCCCTCGACGAGCGCAACACCGCCCGTTGGTTCCAGGCCTAAAGCCGCGCTGAGGTAAGCCATGTAAAGGGGGCGCTCTGCCAACCGGCGGGGTGCCCCTTTTTGCATCGTGGACGTGCGGGATAAGCGCTTTCGATGTAGATGCCCCGCGACGCGAGTTATGGGTACGATGGTTTCAGGGGAGGTATCGCCATGAAACTTGGTTGCGTCATTATGGCTTCGGGCGAGGGCAAGCGGTTTGGCTCTAACAAGATGCTTGCCGATATCTATGGCAAGCCGCTGATTGCCCGGACTATCGATTCGGTTCCCCGGGGCTTTGACGCCGTGGTTTCGACGCGTTGGCCCGAGGTCGCCCAGATTTGCGAGGACAAGCATTGCCCGTGCGTGCTGCACGATGGCAAGCTCAGGAGCGAAAGCGTCCGTGCGGGCCTTTCGTGGGGGGCGAGCCGCGGCTGGAAGGGTTGCCTCTTTTTGCCGGGCGACCAGCCGCTCGTGAGTTCGGATTCTTTTGAGGCTATGGTTCGTGCATTTGACGAGCGTGGCCGCAAGCATCCGGTGCGTCTTGCGTGCAACGGTGAGCCTTCGAGCCCGGTGCTCTTTCCGGCGGAACTGTTCGATGCACTTATGTGTCTTGAGGGTAAGGACGGCGGCGGTTCGATCCTCAAGGACCGTACCGACGTGGTGCTGGTCGAGGCGCGTGCCTACGAGCTGTGGGACGTCGATACCGTCAAGGGACAGCGACGCATAGCGGAGCATATCGCCGCCTGCTCGTATTTTGATCGCGTGGCCAACTGCATCAATCAATAAGGAGCAATTATGATCATCATCAAAAACGGCGCGCTCGTGACGCCACAGGGGCTTCGCCGCGCCGATCTTGCCATGGATGGCGATAAGATCGTGCGGATCGCCGCGGCGATTGAGCCGGCCGAGGGCGATACCGTCGAGGATGCCGCGGACTGCTGGGTGTTTCCCGGCTTTATCGACGGCCACACGCACATGCAGTGCTGGACCGGCATGGACTGGACGGCCGATAGCTTTGAGACCGGTACGCGTGCGGCTGCCTGCGGCGGCACGACGACCATCGTGGACTACGCGACAGCCGATCGCGGCGTAACCATGCCCGATGCCTTGGCCGAGTGGCATCGCCGCGCCGACGGAACCTGCACGGCCAACTACGCCTTTCATATGGCACTCGCCGAGTGGAATGAGCGCAACCGCGCCGATCTCTCGGCCATGCGCGAGGCAGGCGTGTCGTCGTTTAAGACCTACTTTGCCTATGACCACCTGCGCCTGGACGATGCCGAGACGCTCGAGGTGCTCGAGGAGCTCAAGCGTATTGGCGGCATACTGTGCGTGCATTGCGAGAACGGTACGCTGGTGAATGAGCTGCAGAAGCGCGTGTTTGAGCAGGGCATCCACGGGCCCGAGGGCCATGCGCTCAGCCGTCCGGATGTGTGCGAGGCCGAGGCCGTGAGCCGTCTGCTGTATCTGGCTCACCTGGCCGGCGACGCACCGGTCAACGTGGTGCACCTTTCGACCAAGCTGGGGCTCGAGGCCATCCGTGCCGCCAAGGCGCGCGGGCAGAAGAATATCTATGTCGAGACCTGCCCTCAGTATCTGATGCTCGACGACACCTGCTATCTGGAGCAGGGCGAGGACGGCTTTGCGGGCGCCAAGTACGTGATGAGCCCGCCGCTGCGCCATGCCGGTGACCGTGCCGCGCTGCGCGAGGCGCTTGTGGCTGGCGAGATCGATACTATTGCGACCGATCATTGCAGCTTTAACCTGCACGGGCAAAAGGACCGCGGACGCGATGATTTCCGCGCGATTCCCAACGGCGGGCCCGGCGTGGAGCATCGTCCCGTTGCGATTGCCACGAGCTTTGAGGGACAGCTGGGTCCCGAGGATCTGTGCCGCTTGATGAGCGAGAATCCGGCGCGCGTTTTTGGCATGTATCCGCGCAAGGGCTGTCTTGCCGAGGGCGCCGATGCCGACGTGTGCGTGTGGGATCCGTGCGCGCGTTGGACGATCAGCGCCGCGACGCAGCATCAGGCCGTGGACTACACGCCGCTCGAGGGCTTTGAGGCACATGGCCGCGCCAAGGCCGTGTTTGTGAACGGCGTGCTGGCGGCACGCGACGGCGAGCCCACCGGAGCCCAACCCGGCCGCTACGTGCCCCGCTAACGGGAAGACCGCCGGGGTAGCTAATTTGGGACGGGGCTCTTTTAGCTACCCCCGTCCCAGAAAAATCATCCTTCGGCTGCGCTTGGGGTAGCTAAAAGAGCCCCGTCCCAAATTAGCTACCGTTGGAGGCTGGTGGCGACGATGGGGCGGACGAGGGCTGCCTCGAAGCAATCTGCCATCGTTGGATCGGCAAGCGTGTCGACTTGGTTGAGCATGATGTGGGCATTGTTGAGGTTCAGCATCTGCAGCTCGGCATTGAGCACCTGGGCGACGCGCTCTGGGGTGGCAGCGTCGGTGGGCTCGCAGCCGCAGCGCTCGCAGAAGAGCTCGGGGCGGTGGACAACCTCGGCGACGGGCTTGCCCAGCCCCGAGGCGCCGACGACCCAGACAACGTTTGTCGCGGCGGCGGGAATTACCGGCTCCCAGGCGGCATGTGCCTTGAGCGGGAGTCGCTTGCTGCCATCTGCCTCGGCCAACACATAGTCAAAGCGCTGCGCCAGCTCGTTGAGCGGCTCGGCGGGGGCGGAGAGCTTGCCTGTCTCCGGGTTCAAAACACCCGCCTGGCAGATACTTCCTCGGACAAGTCCCGCGCATGCCTCGCAGGTGCAGCCGGGAACATGCAGGGCCCCCGGCTTCCAAGGCGCGGCGTCCAGGCGACGGCTCGACCCGTCCCACGGCACGCCGGCGACGGGGAACATGCGCGTGGTGGTGCAGAGGAGCACGCGGCCGCCAGCGCGCATGAGCTCGAGACCCAGCGTCTTGAGCAAGGTCGACTTGCCTCCGCTGCCGATAATCGCGGTAATGCCCGGCTCGATCCTGAGCGCAGAGGCAAGATTGCCGCCAACCGTTTCCATCTGTTCACCGCCGTATAATACTGTGATAATAAATAATCATCAGAGTAGCGGTCGAACCGCTTTTGCTCTGCTCAAACCGTAGCACAGGGAGGTGCCCCGGGAATGCTCGTTTATGTTCGCGGCGCCGGCGATATCGCCACGGGCGTCGCCGCCCGTTTGGTGCGCTCCGGCGTGTCGGTCGTTATGGCCGATATCGCGGTTCCCACGTGCATCCGCCGCACAATCAGTTTTTGCGAGGCCATTCGCTTGGGCGAGGTCCAGGTCGAGGGCATTCGCGCCCGCTTGGCACAGACGCCGACAGAGGCGCTTGCAATTACCGAGGCCGGAGACGTCGCCGTCGTGGTAGACCCCCAGGCCAAGATGCTCGGCGAGCTGAAACCCGCTGCCGTGGTCGACGCGATTTTGGCCAAGCGCAACCTAGGTACCACGCGCGACATGGCGCCTGCCGTCATCGCCGTGGGGCCGGGCTTTACCGCGCCGGTCGATTGCGACGCCGTGGTCGAGACCATGCGCGGGCATTTTCTCGGCCGTGTCATTACCCAAGGTTCGCCCCAGCCCAACACGGGCGTGCCGGGCATTATCGCCGGCTATGGCAAGGAGCGCGTTATCCACAGCCCCGCCGCCGGAATGTTTCGGTCCGACCGCGCAATCGGTGACATCGTGAGCGCCGGAGACGTAATTGGCTACGCGGGCGATACGCCCATGTGCACGCAGATCGATGGCTGTCTGCGCGGCCTTTTGGCGAACGGCGTGCAGGTGACTGAGGGCTTTAAATGCGCCGATGTCGATCCGCGCGGCGATGCCGGCTATATCAACTACATTTCGGACAAGGCGACGTCGGTCGGCGGCGGCGTGCTCGAGGCACTCGCTATGCTCACCGATATCTTTAGAGGATAGAAGGCGGCAATGGAAAAGCTCGATGTTGTGAATGCGGCGCTTGCCGCCCTGCGTGCTGGCGAGACGTGCGAGCTGGTGGTCGTGGCCGGCACGGCAGGGTCATCGCCGCGCGGCGTGGGCGCCTGGATGGCCGTCTTTGCCGATGGCAGCCAGGCGGGCACTATCGGCGGCGGCAAGATTGAGCTCTTTGCGCTGGACGAGGCGCGCGGGCTGCTGGACGCAGGGCGGTCACGTCTGGTCCGCTACACCATGGGCGGCGAGAACTCCGATACCGGCATGATCTGCGGCGGGGCCATCTGCCTGTGCTACCTGCATCTGGATGCGACCCAGGCACCGTTGTTCCAGGAAATTGCCGACGTCTTGGCCTATCGGCGCATCGGCGACTTCGTCATCGAGTTTGAGCCGTTTATCGCGAGCGCGCTCGAGGGCGATGTGGCCGAGTACCATGGCGAGGCATCGCGCCATACCATTGACGGCTGCCCCGAGCTTTCGCTGGTGGAGGAGGGGAGTAAGGTCACCTACACCAACGCCGCCTCCGAGATTCCCCCGGCGCACATCGAGACGCTCTGCCCCGAGGGCCTGACCTATATCTTTGGCTGCGGCCACGTGGGTGCTGCGACGGCGCGGGTGCTCACGGCGGCGGGCTTTGCCGTCGTGGCTTGCGACGACCGCCCCGGCACGCTGACCCCCGAATGGGTGCCCGGCGTCTACGACCGTCGTCTGGTCGATTATAAGAACCTGAGCGAGCTGTGCCCCATCGGCCCGCGCGACTTGGTGGTCGTCGCCACGGCGGGTCACAAGTCCGATATCGACGTGGTGATTCAGGCCATGCGCGCTAAACCCGCCTATCTGGGCTGCCTGGGCTCGCGCCGCAAGACGGCCTTTGTGCGCGCCCGCCTGGAGCAGGAGGGCTTTACGCAGGACCAGATCGACGGGCTGCACCTGCCGATCGGCGTTGCCATCGAGGCCGAGGATCCCGAGGAGATTGCCATCTCCATCGCCGCCGAGATGATCCACCTGCGCCGCACCAAACTCGTCCCCCGCAAGCGCTAGTCGCATCCCCATCAATAAGTTGCGGTGGAATACGGACTGTTTAAGCCTGTTAGGCCGCCAAACAGTCCCTATTTCACCGCAACTGCTTGTTGAGACCAATTTGTGCGGGGGAGTTGTGGAGTTGTGCAGGCAGACGAGGTTTTTCTGGAAATACGCACCCAATGCGCGTATAGTACCGATTGTTTTGTCGGCTCCTGCTGCGTCGAGTCCAAACCGCGAAATGCCATGAGCGGCGCGGATGCAGCCAGGAGGCACGAGGACAACCCATCGTGGCCACGCCCCGTGCTTAAAACCCCAAGAAGGAGTGAACAATGGCAGAAGAGAAGTATGTGCCGCGTCTGAAGACCAAGTACAACAACGAGGTCAAGCAGCAGCTTCAGGACAAGTTCCAGTACGAGAACGTCATGATGATCCCCAAGTTTGAGAAGATCGTCGTGAACATGGGTGTCGGCGAGGCCGCTACCGATTCCAAGGCCATCGACGGTGCCGTGCGCGACCTGCGCGCCATCACCGGCCAGCAGCCGATGATCACCCGTGCCCGCAAGTCCATCGCTACCTTCCGCCTGCGCGCTGGTATGCCGATCGGCTGCAAGGTTACCCTGCGTGGCGACCGTATGTGGGAGTTCTTCGATCGTCTGACCTCCGTCGCGATTCCCCGTATCCGCGACTTCCGCGGCATCTCCGCCAAGAGCTTCGACGGCCGTGGTAACTTCTCCATGGGCGTCACCGAGCAGCTCATCTTCCCCGAGATCGACTTCGACTCCGTCGATCACCAGCGTGGTATGGACATCACTTTCGTGACCACCGCCAATACCGATGAGGAGGCCAAGGCCCTTCTGGACGCCTTCGGTTTCCCGTTCAAGAAATAGGTTCACCTGCCCTATGAGCGCCGTTCCCAGAAGGGGGCGGCGCTTGGGGCGAACAATACTCTATGTGAGGAGGATATAAGTGGCTAAGACATCGATGATCGTCAAGTGCAATCGCAAGCAGAAGTTCTCTACTCGTGAGTACACGCGCTGCCAGCGCTGCGGCCGTCCGCACTCTGTGTACCGCAAGTTCGGCCTGTGCCGTGTCTGCTTCCGCGAGCTTGCACTCAAGGGCGAGCTTCCCGGCGTTAAGAAGGCCAGCTGGTAAGTCACTACCAGCGTTTCAAGCATCAGTTTGGAACAGGGAAAACGCGCTAGTTAGGCTTTGCCGTTAAGGGCGGCGAAGAACCAAGAGCACGTGTTCATCAAGAACGAAGGAGAATCTGTATGAACCTTACAGACCCGATCGCAGATATGCTTACGCGCATCCGTAACGCTAACTCTGTGAACAAGGCCACGGTCTCCATGCCGAGCAGCAAGAAGCTCGTCGAGATCGCTCGTGTTCTGCACGAGGAGGGCTACATCGAGGGCTACGATGTCGAGGACACCGTTCCCCAGAAGACTCTGCACATCACGCTTAAGTATGGTCCCAAGAAGGCTAAGGTCATCAACGGCATCCGCCGCATTTCCAAGCCGGGCCTGCGTAAGTACACCGGCGTTGCCGACATGCCCCGCGTCCGCGGTGGCCTTGGTACCGCCATTATTTCCACCAGCCATGGCGTCATGACCGACCGCGATGCTCGCAAGCACAACGTCGGCGGCGAGATCATCGCTTACGTCTGGTAATTCGCTCGGTAGGTAGAAGGAAAGGAGATCACCGTGTCTCGTATCGGTAATAAGCCTGTCCAGATTCCCGCCGGAGTCGAAGTGGCAGTCAACGGCAACAACGTTGTCGTCAAGGGCCCCAAGGGCCAGCTCGAGCTCGATGTCTTTGAGAAGCTCGCTATCAACATCGAGGACAACGTCCTCACCGTTTCCCGTCCCGACGACGAGCGTGAGACCCGTGCCCGCCACGGCCTCACCCGTGCCCTCATCCACAACATGGTTGTTGGCGTTTCCGAGGGCTTCGAGAAGAAGCTCGAGCTCGCCGGCGTCGGTTACCGCGTGCAGCAGAAGGGCAAGAACCTCGAGTTCTCCCTGGGCTTCTCGCACCCCGTGATCGTCGAGGCTCCCGAGGGCATCACCTTCGAGGTTCCCGACAACACCCACGTGAACGTCAAGGGTATCAACAAGCAGCAGGTCGGTCAGATCGCCGCTGAGATCCGCGGCCATCGTCCTCCCGAGCCTTACAAGGGCAAGGGTATCCACTACGTTGGCGAGCACATCCGCCGCAAGCTGGGTAAGGCCGCCAAGTAGTCGTAACCGACTCACTCGCATAAGACCAGCACCCCGTCAGGTGCTGGCAAGATCAACCTTTTTAGGAGTTTACGTATGAACAAGCATAAGGCGAAGCTGGAAGGCCTCAAGCGTCGTCAGCGTCGTGTTCGCGGCAAGGTCTCGGGTACCTCCGAGCGTCCGCGTCTTCGCGTGACCCGTACTAACGCCAACATCTATGCCCAGATCATCGACGACAGCAAGGGCTCCAGCCTGACGCTCGTCTCTGCCTCGACCCTCGAGGCCGAGTTCAAGGGCACCCACACCTCGAACAAGGAGGCTGCGGAGAAGGTCGGTCAGCTCGTTGGCAAGCGTGCCATCGAGGCCGGCATCACCAAGGTCGCCTTCGATCGCGGTGGCCGTATCTACCATGGCCGCGTCAAGGCCCTCGCCGACGGTGCTCGTGCCGCCGGTCTCGAGTTCTAGGAGGTATGTAGCACATGGCTCGTAATCAGAAGCAGCAGCGCGAGGCCTCCGAGTTCGAGGAGCGCGTCGTTTACATCAACCGCGTGTCGAAGACCGTCAAGGGTGGTCGTCGCATGAGCCTCGTCGCTCTCGTCGTCGTTGGCGACGGCAAGGGTAACGTCGGCGTTGGCATGGGCAAGTCCGCTGAGGTGCCCCTGGCCATCTCCAAGGCGTCTCTCGATGCCAAGAAGAACATGTTCCACGTGCCGGTGACCGAGCAGGGCACCATCCCGCACGAGGTTCTCGGCCACTTTGGTGCCGGCCGCATCATCATCAAGCCCGCTGTCGAGGGTACCGGCGTTATCGCCGGCGGCGCTGTGCGTCCCCTCTTCGAGCTTGCTGGCATCAAGAACGTCCTGTCCAAGTCCCTCGGTACCGACAACGGCCTCAACATCATCAAGGCTGCCGTCGAGGGCCTCAAGGAGCTCTCCAGCCCTGAGGACGTCGCGGCTCGCCGTGGCCTGACGGTCTCCGAGATGTTCGTCGGTAAGGAGAACTAAGCATGGCTGACACCATCAAGATCAAGCAGGTCCGCAGCACCAACGGTTGCAAGCAGGACCAGGTCCGTACTGTCCGTGCCCTCGGTCTCCACAGGATCCGCGAGGTTCGCGAGATTGCTGACAACGAGTCCGTCCGCGGCATGATCTTCAAGGTCAAGCACCTTGTCGAGATTGTAGAGGAGTAACAAATGCAGCTTCACGATCTTACTCCCGCGCCCGGTTCCACCAAGAACCGTAAGCGCGTCGGCCGTGGCAATTCTTCGGGTCACGGCACCACTTCTGGCCGCGGCCAGAAGGGCCAGGGTTCCCGCTCTGGTGGCACCAAGGGTGCCGGCTTCGAGGGTGGCCAGACTCCGCTGGCTATGCGCCTGCCCAAGCTTCCGGGCTTCCGCAACCCCCGTCGTATCGAGTACACCGCTGTTAACGTTGAGCGTCTCGAGCGTAAGTTCGAGGACGGCGCTGTAATCGACGGTGCCGCTCTTAAGGCCGCTCGCATCACCAAGAGCGAGTTCGAGCCCGTCAAGGTGCTCGGCAATGGTGAGCTCACCAAGAAGTTCACGGTCAAGGTCGACAAGGTCAGCGCTTCTGCGCAGGCCAAGATCGAGGCCGCTGGCGGAAAGGTCGAGCTGCCGTGCTAAATGGTCTTAAGAATGCTTTCCGCATCAAAGAATTGCGCGAAAAGATTCTTTTTACCATAGCTATGCTCGTCGTGTACCGCATTGGTGCGCACGTTCCTGTGCCCGGCATTCCCTTCCAGGGGATGCTGGGCCTTTTCTCGACCGATAACAATTCGGTCGCCGCAGGTGCTATGGCCCTCCTGAATCTTTTCTCTGGCGGCGCGTTGAGCTATGTGTCGGTGTTTTCGCTGGGCATCATGCCTTACATCACCAGCTCGATCATCCTCCAGATGCTCCAGGCCGTCGTGCCTTCCCTGCATGAGCTTGCCCGCGAGGGCGAGGTCGGTCAGACCAAGATTACGCAGTATTCGCGTTACCTCACCCTGGCTCTGGCAATCCTCAACTCCGTGGGTTACCTCTTCCTCTTTAAGAGCTTCGGCATCAGCTTCAATGGCGCCGGCGCTCCCGAGATCATCTTCGACCTCATGATCGTCGGTACGCTCACCGCGGGCGCCATGTTGATCATGTGGATTGGTGAGCTCATCACCCAGCGCGGTATCGGCAATGGCATGTCGCTGATCATCTTTGCGAACATCATGGCCGGTCTGCCGCAGGCGATCTTCTCCAGCACCGAGGGCAATGCCGGTGGCATCATCACCATGGTGATCATCTGCGCCATCATCCTGCTGGTTATCCCGCTGATTGTTTTCCTTGAGCGCGGCCAGCGCCGCATCCCGGTCTCCTACGCCAAACGCGTCGTTGGCCGTCGCATGATGGGTGGCCAGACCACCTACCTGCCCATTAAGGTCAACACCGCGGGTGTCGTGCCGATCATCTTCGCTTCGGCGCTGCTGTACTTCCCGGCTCAGATTGCCGTGTTCTTCCCCGGCATCGGCTGGATTCAGGCAGTTGCCTCCGCGCTTTCGACCGGTTGGCTCAACTGGGTGCTTAACGTTGTCCTCATCGTGTTCTTCGCGTACTTCTACACCTCCATGGTGTTCAACCCCGATGACACGGCCGACAACCTTAAGAAGCAGGGCGGCTTTATTCCGGGCGTGCGTCCGGGTAGGGCTACCGCGGCCTACATCAAGAACGCGCTCAACAAGATCACGCTTCCCAGCGCTGTCTTTTTGGCGCTCATCGCCATCGTGCCTTCGATCATCTTCTCCTTCACGGGTAACCATCTGATCCAGGCATTTGGCGGCACGTCCATCCTCATCATGGTCGGCGTCGTGCTCGACACGGTCGATAAGCTCGAAGGCCAGATCAAGATGTATGATTACGATGGATTCTTTAAATAGGCTAGAGGAGGATTGCTCATGAACCTCGTATTGCTCGGAGCTCCGGGTGCCGGTAAGGGCACCGTCGCACAGGAGCTCGTCGCCGAGTTTGGCGTCGCTCACATTTCCACGGGCGACCTGCTGCGTGCTGCCGTCAAGGGTGGCACCGAGCTTGGTATTCAGGCTAAGAAGTACATGGACGCTGGCGAGCTCGTCCCCGACCAGCTCGTGATCGACCTTGTCAAGGAGCGCCTTGCCGCCGATGACGCCCAGCAGGGCTTCATCCTCGACGGCTTCCCGCGCAACACCGCCCAGGCTGTGACGCTCGATTCCGAGCTCTCCGCCATGGGTCGCGAGATCGACTGCGCCCTTCTGGTCGACGTGGCCCCCGAGGTCATCATCGATCGTCTGTCTTCGCGTCGCACCTGCCGCGCCTGCGGTTACACCGGCACGGCTGCCGATGCTACCTGCCCCAAGTGCGGTGGCGAGATGTATCAGCGCGACGACGACAAGCCCGAGACCATCAAGAACCGTCTCGACGTCTACGAGAAGTCCACGAGCCCGCTCGTCGACTACTATCGTGGCCAGGGTCTGCTCAAGTCGGTCAACGGTGACCAGGCTCGCGAGACCGTGTACGGGGATGTCAAAGAGGCTCTCGGTCTATGATCAAGATTAAGTCTGCAACGCAAATCGAGCAGATGAAGAAGGCAGGAGCGCTATCTAAGATGGCGCTCCGCCACGTTGGAGCCATGGTGCGCCCCGGCGTTTCGACCTTTGAGCTCGATCAGCTCGCGGAGCAGATTATCCGCATGCATGGCGGCATCCCGGCCTTTAAGGGTTACGGCGGGTTCCCGGGAACCATTTGCGCATCGATCAACGATGCCGTGGTCCACGGTATTCCCAACCCCGACATGATCCTGCGCGATGGCGATATCATTTCCATCGATACGGGAGCCGTTGTCGACGGTTGGGTCGGCGATAACGCTTGGACGTTTTTCGTCGGCACCCCCACGCCCGAGGCTAAGGCCCTGTGCGAGGTTACGCGCGATTGTCTTAAGGCTGCCATCGAGCAGGCTGTTCCCGGTAACCATATCGGGGACGTCGGTTATGCCGTTCAGTCCCTCGCCGAGTCTCACGGTTACGGCGTGCTTCGCGACTATGTGGGTCATGGCATTGGCCGCGTGATGCACGAGGACCCCAACGTTCCTAACTATGGAAAGAAGGGGAGGGGCGTTCGCCTCCAGGCCGGCATGGTCATTGCCATCGAGCCGATGGTTACGATGGGTTCCAACCATGTGAGCACGGGCTCCGACGGTTGGATTGTTACGACCAACGACCATCTGCCCGCCGCGCACTACGAGAACACCGTCGCCATTACCAATGACGGTCCGGTGATTCTCACCACGGATGCCCAAGGTGCTTGGTGTTCCTTGCAGGGCGGTGAAATGTAGGGCTTGCGTCAAATGCACGCCTTAACATTTCAAATGTAACAAGTTCCGCTTAGTTGTGGAGCCATTACGAAGATACTACGATACGTGCATGCGTATTGTAGAATACTCAATCGCTGTCGTTTTCTAGAGAAAGATGATTGCTTGTGAAGAAGGAAGACGCAATTGAGCTCGAGGGTACGGTAAAGGAACCGTTGCCCAATGCCATGTTTAAGGTCGAGCTCGAGAACGGTCATTCGGTTCTGTGCAACATTTCTGGCAAGATCCGAATGAATTACATCCGTATTCTCCCCGGTGACAGGGTTGTCGTGGAGCTTTCCCCGTACGACCTGACCCGCGGCCGCATCACCTATCGCTACAAATAGCGGCACGCATACACGCACTCCATTTCCGGCTGCAGGCTTAGCTCAACCTACGGTCGGATTGTGTGTGAAGACCAGCCATAGTTTTAAACGCCTGCGGCTGGGCGAGTAGATAGTAGGGAAGTAGTTTGAGCGCTACCGAAAGGAAGAACGATGAAGGTACGTCCTTCGGTCAAGAAGATGTGCGATAAGTGCAAAATCATTAGGCGCCATGGCAAGGTCCTCGTCATTTGCGAGAACCCCCGTCATAAGCAGCGTCAGGGTTAAGAGAGGAGACTACGTTGGCCCGTATTAATGGTGTCGACCTCCCGCGTGAGAAGCGCGTTGAGATCGGTCTGACCTACATTTACGGCATCGGCCGCACCACTGCGACGAAGATCTGCGTCGAGTGCAACGTTAACGTGGATACGCGCGTTAAGGACCTCACCGAGGATGAGGTTAACGCCATCCGCGATTATATCGATAAGAACCAGATCATGGTTGAGGGTGACCTCCGCCGTGAGCGCAACCAGAACGTCAAGCGCCTTATGGACATCGGCTGCAACCGCGGCCTTCGTCACCGCAAGGGCCTCCCGGTCCGCGGCCAGCGCACCCACACTAACGCTCGTACCCGCAAGGGCCCGAAGCGTCAGATCGGTGCTAAGAAGAAGAAATAAGGAGCGCTAGATAGATGGCTACTGCTAAGAAGAACGTTCGCGCTGCCCGTCTGAAGCGCGCGGACCGTAAGAACATTTCCGTGGGCCAGGCTCACATTCGTTCTACGTTCAACAACACGATCGTTTCGATCACCGATCCCCAGGGCAACGTCATTTCCTGGAAGTCGGCTGGCCAGGTGGGCTTCAAGGGCTCCCGTAAGTCCACGCCGTTCGCTGCCCAGATGGCTGCCGAGGCTGCTGCCAAGCAGGCCATGGAGCACGGTATGAAGAAGGTTTCCGTCTTCGTCAAGGGCCCCGGCTCCGGTCGTGAGACCGCCATCCGCTCCCTCCAGGCTGCTGGCCTCGAGGTCTCGAGCATCCAGGACAAGACCCCCATCCCGCACAACGGCTGCCGCCCCAAGAAGCGTCGCCGCGTGTAACTGAAAGGATCGTATCAATATGGCAATCGACAGGACTCCTGTTCTTAAGCGCTGCCGTCAGCTCGGGATCGATCCCGCTGAGCTCGGTTACAGCAGCAAGAAGGAATCTATCCGTCAGCCCAAGCGCCGTCGCAAGGAATCTGAGTACGGCATGCAGCTGCGCGAGAAGCAGAAGGTCAAGTTCATCTATGGCGTTCTGGAGAAGCAGTTCCACGGCTACTTCAACAAGGCCCGCAAGATGAACGGCGTCACCGGTGAGAACCTCATGATCATCCTTGAGTCTCGCCTTGACAACGTCGTCTTCCGTCTTGGCTTCGCCCGCACCCGCAAAGAGGCTCGTCAGTCCGTCCGTCACGGTCACTTCACCGTGAACGGCAAGCGCGTGGACATCCCGTCCTACCGCGTCAAGGCCGGCGACGTCGTCGCTGTCGGCGAGAAGTTCCGTGACCTCCTCCCCATCAAGGAGGCCCTGATTTCCTCCGAGCGCTTTGAGGTCCCTGGCTGGCTCGAGGTCGATATCGAGAAGCTGTCTGGTAACGTGCTCGCTCTGCCGACGCGTGAGCAGATCAGCGGTGATATCAACGAGCAGCTCATCGTCGAGCTCTACTCTAAGTAGTCCATCCGGGCTGCTGAGGCTGGAGGTAATACATGTCAGAATTCATTAGGCCTCAGGTTCAGGTCGAAGAGATCAACGAGACGTCTGCTCGTGTCTCCGTCGAGCCGCTCGAGCGTGGCTACGGCGATACGCTGGGTAACTCCCTTCGTCGCGTTCTTCTGTCCTCGCTCGAGGGTGCCGCCGTCGAGGCTATTCAGATCGATGGTGCGCAGCACGAGTTCATGACCATCCCTAACATGGTCGAGGATGTCACCGACATCGTCCTGAATGTCAAGGGTCTTGTCTTCAGGGCTCTCGGCACGACCGACGAGGCGACCGCCACCATCTCGGTTGACGGCCCCTGCGAGGTCACCGGTGCGGACTTCTTTATTCCGTCCGAGTTTGAGCTGGTCAACCCCGAGCAGCACATCGCTACGCTCACCGAGGGTGGCCATCTCACCATGAGCATGCGCATCGGCTATGGCCGCGGCTATGTTTCTGGCGAGGCCAACAAGCGCGACAACGATCCCATCGGTGTGATCCATGTCGACTCGCTGTACTCGCCGGTTTCCCGTTGCGCCAAGCTCGTTGAGGCTTGCCGTGTCGGTCAGCATACCGACTACGACCGCCTTGTCCTCGAGATCGAGACCAACGGCTCCATCGCCCCGCGCGACGCCGTGGTCCAGGCTGCCAATATCATCAACCAGCATATGGCCGCCTTTATGAACCTTGCCGAGACCCCCGAGGTCGAGGAGGAGGCTTCGATCTTCGCTCCCGAGGTCACCAACGACAACGCCGAGCTGGACAAGCAGATCGAGGATCTGGACCTTTCCGTCCGTTCCTACAACTGCCTTAAGCGCGCCAGCATTCACTCGGTCCGTCAGCTCGTTGAGTTCTCGGAGAACGATCTGCTCAACATCCGTAATTTCGGTGTTAAGTCGATCGAGGAAGTGAAGGACAAGCTTGAGTCCATGGGCCTGAGCCTGAAGGCTTAATGCTTCGCATATTTGAGGAGAAACTAGACCATGCGTCACAACGTTAAGAAGGGCCTTAAGCTCGGCACCGATGCGAGCCACACCAAGGCCATGAAGAAGAGCCTTGCTAAGGCCCTCTTCGAGAATGACCGCATCAAGACCACCGAGACCCGCGCTAAGGCGCTGCGTTCGGTCGTCGATCCGATCATCACTTGGGCCAAGAAGGGCGACCTGCACTCTCGTCGTCTGGCTATCGCCAAGCTCGGCGATAAGCAGCTCGTTGCCGAGATCTTCGACAAGGCTGCTCAGGGCATGTGGCAGGACCGCAACGGCGGTTACACCCGCATCATGAAGCTCGGTAACCGTAAGGGCGACAACGCTCCCATCGTTATCATGGAGCTCGTCACCGAGCCTTGCACGCCTAAGGCCAAAAAGGCTGCTCCGGCCCCCAAGAAGGCCGCTGCTCCCAAGAAGGTCGAGGCTGTCGAGGAGACCGCTGCCGAGGAGGCTCCTGCTGAGGAGACCGCTGAGTAGACATTCCGTCTGCATAGGCTATATTCGAGGGGTACGTTCGCGTACCCCTCTTTTTTTGTCGCGATACCGTTGCTTGTTTGTTGGGAGCGCCCATGACTGCGCCGTCTGATTTCAATTCGATTTCCGAGCTTGACGCCACGCTCGTATTTCGCGTGGCCTATGATGGCTCGTCGTATAGCGGATTTGCCGAGCAGCCGGGACAGACGACGGTTGCGGGTGAGCTACGTCGAGCCATCGAGACGCTGCTTCGCCGCCCGATCGATCTGACGTGTGCGGGGCGTACCGATGCCGGCGTGCATGCCGTGGCTCAGTACATCAGCGTGCCCGTAACGGACGCTGAGCTCGCTTGTACGCGCCGTAGGTGGCTGCGGGCTATGGATGCCCTTCTGCCCAAAGATATCGCCATTAACGAGGTCTACAAGGCCCGTAAAGGCTTTTCTGCGCGTTTTGACGCGCGTTCCCGTACGTATACGTACCGTATTGCCGATCGAGATGCGCGCCCCGTGCTGTCCCGCGGTGCCGTGTGGTGGCATCGCTATCCCTTGGATGTTGAGGCTATGTCTGCTGCCTGCCCCGCTCTGCTGGGCGAGCAGGACTTTAAAAGCTTTTGCAAGGTTGCTTCGGCCGTTGGCAAGCCCACGCATCGCTGCGTGATGCGTGCCGAATTTGGCCATGAGGTTGCGTTTGGCGAGGACATCCTGACGTTCACCATCGAGGGCAATGCGTTTCTGCATTCGATGGTCCGTACGATCGTGGGCACGCTTGTCGAGATTGGCATGCATCGCCGTGAACCCGAGTGGATGCGCGAGGTCATCGATGCTTGCGACCGTACCGCTGCGGGCCCCACGGCTCCTGCCTGCGGCCTTACGTTTATGGGCGTGGATTACGATCCCGCCGAGCTTGTCGTGCTCGACTAGGGGAGGGCTCGACGCGTCGTGCGTCGACACCTGCCATCTGTGGGCTGCGCGTGTGCAACATCTGTTCTTGGCGTGCAATACAACCGGTGTCTCATTGCTTTTATTGCCGGGGTGTACCATGAACCACGGTTTTATTCATTGCTGTCGAGAGGACGGATAATTTGGTTCGACGTGGCTCGCATCCGCGACTTTCGGTGATCCTTGTGGTAGAAGGTTCGCCCAGCTATGCGATGCGTGCGCTCGAGAGTATCCAGAACCAAGACCTCTACGATTTGCAGATTGTCGTTGTCTGTCGCGATGCTGCGCCCGGTGTGCGCCATTCGCTTCAAGTTGCTGCTGACAGGGACATCCATATTGATTTGATTGACGTCGAGGACGCGACGCGCGGCGCGTGTCTTCGTGCCGGTTTTGCTGCCTCGCGCGGCTCTCAAATCATCGCCATGAACGCCGATGAGTGGTTTGCTCCGCAATCCCTTTCCAAGATGGTCGATATCGCGTGCGATACTGCGGCAGACATAGTGTTCCCCACGGTGTCGCTCGACCGCTATGATGCACATCGAGAGCGCCATTCGCGCGTCTTGGATGCTACTCATATTTCCATTGATAGCAAATCTTCGATGGTGGCCGGGCTGCCCCAGTTGATTTTAGGCGGCTTGGTTGCTCAAGTCTCTGGCGTGATGTATAGCCGTCCGCTGTTTGAGGCATGCCTTTTGTGCGACAAGGCGTTTCGCACAGTTGGGTTTATGGCATGCGCGCTCTCGCAGGCGCAGCGCGTCTCCGGATGCGGCAACGCTTGTTTCCACACGGTGGCGCCTAAGCTTACAGATGCCTTTGATCCCACCATGTATGCCAAGGTATCCGATGACACCCGGGCGCTCGACGAGCTTGCGGACTCACTCTCGGAAGCAGATAGCGGTGGTCGGCTCAAGCTGGCAAGCCAAAAGTTCTACTTTGCCGGACTGGTCGCCTGCATCGAGAATTTGTGTCTGAGCCCGCATGGAGTGTCGTCAATCGAGCGTTCCGCCCGCATGCGTGATATGCTCGAGGCGCCTCGAACCCGTCAGATGGTCGCCGCGCTCAAGGATAACCATCGGGGGCTCGGTCTGTTGTTTGGGCCGATCGCCAGCGCTAAGCCCGCGCGCTGCGTGATGTGTACGCATCTGGCAGCTTTTCTTAACCGTACGGGCGCAAAAACCGCCTAAACGGCTCATTACGAAACAAACTTGCATAGAATTGTTTCGAAATGCGTTCTTATTCACAAAAGCCTTCAAATAGCGCTAAACTATTCAAACACTGATTGATTGTCTCCGCCATCTTTTGGAGAGAGGGTTTGTATGGCTAAAAAACGCAATGGGCGCCAGGATGCCATTAGAGATATTGTGCGCAATAAGGATGTCCGCACGCAGCGCGTGCTGGTCGATGAGCTCCGTGCTATGGGCTTTGATTGCACGCAGGCGACTGTCTCTCGCGATATTGCCGACATGGGGCTGCGTAAGCTCCCTGAGGGCATCTATGTTCTGGCAGAGGACCTACACCTGCAGCGTATGGTTTCCGAGCTCGTAACGGGCGTTCTGCGTACCGATAATCTGGTTATGATCAAGGCTCAGCCTGGCACGGCTTCCGGCATCGCCGCCGCCGTTGACGCGGCCGAGTTGCCCGATGTGCTTGGCTCGCTTGCCGGCAACGATACGATTTTGGTTATTGCCCAGACGGCCGAGGACGGCGAGCGCCTCGAGGCACTGATCAATAAGCTGAGCAATTCTCGCAAGTAGGCGTGCGGGTCGTGCGCTCGGCACTTCGTGCACTGACATAGTGGCTTGTAAGGGGTATCGACGTTGGTCGGTACCCCTTTTTGATTGCCGGTATAAAGACCGCCCACCAGGTCGCTTCAAACTAAAAGGCCCCCGAGCAGTTCAATAGGCTGCTCGGGGGCCTTGTTGCTTATGGCCGGATGATTTCTAGCCGACCGTATCGTCAGGCGTGGGCGAGGGGTCGGGAGTGGGCGTAGGCGTAGGCGTAGGCGTGCCGCCATCGCCGCCGGTCGAACCACCAGTGGAGCCGCCCGTCGAACCACCGGTCGTACCGGTGCCGCCGGTGGTGTCACCGCCCGTGGTCTCGGTGGTCGTGGTCGTCGTGGTAGTCGTTGTGGTGGTTTCCTCTTCCTCTTCCTCTTCGTCCTTGTCCTTGTCGTCGTTCTCCGACTTCTTGGTGTTGTTGGTGCCGTAGAACTTCCAGACGCTGTTGTTCTTGTAGGTGGGCGCCGTTCCGGTCGCAAACTCCTCGCGCTCGGTACCGGTCAGAACGGTGTTCATAAACCGCTTAAAGACAGGCAGGTTGGTGCTGTCTCCCAGCAGGTCCGTGCCGTACTTTTGGATGGGGATCTCGCCCGCGGAATAGCCGGTCCACAGGGCGCATGCCAGCTGCGGGGTATAGCCGCAGAACCACAGGTTGGTGGTGTTGTCGGTGGTGCCCGTCTTGCCGGCATAGGGCTGGTTGACACTCAGGGCGCCGGCAGCACCCGTACCGCTGCCCTTCATGACGCCGGACAGAACATCGGTGACCGCGGCGGCCTCGCCCTCGGTAAGCACCTGTGAGGGATTGTCGGTGTGCTGGTACAGCACCGAACCGGTACGAGAATCAATCTCGGTGATGGCGATCGGCTGGCGATAGTAGCCGCCGTTGGCAAACGTCGCGTAGGCGGCGGCCATCTCGAGCGGCGAGATCGAGCCGGTGCCGAGGGTCATGACGGGAACGTCCTCGATGTTGTCCTTGGCGGGGTCGATGCCGAGCTTTTTGACGAGCGAGATGATCTTGCTGTTGCCGACGGCTTCCGCCACCTGGATGTAGCCGGTGTTGGAGGAGTATGCCGTCGCCTGCTTAAGCGTGATGTTGCCATAGCTCTGGTTGGCGTAGTTTTGTACCTCGGTTGTGGTGCCCTTGGCCTTGAGCGGCGAGTTGCAGTTGAGGGTGACGTTGGGGTTCATGCCGTTTTGGATGGCAGTTGCCAGCGTAAAGGCCTTAAAGGTGGAGCCGACGGGACGCTTGGCCGTGGCATGGTTTACGTGGTTCTCGTCGGCGTTGTAGTCGTAGCCGCCCACCATGCACTTGATGTAGCCGGTCTTGGGGTCGACGACGACCATGCCCATGTCCAGGCCGTCAAGCGAGAGCGTGTCGAGCTGCTCGCGGACGGCATTCTCTGCCACCTGCTGCATCGTGGGGTCGATGGTGGTCTTGACGGTCAGGCCGCCCTTAAAGAGCACGTCGGTCGAGAACTCCTGCTCCAGTAGCTGCTTGACGTAGGAGACAAAGTAGGGCTGCGAGTATACGTCGACGCCGCTGCCCGAGATTTCGGTCACGTTGAGGGTGATGGACTCGGCCTGTGCGGCATCGTGCTCCTCCTGGGTGATGTGGCCCAGGCGCAGCATGTTGTCGAGAACCTTGTTGCGGCGAGACAGTGCCAGATCGGGGTTGACCGTGGGGTCGTACTGCGAAGGCGAGTTGGGAAGGCCGATGAGCAGCGCGGCCTCGCTGAGGGTGAGGTCGGCGGCGCTCTTGGACAGATAGGTCTCGGCTGCGGCCTCGATGCCGTAGGCGCCGTGGCCGTAATAGATGGTGTTGAGGTACATCATGAGGATCTCGTCTTTGGAGTACATGTCCTCCATCTTGATGGCGATGTAGGCCTCGCGCACCTTACGCTCAATGGTCGAGTCGAACTGCTCCTCCTGCAGGATGGTGTTGCGCACAAGCTGCTGGGTGATAGTCGAGGCGCCTTCGTGCCCGCCACCGAGGGTTGCCACCGCAGCACGCGCGATACCCCACAGGTCGATACCGCCGTGCTCGTAGAAGCGCTCGTCCTCGACGTCAACGGTGCCCTGCAGCACGTAGGGGGAGACCTCGTCCTTGGTGATAGACTTGCGGTTTTGCGTGTAGAAGCTCGCGATCTTGTTGCCGTTGCAGTCGACGATCTCGGTGGGCTCGCTCACCAGATACGCGTTGGCGTCGGTGTAGTCGGGCAGATCGGACAGCCAGCGGTTGACGTTGCCGATCATGCCGATGCCAAATGCCACGCCCGCAATCAGCAGAAAGCCCAAAAACGAGAGCAGGATTATGGGCAGAGCATGCGTCTTTGAACGGCTGCGTCCCTGTCGTTGGCGAGGACCCATATATTGACCTCCAGGTATGTCGTGCCGGACGGTGGATGTGCCGTCGGGGCAGGATGGACATAAGTTATTACACGATAAACCAAACGGGGCGCGCGAGGCCTCGTGTATGCTGGAAGACGGCATTTTTCAGAGTGAATGCATACCTTGGTAAGGAGTTTGTCGATGGCGATTCGGACGATGGGGCCGAGCGGACAATACGAGACTGGATTGGATGCTGCCGGTGCGGCGCTGCCCGAGCTGCTGGCGCCGGCGGGCGGACTCGACCAGATGCTTGCGGCCATCGCCGCGGGTGCCGATGCCATCTATGCGGGGTTGGGCGGCTTTAACGCCCGTGTGAGCGCCCATGGCTTTACGGATAACGAGTTTGCGCGCGGCTGCGCCGTGGCGCATGCCCATGGCGTGCGTGTGTACGTAACGCTCAACGTGTTCGTGTTTGACGATGAGTTGTCCGACGCGGTGGCGTTGGGAGCTCATGCACTGGAGCTGGGCGCCGATGCTCTGATTGTCGCCGATGCCGGGTTGGCCTGCGCGCTGCGCGCGGCGATTCCCGGGGTCGAGATTCACCTGTCCACGCAGGCGGGCGCTCATAGCGAGGGTGCCGTGCGGCTTGCCGCCGATGAGCTGGGGGTCGAGCGCGTGACGACGGCACGCGAGCTGACGGTCGACGAGATTGCGGCGCTCTGTGCCACGGGCGTGCCCATCGAGGTATTCTGCCACGGTGCGATTTGCATCGGCTATTCGGGGGCGTGCGAGTTCTCGGTCCTGCGGCGTGGGCGCTCGGCGATGCGCGGCGACTGCACGCAGCCGTGCCGTCTGGCGTACGACCTAGTGGACGAGGCGGGACAGAGCGTTGTCGCCGTCGAGGGGGATCGTCTACTGTGTCCGCGTGACTATCTGGGTATCGCGCACCTGCCCGAGCTTGTTGCCGCCGGCGTGGCATCGCTCAAGATCGAGGGACGCATGAAGAATTCCGATTACGTATTCAACGTGGTGAGGGTGTGGCGTCGGGCACTCGATATGCTGTGCGACGGCGCGTGGGACTCCGGTGCCGTGGAAGAGCTTGAACGCGAGCTGGGAAGGTCGTTTAACCGTGGGTTTACCGATGCTTACCTGCGGGGTCGTTCGGGCGCCGAGCTCATGAGCTTTGAGCGCGCGATCAACCAGGGCGTGCGCGTGGGCCACTTGGTGGCGGTGGGTCACGAAGAGGTGACGGTTGAGCTTGATGCCGCCGTGGCGGCGGGCGATACGCTCGAAATTCGATTTTACCCGGGTGCCGACGCGCGTCCCGATGTGCCCAAGCGCTGGCCACAGGTGCCTTGCCCCGTGGATGCCGCTGCGGGAGAGCGCATCGTCGTGCATTGCAAACGTAAGGTGGACGCGGGCTGCGAGGTCTATCTGATTCGCAGCGCCGGCGTGTTGGATCAGACGGCGGCGGTGTTGGAGCACATGCGGGCCGAGGCGGATGCGATTGCGCCCGTTGCGCGTGCCGTTGAGGTGCTGCCCTTTGAGGACGTTGCGGTGGATAGCGGTGCGTCGCCGGAGTTGGTGGGGTCGGCGGGGCCGGCAAAGCGCGAGGATTTTGCTCGTATGGTCTTTGCCTGGGAGCTGATGGATGTGGGTCCGCGCGATGAGCGAGATCTGTCCGATACAACGGTGGTGCTCGACGAAGTGTGCCGCGCGGGCGACGCCGAGCGGACTCGGGCGCTTATGCAGCGTGCCGGGCGCGTCGTCTGCCGCAATCTGGGACAAGTGGCGATGGCCCGCGAGCTGGGCACAACGTTTGACGTGGCGGCGCCGGTGTTCTGTGCCAATCGGGCCACGCTTACCTGGCTGCGCGGACTCGGTGCGGGGCGGGTGTGCTTGTCGGCCGAGTTGCTCGGCAATGATGCGGAGCGTGTTGCCGAGCTTGCCGCTTGCCCCGGTGTCTTGGGGCCTGTCGATGCCGACCGTCCCGAGCTCATGGTGTGCGAGCACTGCTTGCTGACTGCCGAGGGCGCCTGCGCCACGGATGCAACGGGGCAGGTCCGTTGCCGTGACTGCTCGCGCCGTCAGCAGGCGCGCTTTTTGGTCGAACGTGACGGCACGCGTTTGCCGGTCGTTATCGACGCGTGCGGCAGGACGAGGATTTTCCTGTCGTAGGTGCCGCGTCGCGCTGTTTTGGTTATTATTAGTGGGTTTATGAACTTCCAGCACCGCCGTATCCGGTGAGGGTGCTATAGCAAAAGGAGGATACCCAATGCTGTCTGTTGACGAGCAAATGCGTATCATCACCTCGGGTGCAGCGCAGATCGTCCCCGAGGCCGACCTTCGCAAGAAGCTTGAGAAGGGCGAGCCCCTCAACATCAAGCTCGGCGTCGATCCCACCAGCCCCGACCTGCACCTGGGCCATGCCGTGCCCCTGCGCAAGATGCGTCAGTTCCAGGACCTGGGCCACAACGTCACCCTTATCATCGGCAACGGCACTGCGCTGATCGGCGACCCCTCGGGCAAGAACTCCACCCGCCCGCAGCTTTCGCAGGAGCAGATCGAGGCCAACGCCGAGACCTACGTGAGCCAGGCCATGAAGATCCTGGACCCCGAGAAGACCACCATCGTGCACAACGGCGACTGGATCCTTTCGATGGACCTGGCCGGCCTGCTGCAGGTGTGCTCCAAGTTCACCGTCGCCCGCATCCTCGAGCGCGACGACTTTACCAAGCGCTACCAGTCCCAGACGCCGATTGCCCTGCACGAGTTTCTGTACCCCGTGATGCAGGCCTTCGACTCCGTTCAGATCAAGGCCGACGTCGAGATGGGCGGCACCGACCAGCTCTTCAACCTGCTCGCCGGCCGCGAGCTCATGGAGAAGATGGGCATGGAGCCGCAGATCGCGCTTACCATGCCGCTGCTCGAGGGCACCGACGGCGTGCGCAAGATGTCCAAGTCCTATGGCAACTACATCGGCCTGACCGACGCTCCCAAGGATATGTTCGGCAAGACCATGTCCATCCCCGACGAGATGATCGGCAAGTACTATCGTCTGGCCAGCTCGCTCGCCCCGGCCGAGGTCGACAAGATCGATGCCGCCCTGGCCGACGGTTCCGCCGACCCCTACGAGCTCAAGCGCGCTCTAGGCCGCGACCTGTGCGACACCTACCACGGCGCCGGCGCCGGCGACGAGGCCCAGGCCGAGTTCGACCGTGTGTTCAAGGAGGGCCAGCTTGCCGACTTCCCCGAGAAGCACGTTGAACTGACCGTCAACGACGAGGGCCAGATTTACCTCGCCGGCCTGCTCAAGGACCTGGGCCTTTCGGCCAGCGCCGGTCAGGCCCGCCGCGACATCGACGGCGGCGGCGTCAAGATCAACGGCAAGGCTGTGGCTCCCAAGAGCTACAACATCGATCCGAGCGCCCTCAAGCTGGGCGACACCCTCTCCGTGGGCAAGCGCAAGGGCTTTAAGTTGGTCTAACGAGCGAGTTGACCTCACAAGTGCAATAAGGCCGCAGCCGGGAATCCCGACTGCGGCCTTTTTGGTTGCGACGATCCCTTGGGGACGGAGGGATCATTTGGCGGTGCCGTTAAGCGGAAGGGGTGTTAGCGGGACTTTCTTTTTGGCATACAATGGCTATTGGCTTGCTGCGGTGAAGGTCTGTCCGCTCCGCAGCTTTTTTCTACGGTTAAAGGAGTATGTATGTCCGTTGAGGTCATGAGGTCTGTGATCGATGCTGCCGAGGGGCGCGTGCCCGTCGACACGCTGTTTGCCAATGCGCAGATTGTCGACGTGTACGGTCAGCGCGTGGCGCCCGGTAGCGTTGCCGTCAAGGACGGTCTGATCGTCGGCGTGCTCTACGATGGTCGCGACGATGCCGCTGGCACCTACGAGGCAACTGAGGTCATCGACTGCCAGGGTCGCTATCTCGCTCCTGGTTTTATTGACGGGCATCTGCATATCGAGTCTTCGAACATCCGCCCCGCCGAGTATGCGCGCATGGCGGCGACGCGCGGTACCACCACCGCCATTGCCGACAGCCACGAGATCGCCAACGTGGCGGGGCTCGACGGCCTGCGCTTTATGATCGAGGATGGTCGCCGCGCACCCATCTCCATTAAGTACATGATGCCTTCGTGCGTGCCCGCGCTGCCCGACGAGCAAGCGGGCGCTGTGATTACCGCCGCTGACATGCAGACGTTTTTTGCCGAGCATCCGGGCGATGTTTTTGGCTTGGGCGAGATGATGAACCTGCCGGGTGTCTTTATGGCCGACCCCGAGACCTGTGCTCGCATCGATGCTGCCAATCAGACGCCATCCAAGCAGGTTGACGGCCACGCGCCACTCGTTGCCGGTAAGGACCTCAACGCCTATGCCGCAGCGGGCATTATCGCCGACCACGAGTCGACGATTCCCGAGGAGGCGCTCGACAAGCTGTCCCGCGGCATGTATGTGATGCTGCGTGAGGGTACGTGCAGCCACGACCTGGCCAATTTGTCTCCGATGCTGCTGGAGAACCCTGCCCGCGCCCGCCGCTGCTGCTTTGCGACCGACGACCGCGCTCCCTCCGATGCTCTTTCGACCGGCATGATCGACAATGCCTGCCGCGTGGCCATCGAGGCCGGCATCGACCCGGTGGCCGCCATCTCCATGGCGTCCCTTTCCACGGCTGAGGCATTTGGCCTGGACCACGGCTGTCGCGACCCGCATGAGCTCCGTGGCGCGATCGCCCCGGGCAAACGCGCCGACCTGCTGTTGCTCAATGACCTGACGTTTGCCAAGGCTCCGCATCGCGTATATGCCGCCGGTGCTCTGGTGGCGCAGGACGGCACCTTTGTGGGCGAGATCGCACCCGAGATGGCCGAGGTCGCAGCGCTTGCCGATGAGCTGCGTGCTTCCGTTAAGCTGCCGAAGCTATCGCTCGACGTGTTCGACTACGCCTTTAAGCCGCGCGAGGCCGTGATCGACGTGGTGCCGGGTAAGCCCATCACGTTTATGTCTCACCCCGAGAGTGCCGAGGGCCTGCGCCGCATTATGCTGATTGAGCGCCACGGCCGCGGCGTGTCACTGCAGGCCGAGGGCGCCGACGGCGATGGTCCTGCGGGCCTGGGTCTTGTTGGCAAGCACATCGGTCGCGGCTGGGTGCGCGGCTTTACCATCACGGGCGGCGCTATCGCCTCGACGATCGGCCACGACTCGCACAACGTGTGCGTGGTGGGCGACAATGCGGCGGATATGATGGCTGCCGTTGAGGCCGTGGGCCAGGGCGGCCACGTGCTGGTGCGCAACGGCGAGGTCGTGGCGCGCATTCCGCTGGCGCTCGGTGGCCTTATGAGCGAAGGCACGGCCGAGGACGTGGCGGCGCAGCACGACGACTTTATGACCAAGGCGCGCGCCATGGGTATTGAGCCGCCGCTCGACCCCATCATGGGCATCATCTTTCTGCCCCTGCCGGTCATCCCGACGCTCCGCATTCGCCCCGAGGGCATGTTCGACGTTACAACCTTCACCTACGCCGACTAGTCATCAGGGACGTTCTTAAACGACTAGTTGTCGGGGACACTCTTCCGTGTGTCGCCTGCCGCCGCGGTCGTGGGCTCTCTGGCACGCGTGAGCTATTTGCCAGGTCTATGTAACGTTTACGCCCGCGGAGTCTTATTTGAGCTCCCTTTGGGTACGTTGGAATCGGATACACGTTCGATTCCAACAAGCCCGAAGGGAGCTTTTCTATGTTTAAACTGATTGCATCCGATATGGACGGCACACTGCTTGACGAAAACGGCCAGGTGCCTCCCGAGACCTACGAACTGATTCTGGCGCTACACGAGCATGGCGTGCATTTCGCCGCATCGTCAGGTCGTCGCTACGATCGCCTGTGCGAGTTCTTTGCGCCCGTTCGCGACAAGATGGACTTTGTCGCCGCTAACGGCGCCCAAGTCTACGCCGACGGTAAGATGGTAGACCGTGAGGTGTATTCCCACCTGGCGATTCGAAGGCTCGCCCAAGCCGTCAGGACGTTTCCCAATCTGCATCTTGCGCTCTTTGACCGAACCAAGTCCTTCCTGCTCGATGACGAGTGCAAGTTCGTGCGTGAGGTCGATAAGGACCTTCCCAATGCCGAGCGTATTTGGGAGCTGCCCGATCCCAGCGTAAATATCATCAAAGCGAGTATCTTTTGCGACGACAGTGCGGTTATGGACAGTGCGTACGTGCTACAGCGCGAACTTGGTCAGCTCTTTACTTTCGCGCCTTCGGGCAACGCGTGGATCGATGCCATGCAGCCCGGTGTGTCGAAGGCCTCGGGTATCGCGCAGCTCGCGGAGCATTACGGCATTGGTCGCGACGAGGTCATGGCGTTTGGCGACTCGATGAACGACTACGAGATCATTCGCTTTGTCGGCACGGGCTGCGCGATGGAAAACGCGCGCCCCGCGCTCAAGGCGGTGGCCGATCGCGTGGTGGGTTGTAACCGCGACCACGCCGTCCAGCAGGAGCTCCGTCGCGTGCTGGAGAGTCTCTCCTAATCCGGCAGATGGGGACGTTCCTTTTCTGCCGACAGTGGGGGACAGTCCTTGCAGCTTTTTGCGAAGAGTGTCCCCAGTGACTAGTCGTTTAAGAACGTCCCCAATGACTGACCAATGACTAGGCGAGGGCGGCCATGATGGTGCGGGCGACGCCGTCGTGGTCGTTGTCGTATTCGGTGATGGCGTCGGCGGCCTCGCGATCTTCGGGCTCGGCGTTGATCATGGCCATGCCATGGCCCGCTGCCTGCAGCATGGGGATGTCGTTGATGTTGTCGCCGAACGCCCAGGCGTCGGCGAGACGCTCGCCCAGATGCTCACACAGCCGCGTGAGGGCCGTTCCCTTGGTGGCGCCTTCGCCCATAACCTCGATATTCATGGCGTACGAACGCGTGACCTCAATGCCTCCGAGCGTGTCGAGCGCCGCCGCGATGGCGTCGCGATCGGCGGGGTCGTGCCAGTACATAGCGATGCGTTCGAGCGTCTCGACCTCGTCGATCTTGCTGTCGATATTCATGTCGATCGGCGTTCGTGTGCGCTTGAGCGAAGCCGCGATGTGGGGGTCGCCGCCACAGAACTCATCCAGACGCCCGTATAGCGAGCGGGGGAGGAAGCACTGCCCATCCGCGAAGATATCGAAGGTCACATCGTGGCCGGCGGCAATGCGATGGATGCGGTGGGCAATGCCACGGTCGAGCGGACGGCTCAAGATGCACGTGGCGCGCGAGGCGTCGGTGGGCGTATCCTCGTCGAGCTGCCAGACGCTGGCGCCGTTGGCACAGACCGCGTAATGCACGGCGGGATGGGCGAGAATGGGCTCAAAGATGCCCGACAGTGGACGTCCCGTGCAGGGAACAAACTCGATGCCACGACGTGCGAGCTCGTCGAGCATCGCCCGGGTGGCATCGCTCATTTGCTTATCGCTCGTCAGCAGCGTTCCGTCCATATCGGAAAACACAATCATTTGATGCAGCCCTTTCTACTGGCATAAAAAGCGTGGCCGAGGGCGGTGATGCCCTGGCCACGCTCGAGTTCTATAACGGTCCGCGTCCTAGCGGTCGGCGAGCGGCTTGTATTCCAGCGGCTCGATAACCGGGCGATACGCGGGACGGATGATGCGGTGCGCGCAGAAGAGCTCTTCCATGCGGTGCGCCGACCAGCCGGCCATACGGGCGACGGCGAACAGCGGTGTAAAGAGCGTCTCGGGCACGCCGAGCATTTTGTAAATAAAGCCCGTGTACAGGTCGATGTTGGCGCAGATGGGCTTGGTCATGCCGTGGTCGCGCATCACCTGCGGGGCCAGGCGCTCGATGCGCTCGATGAGTGCGAACTCTTCGCCCAAGTCCTTCTTGGCTGCCAGTGAGCGCGCGTAACGGCGGCACACCTCGGCACGCGGGTCGCTCAGCGTGTAGACGGCGTGGCCCATACCGTAGATGAGACCCGTGCCGTCGAAGGCCTGCTTGTCGAGAATCTTGCCCAGGTAGGCTGCAACCTCGTCCTCGTCCTCCCAGTTGGAGACATGCGCGCGGATGTCCTCGTGCATAGACACGACCTTGGCATTGGCACCGCCGTGGCGCGGGCCCTTGAGCGAGCCGATAGCCGCGGCGTAAGCGGAATACGGGTCGGTTGCCGAAGAGGACAACACGCGGCAGGCGAAGGTGGAGTTGTTGCCGCCGCCGTGCTCGGCATGCAGCATGAGCATCACGTCGAGCAGCATGGCTTCGTCGCGGGTGAATGCCATGCCGCCGCGCAACACCTGCAAAATGGTCTCGGCCGTGGACAAGCCGGGTGTGGGGTGCGGTACATGAACCTCGGAGCCGCGGCGCTTGGCGACCGAGGCCATATGCGCGAAGGCGGCGATGCGGGGGAGACGGGCGAGCATGGAGATGGCGACGTCGATTTCGTGCTCGGGTGTAATGGCGTCGGGCTCGGCGTCGAAGGCGTAGAGCAGCAGCACGGCGCGCTGAAGCACATTCATGATGCTCGACGACACCGTGGTCATGGGGAACTCGCGGACGTATTCGTCGCTCAGATGTCTAAAGGCGCCCAGGCGCTCGCAAAAGCCGTCGAGCTCTTCCTTGTTGGGTAGCGAACCCGTGATAAGCAGATAGGCGACTTCCTCGTAGCCGTAGCGATTCTCGGCCTGGGCATTGTTGACCAGATCCTCGATGCTGTAGCCGCGAAGCGTGAGCTTGCCCTGATCGGGCACGACCTTTCCGTCGACCTTGTTGTAGCCGTGCACATCCGAGATGCGAGTGAGGCCCGCGACCACGCCCGATCCGTCGGCATTGCGAAGACCGCGCTTGACATTGTGCTCAACAAACAGGCCCTCGTCATAAGGGTCGGTCGGCAGGCCGTGGTAGAGGTTTTCGCTCTCAGACGAAATCTGGCGGCTTGCTTCGTAATCCAAGACCAGACGGCTCAGGTGGTCGTCGAAGCGGTAGTAGATTTTCTTGGCGTCGTAGGCCATGTGCGCTCCTCTCCGGGCCATGTGGTGACGTTGCGCCTGGGCGCACGTTGGGCCGTCTCCACGCAGCCTGTTCGCTACAGGCGGTACATAAAGTTAAAGACGTCCTCGCGCTGGATGGACACGTTGACGCCCGAAAGCTCGCCGGCCTCGGCCAGGGCCTTCTGCAGCTCAGCGAAGTCGAGCTTGGACTCGGCGGTATCGGCCAGCATGGTCATGGTGAAGATGTCCTCGATAATGGACTGCGTGATGTCGCGGATGTCGACGTTGGCCTCGCCTAGGACACGGGTGACGCCGGCGACGATGCCGGGGCGGTTCTTGCCAAGGACGGTGATGACGATACGGGAGGACGAGATCTCGGCCATGGGAAACCCTTTCGCGTGATTGCGGCGCGCGCGGGGCGCTCCGCTACGGTACAGTGTTCATCATTGTACCTGTCTGGCGCAAAAAAGGCGCGCTCGCTGCGGCGTTACATGCCTGCAACATGAGCGTAAGGGGGAAGGCCGTACGGGGAAGAGCCGTCTGGCGCGTGTCCGGCTCGTGTTGGGTTGATTTCCGATCTCAGCCGAACACATTGAGCGGACAGGCCGTTCCCGCAGTCAGCCGAACGCCTCCGACGGCTGATTCCGAACTGGAAGCGGAGGGCATCCCCGCCCTTCGGTAGGGGATACCGCTCCGCGGCGCATGCCGCGGGCGGCGCCCCTATCGGACCACCGTGACCTCAGTTGGGATGGGCCCAGCACTGCCGCGTACTCGGTGAGCTAGAGCCAACTGTTCGTCTTCACGTCGCGTATGGCGATATTTCGGTCGTCCGGCTCGGTGATGCCGTAGCCGAACGCCTGGAGCGTCTCGATGGACTCCTGGATCCTCTGTTGGAACATGGGACCCGGATCGACCCTCGGCCCGAGGTGCCCGCGCCAAAGGCACGGCGTGGCGCGCAGCATGTTATGGATTTTGGAGATGGGCTCGATGTCGGCGTAGACGTTGAGCGTCGCCATGGCGTCCTTGTAGCCGAGGATCGATTGGAGCGCCTTGATATCGCCGCCTTGGCGGATCCACTGCGTTGCGAACGTGTGGCGAAGGCCGTGGAACGTGATCAGCTCGTCGTTGGTGCCCATGAGGCCGTTGGTCTCCGAGAACGTCTTGAACGCCCTGCGGATATAGCTTGTCGTCGCGAAGGTCGCGCCCGGCTCCGACAGGATGTAGCAGTCCCCGATCTCGACCGCCCCGGTAAGGCCGCGCAAGCGCAGCTTTCCGCAGTCGATCTCGTGGGTCTCCTTCAGGAAGGGGAGTAGGCCGACCGGGTCGATGGGGATACCCCTGGCGTCATGGGTCTTGGTGTCCTTGATGAACGAACCCATTCCCTTCGCGTACGCCACCGAGTGTCTGATCGAGATCAGGCCCGTCTCGAAATCCACATCGCACCAGCGAAGGCCGCAGACCTCGCCGATTCGCATCCCCGTGTGCAGGGCGAGTACGACCGCCCTCTAATCCTCGGCGGACCAATCGAGTCCGAACTCCTTTCGGGCATCCTCTTCGCTCATGACTTCGAGAAGGTCTCCGGGTTGGCAACGAAGGGCGAGGCATAGCTGCTCGAGTGTGTTGAAGCGAATGCCGCGAATATGCCCTTTTTTAATACGGGACAGGTTCACGGGCGTGGTTCCAATCCTTTCGGCAAGTTCGTTCGAGGAAATCTTTCGCTCGGCCATGATCTTGTCGAGGCGAACAATTACGGGCATGGCGTTTCCTTACGCAATCTCGTCGGAGTCGAGGTACAGCTCTCGGGCGTACAAGAAGAGCTGGGAAAGCATGAACAGGACGATGCCGAGAACCAGAGAGGTCCAATCGAATGATGAAGCGATCTCTTGGGCGCCGACGGCCCCCTCGCCGCCAAACATCGAAACGGAGGTTTTGAGTGAGCCGGCGTAGAGGCTGGTGGCAGCTTGAACAACGAAGAGAATGCCGAGCACCTTCAAGCATGTCGCAGACCCTTTCTTGAAGGGGTCTCCGCTCTTGATCGTCCACACGAGAACGGCGCTGAGGATGGTCGTAGCGATACCGATGACGGCAGGGAGCAATGTCGAGATCGCAAGGGCTGGATACGCGGGGGAGTCTGCAATTACAGGGTTGTCGAGCACTTCGATTGCTGGCTTTAAGGAGAACGCCACTTGTGCGATGGCGGTGGCGCAAAGGGTCGCAGAGGCTATCGCACATGCGATGCGGAAGGAATGAAGCCGGGGAGTGCGATTGTCGGAACTCATAATAACCTCCGAAGAATTTAAAAAACTCAGGTTACTTTTTAACAGTTTATGTTAAATTGACTTTGCCGGCAAGTAATCACAGCATACTGCAACCGAAACCCCTCTAGATTGGAGAGGATTATGTTCAGTACTGTTAAGTCGTGTAAGCTCTTGGTTTTCCTCGGCCTCGCTCTTTGTCTGTTGCTGCCGGGAGCCCCCGCTTTTGCGGATACCCCGATGCCTCCTTCCCAGGAGAGCAGCCAGTGTGCCCTCGTTGAGCCCCTCGGGTATACGGACGACGTCGTCGATACCTACTGGAGCTACAGCTGTCCTCGCGGCGTAAGCGGGCACAGCATCTCGATGTTCAACATCTCTTACAAGACGATCTCCTACCGAAATGGCTATCGCCGATCCGCGCATCATAGGGAATCCCGCCTCGCTGCAATGTGCTCCTGTGGTGTTCTTGGCACAACTGATAAATGGCAATTTGTCTATAGCACCTACTAGATGCAAGGAAGGGCCGAGCATTTTGTTCGGCCCCTCTGTTCCGACTGGATGAGGTTAAGGTTGGCGATGAATATGCTCAAAATCTCGAAGGCGATCTTTAGGTCGCTTCTCTCCTCCAGGTCGCTCTGTGTTGTCGTTGTTGCGTTGATGGTTCTTTGTGCTCTGCCCGTCTTCAGGAGCGCGGCTGGCATCGACGGACGGGTCGAATACCTCGAGTCGGGAATAACCCGTGTTGAGCAGGAATTGTCAGCATCCTATGCGGATGCGCTTGTGAATGCGGGGGAGGACGGTGTCTATACCTCTTCATCAAGCATGCCCGCGCTTCTGTACCCTCTTGCCGCGGGACGTCTTATCTTGGCACCGCTCTCTCCCCTACTTCCGTTTCTGCAGATATCGGATGGAGAGTACACCTATTATGACGGATCGAAGGAGTACTTGCTATGGGTCGCAACGGCCGTTGCCGTCTCGTTCCTTGCCGCGCGTCTTAACAAACGTGAAAAGCTCATCATCCAGGCACCGATGGGCGAGCTGGGTAGACTTGTTGCATCGAGCGTATGGGCGAGTGTTTTTGCAATGCTTGCCGTCCTCGCCATCAATCTTCCAGGGATAATCGCCGCGCTTGTGAAGAATGGCCCGGGCTCGCCGTTCTATCCGATAGGCTACATTCAATATGCGACTCCGGTTATCAAACCGGCTTGGCTGGTGTTCGCGCAGACGGCCATCTTGCAATTCTTGGTGGCAGCGTTCATCTCGCTTGTCGTTCACCTTGCCGTGAAGATTGCCAATAACCCTACGCTTGGAATCGTGTTCGTATGTGCCCTGATGGGGGTGACGATGGTTCCCGGGTATTACGGAAGATCCATCGCTTTACGTGAGTTCGCCCTGTTGAATCCCCTTACGTATGCGAACACTGAGTTGACCGTCGGCGCCTATAGCCCGTACCCGACAACGCAGATAGTGAATCTGCCTGGACTTTGCTTCGAGCGTGGCGCGATTGCCCTCGTATGCGCAATCGGGATCGAGGTGCTGGCAATTAGCCTGCTTTGCGTTGCTGGAAAGAGCGGCTGCGCGTGCCCGATATCCCCGATTTGTCTTGAGAGAGGTTCCTTCACTGCATCGAGAACGGCAACTCGTTCGAGCGCTTGTGCCTCCGCCGTTGCATACGTAAGAACGATGGGGAAACTGCTCCTGCGTTCTCCTACCCTCGCCGTATGCGCGATTGCAATGTCGACGACGATGCTGGCCCCGGCTCTGGTCGAGATGTTTCCTGACGCTGATAACGTTTCCGCTGTTCGGTATAGGGATGGGGAGCTCCGTTCAATAGATCGGTATCTAGAGCAGAACGCTGCGAATATGGACGTCGAGGGCAAAGCGGCCCTGGAAGACATGCGAGATGCTCTTTCGGGTTTCGTGTACGCGCCTATGCCTGCGGAGGGGTTTCGAAGCCTTGCGACGTACGAGCGCGCTCGAGGTGAGCTGGGCGCGGCAGATGCGACTCTCCTGCAATCGATCGGAATCGAGCCGGAGACTCCTTCTCGTGCGGAGGCGCGCGCCCTTCTGCTTGAGTCGATCGCGAGCTTGCCGGACCCCAAGGTTTACGAGTTAAGTACGAAGATGCCCCCATTAATCCTCCTTTCGTATCTCCAGGCAGCGCTTCCCTCCTTATTTTTGCTGTTGCCCGTGGTTGTCACATCGCTCGCGTGCACCCACCTGCAGTGTCGTTCCCTTCTGGTTCTCCAGATCCCCGCAACAGCGCATGTGCGTTTTCTGACGGCTGTTGCGCTGGCTCTCCTGCTTGGCTTGGTGCTGCTTTTGGTGTCGATGGTTCCCGCTGTCGTTGTGTCCGTGATTAAGAACGGTGCGGGTGGATCGGAGTATCCCGTCGCTCTCATTCGGGCGGGAGCTTCGACAACGTCCACGGTGGGGGAGGCGGTGTTGTGCAGTATTCCGTTGCTGGTCATGGCATACGGCGTGATTTCCGTCGTCGCTGCGTTGACAGCAGCGATTAGCCGCAACCCCGTTGTCACCGGAATGGTTTGCGCGGTTCTCTTGGTGTTGGGTTCGTTGAGCGCTCATGTTGAAAGCGTGGGCATGGGCGTCGCGCTGCTGGCTCCATTCGCCTCGTTTGATCCCGCTTCCCAGGTGGGGACGATTGGGTTCCTTGGGCGAGGGACGAACGCGATGCCTTTTGGAGAGGTCGTCGGCGCATCGGGCGCTCTGCTGGTGGTCTTGGGCGCCGTATCTCCGTTGATGGTGCGCCTGAGTGTTCCAAAGATCGAAAGGGGATGATCTCGATGATTGACCTTCAAACGCTGACGATCTCTTATGGAAAGAAGGTGCTCGTAGATTCGGTGAACGCTGAGTTTGCCCCGGGTACGGTCTACGGTCTCGTCGCTCCGAACGGGCATGGAAAGACGACGTTGCTGCGTGCGATGGCAGGTTTGCCGGGTCCTCGCGTGGACGGGAGCATCGTTCTGGATGAGGTGCAGGGTACGGGTGCGAGAGAGGTCCGTTCTATGATCTTCTATGCACCTGGTGAGGGGACGCTGCTGTATCCCGGATTGCGTGCGGAAGATCACCTCAAGATGGTTTGCGATATGTGGCCGCATGCTCGCGATATCGAAGAGATAGTGGAACAAACGCAGATAGGCGAGTTCGCGAAGATGAGGATCCGCACTCTGAGCCAGGGCATGAAGCAGCAGCTTACCCTGGCGATTGCGTATGCGACGGGCGCACGGTACCTTCTATTAGATGAGCCCATGAACGCGCTCGACCCCAGCAGGGTGGACTTGCATTCCGAGATTCTCAGGAAGCTGGCCGATTCTGGTACGTGCATCATCATGTCATCCCACATCTTGGATTCGGTCGATAGGCTGTGCGATGAGATTCTGTTTTTGAAGGATGGGAGGCTCATTAGAAGCATTCCGCAAGATGATGCTGCGCCGAAGTCTCCTGGATCCCATTTCGCAAAGCCTGCCGGACGCGCCGAGGGTGCGCTAAGCACGTATCGGCGACTCTACGAAAAGGGCGGGTAGAAATGCAAGTTAAAAATCTATGTGGTCAATATAATACCGTTAAACCCGCATATCGATACCGCT
>UQPJ01000016.1:0-37517 GCA_900543015.1 uncultured Collinsella sp.
CCGCTTGCCGTGGCAGACCCCTTCGCGCCTAGCGTCCCCGACCCCGCCGCCGCACCCATCCCGGTGCCGCAGACCGTCTCGCGCGACGCGCTTGCCGGCATGGGCGGAGCCGCCGCGACCGGTGCCGCCGTGGGCCTAGGCGCCGCAGCCGGCATCGCTTCCAACATGGCGAGCACTCGCGCCCCGCAGCGCCCGCTCGCCCAGCTCGTCGACGTCGTGAGCGGCGAGAGCCATAGCATCACCTCCGCACAGGTGACCATCGGTCGCGAGCGCTCAGTTTCCGACATTGCCCTGCGCGACCCCAACGTGTCGCGCCGCCACGCCCAGCTCACCTTTACGGGCTCGGATTGGTCGATCGAGGACCTCAATTCCACCAACGGCACGCTCGTCAACAACCGCCGCATTACGCGCTGCCCGCTGCGCAACGGCGATCTGCTGACGTTTGGCCTGAGTACCTTTGAATTTAGGGGATAGTCGCTTATGAACATCGATATCGTCCTTTTTGCAGGCCGCATCGTCTTGGTCGCCCTGCTCTATATCTTCCTGTTCGCCGTCATGAAGACCGGCGTGGGACTTGTGCGCGGACAGCGCCGCGACTCGGCTATCTGGACGATCGATGTGGACAAGGGCCCGCGCGGTATCCGCGGCATCCACGTAGACATGCTCGGCCCCGTCATCGTCGGTCGCTCGCCATCTTCGGACATCTGCATCAACGAACCGTTCGTCTCGGCCTCGCATGCGCGCTTTTCGCTGCAGGGCCCGGCGCTCATCATCGAGGACCTCAACTCGCTTAACGGCACGCTCGTCAACGGCCGCCAGCTCGTGGAGCCCGCGACGCTGCGTGAGGGCGACGAAGTCCAGATTGGCGACGTGGTCATGAAGGTGAACCGTCGATGATCGACGAGGAGAACAAGTCCGCAACCATGACCGAGGCACCGGCTGCCGCCGTAGCTGCACCGGCCCACGCCGCTCCGGCGGACTCCACACCCGTGGAGCCCGAGGACACCGTGTTCTCCCTGCCTCTTTCGCATGTAACGCATGATATTTCGGATCTCGCCGATAACGAGGGCGAAGAGGATGCCGTAGCGGCGCCCATCGGCGCACATGCTGCGGAACAGCCCACAGCGCCCGAAGCAACCCCGGCGCCGGCTCACTTTGCAGAGCCCGTCGCCGCGGCAATCAACGAGAGCGCTGCGGTGTTTGCGGCACCCGAACCCGCCGCGCCGGCGTTTCCCATAGCCCCGGCATCCGAGGTTGCGCCCGCGTCTACGCCGGCGCCCGAGGCGGGGCCATCCCCCGAGGACGGCCCTGCACCCAAGGCCCCGCAGCCTGCGCCCGCAAGCGAGTCCGATGCCGTGGCCGAGCCCGCCGCCCAGTCGCAAAGCACACCCGCGCCGTCGCACTTTGCGACGCCCGAGCCTATAGACGTCAGCCCGCAAGACGACGAGTCGATCGCCTGCGCGTCCGCAGAGCCCGGCTCCCCGGACACCGGCGATTCCGAATCAAACGCCGAGACCGACACCGTCTCTCCCGGTGACACAGCCGAGATCGACGTTGCCGCCGTTGAGGCCAAGCTCAAAGACCCCGGCTCGACCATGAGCTTTGAGCCCCTGACCGAGGAGCGCATCGAGACCGACTCGACCTATGATGCCGGCACCACCACGCAACTCATGTGGGGCGCCCGCTCTGACGTTGGCTGCGTACGCCCGCACAATGAGGATTCCTACCTGGTGCAGTCGCCGCTCTTTTGCGTATGCGACGGCATGGGCGGTCACGCCGCCGGCGAGGTAGCCTCTTCCATCGCCGTCGAGACTATTGCCAAGACGGCCCCGCAGTCCGCCGACGCAGCACGCCTGGCCGCAGCCGTCGAGGCAGCCAACGCCGCCGTAATCGAGGCGGCCCTGAACGGCCTGGGCAAGCCCGGCATGGGCTGCACAGCCACTTGCGCCTATATCGAAAACGACACGCTCGCCATCGCCCACGTGGGTGACTCTCGCGCCTACCTGCTCCACGAGGGCACGCTCATCCGCGTGACCCGCGACCACTCCTACGTGGAGGAGCTCGTGGACGCCGGCGAGATTACGGCAGACGAGGCTCGCGTCCACCCCAACCGCTCGGTCATCACCCGTGCGCTGGGCTCGGACCCCGCCATGTATGCCGACCACTTCACTCTGCATATCGAGGAAGGCGACCGCCTGATCCTTTGCTCTGACGGCCTTTCGAGCATGATTCCTGATAGCGATATCGAGAACATCGCCACGCAGTCCTCAACCGCGCAAATCTGCGTCGACAACCTAGTGGACGCGGCGCTTGCCGCCGGCGGCCACGACAACGTGACCGTAGTAGTCGTTGACCTGGTTGACGATGGCGTTATGCGCGAGGCGCAACGCGTGCGTCGCCGCAACATTACTATCGCCGCCATCCTGGCCCTCGTCTTTGTGCTGGCAGCTGGCATCTGGGCCTACACGGGTGTCACCGGCTCGTACTACCTGGGTACCCACCAGGGCAATGTCGCCGTCTGGCGCGGCCTGCCCGGCAAGCCGCTCGGACTCAAGCTTCACTGGCTCGAAAGCGAAACCAGTATTAAGCTGTCCGACCTGCCCGAAGACACGCAAAACCGCCTCAAGGCGGGCATTCCGCAAACAAGTGTCGACGATGCGCAGGACACGATATCCAAGTACCGCCACCAGATCGACGAGGAGCAGACCCGCCAGGTGATCGACGCGCAAACGATTCGCGACAACACCGACCAGGGATCGACCTCCGAATCAGATTCCGAGAAAACCGCCGAACAGTCCGCCGAGGCCGAAGCCTCCGATAAGAATTAGAAAGGGAGTGCCGCTTATGAGTCGCCGCAACACCGAACTGCTCTTGCTCATCGCCTCGGCGTTCCCCGTCATCCTGCTGTATGCGATGTACGTCCTCACCGCGGGCGCCGCTATCTCCTTTGAGACGCTCGCCGTACCGATCGGCCTCTTTGCCGCCTTTGCCGCGGCCCACATTGCCGTGCGCATCTTGGCGCCCGGTGCCGACCCCGCTATCCTGCCCATTGTCTTTGTGCTTTCGGGCATCGGCATCACGTTCGTGACGCGTCTCGCCCCCGCTCTCGCCATCTCACAGCTCATCATCCTGTTTGTCTCGGTGGCGCTCATGGTGGGAACGCTCGCGTTGGTTAAGAACCTCGACGTAGTCATGCGCTACAAGTACACCTTTGGCATTATCGGCATCATTCTGCTGATGCTGCCTATCTTTATCGGCACCACGATCTCGGGCTCCAAGCTGTGGATTCGCATCGCGGGCTTTACCATCCAGCCCGGCGAGTTCGCCAAAGTCTTTATCGTGCTGTTCCTGGCCGGGTACCTGGCCGAGAACCGCGAGCTGCTCTCCATCTCCAACCGCAAGATCCTGGGCTTTAAGATCCCCCGCCTGCGACTGCTGCTGCCGCTGTTTGCCGTGTGGGGTGTGTGCCTGCTCGTCGTCGTCTTCGAACGCGACCTGGGTTCGGCCGTGCTGTTCTACACCATCTTCTTGCTGATGCTCTACGTTGCCACGGGACGATTCTCGTATGTCGTTATCGGCCTTGCGCTCTTAGCCGTTGGAGCCGTGGGCGCCTACAAGTTCCTGTCTCACGTTCAGGTGCGTTTCCAGGTTTGGGTCGATCCGTTTAAGGACGCCCAGGGCCAGGGCTACCAGATCGTCCAGTCGCTCTTCTCGCTTGCCGATGGCGGTCTGGTCGGCGTTGGCATCGGCAACGGCATGGCCAACAACATCCCTGTCGTCGAGTCCGACTTTATCTTCTCGGCTATCGGCGAGGAGATGGGCCTTTTGGGCGGCGGCGCCGTGCTCATCCTGTTTATGCTCTTTGCCGTGCGTGGCCTCACCACGGCTGCCCGCGCTAAATCCGATCTCGCCGCCTTTAGTGCCACGGGCCTTACGGCCGCCATCAGCTTCCAGGCCTTTTTGATCGTGGGCGGCGTTACCCGCCTGATCCCGCTGACCGGCGTCACCCTACCCTTTATGAGCCAGGGCGGTTCCTCGCTGCTGGCAAGCTTTATCATCGTCGCGCTCCTACTGCGCGCCGGTGACGAGGCGACCGGACGCGAGGCCGAGCTTACCGGCACCGGCACCATGGCTGCCATCACCGATGATCAGGTCGCATCTGCCGCCGCCCCGACGGGCACGCGCTTTGCCACCTCGTCTTCCTACGGCAGCGGCAGCCATTCCGTCGGCTCGCGCATGCGCCGTCGCCTGCTCGACACGCCTGAATCCGGTGTGCTCGGCCGCGTTGCGCTCGCCAACCGTCTAACCCGCGCGGTACTCGCCTTTACGGCGCTGTTCGCCATCCTTATCGGCAACCTCACCTATGTCCAGGTCATCAAGGCCAAGGACTATCAGGACATGCCGACCAACAACCACACCATCGCCCGCTCCAAGTACATCCAGCGCGGTTCCATCATCACGTCCGACGGCGTGACGCTGGCCGAGTCGCTGCAGCAGGAGGACGGCACCTACGTACGCTCCTACCCCAACGGTAACCTGGCAGCGCACGTGGTTGGCTACGTGAGCCAGCAGTATGGCACCACCGCCATCGAGAGCGTCATGAACGACACGCTCACCGGTTCTAAGGACTACTCCAGCTGGAACAACGCCATCGCGTCACTCGCGGGCCAGACCCAGCCGGGCAACACCGCCAAGCTCACCATCGACTCGCGTATCCAGACGGCGGCCGAGCAGGCACTCAAGGGCTTTAAGGGCGCTGTAGTGGTCATCGACCCGCGTACCGGCGCGGTACTCGCATGTGCCAGCTCGCCCACCTACGACAACACCAACATCGACGCCCTGCTGCAGGCGGGCGGCGGCGAGGACGGCTCCATGTACAATCGCGCCATGGACGCGCTGTACACGCCGGGCTCCACGTTTAAGGTCGTTACGCTTTCCGCGGCACTCGAGACCGGCACCGCCAGCCTTACCAGCACCTACCAGGCGCCCGGCTCCATGGACATCGGCAACGCGCCGGTCACCAACTATGCCAACGAGAGCTACGGCACCATCAGCCTGCAGCAGGCCTTTGCCGTGTCTTCCAACGTCGTCTTTGGCCAGGTGGCAAACGAAGTTGGCGCAAACACGCTCGTGCAGTTTGCCAACGCCTTTGGCTACGGCCAAAAGCTCGGCCAAGACCTGACCTCCGCGGCCTCCATCATGGCCGACCCGTCGCTCATGACCGAGTGGGAGACCGCCTGGGCCGGCGCCGGCCAGCCTGTCGGCATGGACCACACGCCCGGGCCGCAGACCACCGTCATGCAAAACGCCGTGATTGCCGCCGCCATCGCTAACAGTGGCGTGGTCATGGACCCGTACTTTGTAGCCCAGGTACTCGCCCCGGACGGAACTGTGGTCAAGACCACGCAGTCCCGCTCGCTGGGTCAGGCCGTCAGCTCCGCCACGGCCGACCAGGTCAAGCAGGCCATGCTCGCCGTCGTCCAGTCCGGTACCGGCACCGATGCCCAGGTCCCCGGCGTCAAGGTCGCCGGCAAGACCGGCTCGGCCGAGACCGGCGGCACCAACGTCAACTCGATGTTCGTTGGCTTTGCACCTTACGATTCACCCACGGTCGCCATCTCGGTGGCCTTGGAGGATTACGACAAACACGACGTCAAGGCGGCCAAGATTGCCGGCATCGTCCTGACCGCGGCGCTCGCCGCACAGGGAGCGTGATGCCCATGATCGAATCGGACACCCGAGGCGCGCCGCGGCCGAAGAGTTAGCGGCAACGCGCCACACGGCCCCAGCGGCCACATCGTAGGTACTACACACATCGTTGAGCGAATAGTTATGTTAGGAGCAGGAATGGAACAGAGGGTCCTCGGGGGAAGATACCTCCTCAAGGATAAGGTGGGGACAGGCGGTATGGCGACCGTCTACCGTGCGCAGGACCAGGTCCTCGACCGCACGGTAGCCGTCAAGATCATGCTGCCGCAGTATGCTGGCGACGCAACCTTCGCCGCACGCTTTAAGCAGGAGGCCCAGGCAGCAGCCGGTCTCTCCTCCCCCTATATCGTGGGCGTCTACGATTGGGGCAAGGACGGCGACACCTATTACATCGTCATGGAGTACCTGCGCGGCACCGACCTTAAGAGCGGCATCAAGAGCCACGGCGCCCTCGACCCCAAGAAGGTCGCCCAGATCGGCTCGCAGATCAGCTCCGCGCTTTCGGTCGCTCACAAGCATGAGATCATCCACCGCGACATTAAGCCGCAGAACATCATGGTGCTGCCCGACGGCAACATCAAGGTGATGGACTTTGGCATCGCGCGCGCCAAGAACAGCCACCTCACGCAAGACAACAACGTGCTGGGAACCGCCCACTACGTCAGCCCCGAGCAGACCCGCGGTCAGGACCTCGGCCCCACCTCGGATATCTACTCGCTGGGCGTCGTGATGTACGAGTGCGCCACCGGCCGCGTGCCCTTTGACGGTGATGACGCCATCTCGGTCGCACTCAAGCAGGTCAACGAGCTGCCTATTCCGCCGAGCCAGATCAACTCCGGTGTCGACGCCGACCTTGAGCGCATCATCCTCAAGTGCATGGAGAAGGACCCGGCAAACCGCTTCCAGACCGCTGACGAGCTGCGTCAGGTGCTCAACAGCTACCTGTCCGGTCGTGCCGTCAACATCTCGGAGCCCACGCGCATCATCGGTGCCCCCGGCGAGCTTGGCGCCACCAAGACTCGCGAGCTTTCCGATCAGACGCGCGCCATGGTGCGTCCCGTCTCGGGCGTGAGCGGCCAGAATACCGCCCGTAGCTCGGTTTCGGGTTCCACCGGCTCCTACGAGGTCGAAAAGCCCAAATCCAACAAGAACAAGATCATCGCCGCCGTGGTGGCAGCCGTTGCCGTCATCGGCATCGTGGTGGCCTTTGCCACAGGACTCTTTGGCGGCGAGCAGGTCACCGTTCCCGATGTACTGGGCAAGGACCAGCAGACTGCCGTCGAACTGATCAAGGAAGCCGGCCTCGAGGTCGGCACCATCGACCAAAGCTACAACGACGATGTCGACGAGGGCAAGGTCGCCGAGCAGACGCCCAACGGCAACACCAAGAAGGCCAAGGGCACTAAGGTGAACCTGGTAATCTCCAAGGGCCCCAAGCCCTCCGAGAAGGTTGAGGTTCCCCGGCTTGTCGGCCTGACCAAGGACCAGGCAGAAGCCGCGCTGGCAAGCGTTGGCCTGAAGGGCAACGCCTCCGAGGAGGCCAACGAGGCCGATGAGGGCCAGGTCTTTGAGCAGGGCACCGAAGCCGGTAAGGAAGTCGCGAAGGGCACGACCATCTCGTACAAGGTCTCCAGCGGCCCGGATACCACGTCCGTCCCCGACCTGACCGACATGACCGAGGCCCAGGCGCGCAACGCCCTCGATATGGCAGGCTTTGGCGTCGACGTGAGCTACCAGGAGAACGACTCAGTTACCGAGGGAACCGTGATCAGCTGGAACCCCAGCGGCAAGCAGAAGCCCGGCGCCACGATTACCGTCGTCATTGCCAAGAAGTCCGGCAAGGCCAGCGTTCCGGGTAACCTGTACGGCAAGAGCATCTCCGCCGCCGTCACCGCGCTCAACAACGCCGGGTTCTACAACATCGCGTTCTGCGACCAGAACGGCAACCCCGTGAGCGGCAACGAAAACGCCACCGTTACGGGCGTCTCCCCCACCGGCAAGCAGTCCACCGACAACACGATTACGCTGACGGTTTCGATTTCTGGCTCGGGTTCGGGCTCTGGCTCGGGCACGAGCACGGGCGACGATTCTGGTACGACCAACTAGTCGCCGCCCCACCGCCCATTACGGCTCCCGCCGCAAACATATTCGCTCACAGGCGCCCGCTTGCTCCCCCAGCAAGCGGGCGCTTCGTTTTTGACATGACATGAACCAGAAGAGCCCGGTACCGTGGCGGTGTACCGGGCTCGACAAATCTCTGGTGCCCCCGAGCGGATTCGAAAACTCCCCCCGCGGGGAAATTGGTGACGCGCGTGTCGACGGCTCGAACCCTGCCCTTAGACCAGAAGAGCCCGGCACCGTAGCGGTACCGGGCTCGGCAAATCTCTGGTGCCCCCGGGCGGATTCGAACCGTCGACACCCGCTTTAGGAGATATGATTTAATGCTACCCCCTACCATTCATCAAGCATCATTGAACATCATATAACCGCAGATAAACATAGCAGTTTGTGTCTTTTGCCTCCGGTAGCTGCGCCTACGCTTTTACAAACATATTACTAACAGCTTTAGCTAAACTGCACTCATTGAATTGTTGAAAACTATTCAAAGAAACGGAGTGCAAAGATGTCAGAACAGCCACTCATTAGCGGAAGAGGCACGTGTTGGAAAGACAAGAGATCACCTAACACCTATCGCTATTATTTTTCCCTTGGGGTCAAGGACCCTAAGACAGGGCGTTACAAACGATCCCCAACTTATACAGTTCGTTGCAAGACTAAAACAGAAGCTAAGGCTGCAATGCAGGCCAAGCTGGCTGAAATCAACTCCTCTGGCACGATCACTAAAACTAAAAAGCCCACTTTGCTTGCGTCCTACTGCTGGGCCTTTCATGAAAATAGGGACACCGAGCTTGCGCCAACGAGCTATGAAAGAGAAGCGTACGATTGCAGGCATATCGAAGACCTATTCGGTGCGTTTCAGACAATTGAGGGGCTAACTCCCGATCTAATCGAAGAAACATATGCCGAAGCTCGTCGTACGGGAAAATACAAACCATCAGAGCTTGTACGAATCAATGCAAAACTGCGTCAGATTCTGTCGAATGCAGTCGCAAAGAGAATAATTGACCGAAACCCCTGCGCTACCGTTCATGTTCGCAGACCACGCAACAAAAGAGAATCACTGACAATCGACCAAGTAGCTACCCTATGCACACATCTTCAACACATTGAGCTCACCGCCGAAGCTGTTGGTACGCTAGTACTAGTGTATACGGGTATGCGAAAAGGCGAGATGCTGGGCCTCGAATGGCGCGATTGGGACCCTGCCAATAAAACCTTGAAAATTGACAGGCAGTACACCAACGATCATGAACTGAGGGCACCCAAGTCACAAGAAAGCCAACGCAAAATCCCCGTTGGAGAAACCCTGGCCGAACGTCTTCAATCATGGTCAGCCATACAAAAAGAGCTCCTGGCCTCTCTGGGGCTGTCCCAGACTGGCAGCACTCCCATCATTAGCGATATTGCTGTCGAGCAAGGGGTCCCTACTGTCTGTCACATGAAGAACTACATCTTCAACCATTGGTTTCGCGATTTCGCAGTTAGCTGCAATCTTGGAATCTATGAGCCGAACAATTCGACTGGCGGAAAACTATATAAGGGCATCTGCCCGCATCAGCTCAGGCATTGCGTAAGCACTTTTATGCTGGCGAACGGATCGGACGTTAGAAGCGTGCAAGGTATTCTTGGCCACGCGGACCCCAATATCACGCTCAAAACGTATACAAGCCTCGTTCAACAATCAGAAATAAAAGCAGTTAAAGGCTACGAAGACTTCATCAACGCCTATATACAGAGAAGCGAGAAATAGCATGTTTTTCATTCATCGTTTTATTCATAATATTACGGTACTATAATACCGTTTCCGCAGGTAGATGCTTTATTTGATTGACAACTAATGAGTTTTAATACATGCTAAAGCTGTCAGATGGCTACGCATGTAGTCATAGAAACCGGCCCCCCAAGTGCTTATGAACCTGGTAAGTCTTACAAGCACAGGGAGGGCCCTCATTGAAAGGATAGCTCATCATGGCTACTCCACAGATTAGCACTCAGGCGTCCACACCGACTTTCCCCACTGGTGCCGCTCAGTGCGATCGGTTGCTCCGCGTTAACGATATCCGCGAACTCACTGGCTGGAGCGAAAACACCGCGCGCAAGTTTATGCGCGAGTCCGGCAAGCTCATCCAAATCCATCGCTCGAATTACATGTTTGAAAGCTCGTTCTACGAACTTTTCAAGCAGCTTGAAGGTCGTACCGCCCACCTTGACTAGGCGGTAAACATGAGTGAGCTACCGTCGATTTCCGACAAATACCGCGATGATGTTAATGAGCAACGAAAGATTAAAGGGAACATGGATAAAGCTAATTTTATTTCAGTGCCCGAGTGGGCGTGCTGCGTCACCACCGTCGCTGCCGAGCGCCTCATCCTCGGCCTTGTATGGAAGCTTGGAAAGCCTTCCGTAAACAAAAAATCCATGGGCTTCTACGCTAAAAGCAAATGGATTGAGGAGCACTACCACTTGAGCAAGAACACGATTTCCCGGGCCTATACCTCTTTGAAAGATAAGGGGTTTATTCAAAAAGCGGGCGATGGCAGCTGGATGCTTAATTACGCCGCAGTCTACCCCGCCGCAATCGAAAACGGCTGGGAGCCCAAGAAATCTTAAGTCCATAGCCCGACTATCGAGGTCGTGAAGGTCGGTAATCGCCGAGCGTCTATAAGAGCATGCCGCGGATGTAAAATGAAACAGGGTCGAACCGAAACAGTTCCCGGACAATTGGCGTCCGGCCAGACACTTCGATTCGACCCTTTTTCATGCCCGCATCTAAAACAATCCCATAATCATTCTCGACATCTTTAACGCCCTCACCTCCTACCACCAGCACGTCGTAGGTGCCATTTTCAACGAATCGATATGGCCGTCCATTCATGGTCTTTAAGGCACGTGATACCATGAAAGCGTGCGGTATTTCTCCAATCGAAAACCTGCGTGAACGCATGACTTGAACGCTTTTAGAACTCACCAAGCGCAGGACAAACACAACTCAACAGCGGCCGCGTATTTGTTCCCAGCCGTACGGCATGGCGGAGCCATGCCCATTGTTGATTAGAGTGCCGCACGATGACAGACAACCCGAACGACAGAAAAATCAGCGAGACGCCCGGCGCGAAGGACGTCCTCGATGAGGCCGCCGAGCAGATCGAAAAGGCTTGGCGAGAGAAGCTGCTGCGCGAGACCGCCGATCTCAAGACCGAGAACGCGCTGCTCAGGGCCCAGCTCGACGAATACAACCGCAAGCTCGCCGAGGCGACGGATCGGAATGAAAAAATTGAGGCCGACTGCAATGAGCGGATTGCCTTTATAGAGGAGAAGTTCGAACTCGATACCGCGAGTCTCGAACTCGAGAACAACGAGCTCCACGCCGCGGGCGTCAGGTACCTCTCCCGTGCCAGGGAGCTCGGCAGGCAGGTCGTCCAGCTCCATGCCGAGGCCGTGGCCATGGTCGATGAGATCGAGCGGCTGCGCGGCGAGCGCGACGCCGCGCTGAAAGCCCAAGCCGAGTTGAACGACGCACTCCTGGCCCAGCGCGACCTGATGGCCGAGGTCGCCGCCCTCAAGGACCGCCTTGCCGCCTCCGAGCAGCGTGCGGCCGTGGCCGAGGCCAAGATCGAGGTCATAACTCAGATGAAGGGCGAGTAGCCCCGCGCTTCTCCTATCAGGCGGCTGATTTCTAGGAATCTTCTAGAGCGCTTCCAGAAGGTTCCTAGAACCGGGCGCAGCATCTTCGATCGGCACGATGTCTCGGTAGATCAGGCGATGTCTGTCGTCGCGCCATTCGTCGCCGTGATAATGTCCGAAGAACCAGGCTCGGTAGCAGAGCCGCCAGTCGAGCTCGCCCAGGAAAGTTTGCAGCCGGTCGCCACGATACCTGCGTCCATGCTCGCGGCACAGCACCTCAGCAAGGGCAGCAGGGGCCTCGTGAGTCACAACGCAATCGACCTTCCAGCCCACGCGGTCGAGCGAAGAGCGGCAGTGCTCCGTCTCCTCCTCGCTCGGCATCTCCTCGGGCCACCAGCTCCTCCCCTCCTTGCGATACTGCCTGTCGTTGCTCGCGGCACCGCCCATGGCAAGGACTGTGAGCCCGTCGATATCGAACACCTCTCCGCGCATCAGGTGCAGCACGTGCGGTCGCGCCTCATGGACGAGCCCGCTGTTCCACTCCCGCACCGGCAGCCCAGCCAGGGCGTGGTGGTTCTCGTGGTTGCCGTCTACGAAACACGTGGTCCACGGCTTCGATTCGAACCAGTCGAGCCAGTATTTCTCGGCGTTGGATCCATCCCAGACAAAGCCGAAGTCGCCGGCCACGATCACTGCGTCATCGCGCGTCAGGGTCCGGCCCAGCGGCCAAGACCTGAAGGCGAACCTGCTGGCCCCGTACTCGGCCCTGCCGTGCACGTCTCCCGTCACATAGACAGTCATCAGTACGCACCCCACGGCAGGAGCTTGTCCCCGAGCCTCACGATCCGGTCGTACAGCACGGTATGACGTTCGTCCGGGTTGCCGTCTCGGTGAAAATGGCCGTAATACCAGCGCTTGTAGTCCAGGCGGTCCTCGAGCTCGTCGAGGAATCCGGTCAGCCGGTCCACATCAGGGCGTTCCCAGCCCGGGTCCGGATAGAGCGTCGGCGAGAGCATGCGCGTGGCACAGGTATGGGTGATGACGCAGTCGACCTTCCAGCCGACCTCGTCGAGCCTCGCCCGCGCGGCATCGAAATCGCGCTCGTCCGGGAGCTCCTGAGGCCACCAGCTGGAATACGGCACGCGGTATTCCCTGTCCACGCTCGTGGCACCGCCCATGGTGAAGACCGTCGAGCCGTCGAGCTCGAAGACCTCGCCGCGCGTCAGGCGCCGAATGGGCGAGGTGTCCGACAGGCGCTGCGTCAGCCCGCCATGCCACGGCTCCATGGGGCGCTCCTCCCAGTGATCGAAGCGCTCGTGGTTGCCGTCGACGAACAGTACCGTGTAGGGGCGCGACTCCAGCCAGGCGATGTCGGCGCATTCCTCGGCAGAGAAGTCCCACGGAAAGCCAAAGTCACCGGCAACGATGAGATAGTCGTCGCTGGTAAGACTGTCGCCAAGCTCCCAGTCGCGGAGCTTTTGCATGTCGAGCCCACCGTGGATGTCGCCCGTCACATAGACCGTCATCGAATCACCTCTTCCCTCTTGTACGCCGCCAGCTCGCGCTCGACCTGCCTGTCGCCGGTCTCGTTGACCCACCAGGGCCATTTCACCCGGCCGCACGGCTCGTCGACTCCGGCGAACCATTCCCTCAGCCCGTCGAGGCTCACCGGGGAGTGCCCGTTGGCATCACAACCGACGTCGTAGCGCAGAAGGCCCTGCTTGCGGTTGAACTCGTTGTACGCGCCGCCGCTGCTGTGGATGTGCCCGTGGAGGTGCCACGATCCATGGCTCATGCCCTGCCAGTCGGCCATGGGGTAATGGCTCAGGACGATCTTCTGCCCGTCGATCTTGAGCACGCAGATCGGCGGCTCCACGGTGAAGGCGCCCGCGACCGCCGGCTGGGTCCAGTCTTTGTCGTGGTTTCCCGGGACGAGGTGGATGCGCCTGCAGGCGATCCGCTTGCGCAGCCCGTAGGCGTCCTGGGCGGTCATCTTGAATGAGAAATCCCCCAGGATGTAGAGCTCGTCGTCCACGGCAACCCTGCCGTTGATGCTGTCGACGATGGCGTCGTTCATCTGCCAAATCGTCTCCCACGGGCGGTCGGTGAACTTCAGCACGTTCTCATGCCCGAAGTGGGTGTCGCTGGTAAACCAGATCATATTTATGTCTCCTTCTGTCGCTAAAAAACGTTCTCCTTCGAGGTCAGGAGACGTTTTATGAGCGACATGAGGTGCATATCCCTCATGTTTCAAGCTCCAATCTGTCGGGTTTGCCCAACTAAAAGTTTACGCCCACGCGCCCACGCGCGAACAGGATTTGATTTTTGGAATATGGACGAATTCCTCGTCAGGAGGGTAGAATGGTGCCGACGGCAGCCCAAGTTGTAGTGAGCTGGGCAGAGCCGTTGCTTAATAGAGTTAGGTCATCGTCTTAGCGACGGTGACCTTTCTTTTTGGGCTTCGAGCCCTGCTTGAGTGCCTTGGAAAGGCCGACAAGGGCCGTGAGGAGCGAGACCGTAGCGGTCAGGAGCTTCACGAGCTCGGTGAAATCGGTCATGGGCATCACCTCCCATCAAATGGAGGGCTCTGCCCGGCACGAGGGCTGCCGACAGCAAGGACGATTCTATCAGAGCGGCTGACTCCCGCCGATCAATTCATACTCCTCACCCTCGCCGAATTGTGAGCATGAAAGAATCGGCACTGGATGGCAGCACGCTAGGGCACCGACGATAGGCTCTCCAAAACTAGCGAGGCGTGTCTCCGCGAGCGTAATCGCCTCGGTCGACAACGCGATCGTCCATCTGTCGCGACGCGGCGCTACCACCGTGCGCCTGGCCCGCGGCGCGGACACGGTCGTCACCGGCATCGGGAACGGCGCCGGCGTAACGGTTTCGAATCTCCCTTGCGTAACCGCGCCGGGCAAGAAGCTCATCACGAACCGCCGGATCCTCGAGCAGATCTTCATCGCACTTCGGTGCGATGAACTTAGGGAAGAGATTGTAGGCGACGCCCTTGCTCGCCTTTGCCTGCTCGACCCACGCCGAATACGCTTTCTTAAGCCGTTGAATGTAAATCTCACAGCGTTTCTCGTACGGTAACGCTCGCTCGGCTTCCAGTACGTTCTTTTCGAACACCGCTTCAAGTTGTTTGACTGCGAAACGTCCGTCGAGTCGAGTCAGGTTGAAAGTGCACTTCGGATTGCCAGCTTCTTTGATATCGAGATCTGTCGCATAGACTCGATTATTCTTGATGAAAATGTCTACGCCCCATGAGGCAAGTATCTTTTTGAACTGATTCATATTCTTCGGATGACCTTCATCGATTGCAATATGGATCAGCTCGCGCAGATTGTTTTTATAACTGTACTCACCCCGCTCAACGATTTTCTTTTCAGTGTCGCGCGGCTGTCGGTCTCGAATCTTCGAGTTCTTCTTTCCCTTTTCGAGCTGAGCGAGATTCCAGGCCTTGTCCATTTCACGAACCCACGCAGCGCGTTCGTACTTTCCGCGACGCCCACCCGTCTCGCAACGCTTACCCGTCAAAAGATCCGTGCGGTTAATCGCCATATGGACCGCGTAGCGTTTTCCCGCCTTATCGCTTTCCTCATGCAAGGCGACAATCACTTGTTGATGCGGGTAGTGTTTCGCAAGCCATTGCTCCGCGTAGGCCATACATGCATCGGGGGTCATCTTGCCTCCGTTGCAGCTGCACTCCTCGGGAAGAAACGCGAGAATCTGATGAAGCATCGTTATGTTCTTCGCGCCGGCACGCGCGGGCCTGTCGTGATGGAACATCTTCCGCGTCATAGCCATCTCGGAAAACCAGCACTTTCGGTTCGCGAGGTTCCAGCCGCCGCGGGCCAAAGCGTACTTTCCGTTAATGTACTTGCGCACGTTCTTCGCATAGCGCTCGGACGAAACACCTTTCTGCTTAACGACGGTCATTTTGATCACCGCCGACGAAATAGCGCTGTTCGAGTTCTTCGATAAAGAGAGTGACTTTGCGGGCGTTCTGGTAAACCTTTTCAAGCGTTCGGAAAACTGCCTTCTCGTTGTAGGCCGGAAGACCTTGCGCGTGCACGAAGTACATCAGCTGGTTGAGGTTCGTCCCCTCGCGATACAGCTCGTGATAGATTTTTGCGACCTGGCTCATATCGAAATCGATCTTCTCGATTTTCCCGGCAAGCATCACGCGGCGGGCATACGCACTGACGGTCGCACCAAGTACATCCGCTCGTCTGCGGATCGCTTCGTGCTCCCCATCGGTGACCTTAACGTAAATGGCCTTCGAACGCGTTTCATGCAAATCGCCTGAAACGGGTTGCAGCTTTTTACTGCGGCCACCGTCATCATTTTTAGAAATGACTAGATTATCGAGTGATTCACTCCGATGACTCAAGGCATAGCGAATAAGTTCGGTTTTCGTCATGCCTGCCTTGTCCGCCAAAGCGGAAAACGTTTCGTATTCTTCAGAGGTGAGTGTCGCCTTAACGGTGTGTGGACGCTTGTAACTCATCATGCCCCCAGGAAAGCAGAGCGAATCGGTGAGGCCACCGATTCAAAACCAATATGAGATTGCTTTCCTTTTTTGGGAGCGACTGACGTCGCGCCGATTTTTTGAAGTGACGCCGTCACTTCCCTTAGAAATGAAGGCGAATTTCATTTCTAACTTTATCGCCGTGGGAGGCGATAATCAAGATGTGTTGGCAGATAAAGGGGGCGAGTATGGCCCCATTTATCTAGCCCAACACCAATCTTGCAATCACCGGAACGGCGATTGGGCGGAGCGTAGCGTAGACACGAAATGAGAGGCCTCGTTTCGAGCGAAAGGCTTCGCGGTGTCGTAGTGTCAGCGAAGACCGTGAGCGGAAGCGATTTTTTAACGCGAAGGATGCTGAGTGTTAGAGATTCGCTGTAGCGAGAGCGGAGCGGTAATGCGAATGCGAGGGATGCCGAGTGTTTGCATTACCGCGCAGCGGACTCCGGGCGAGGGCTGGAGCAAGTTGATGGAAGACCTTACCGATTTGCGGAAGGTTTTGCCCGAAGCATCCGGCACCACCGGATTCTTTTGGAACGGCCTCTCGTTTGATTGCTTTCCTATCGCTTGCTCCCAGACTGGGCGTCTAAAAAGGCGGCCGAACCGGCCGCCCACAAATAAATAAACATTTACCGAATGGAAGAGAAGGGGAACGAATGTCCATTACTCCCAGTGACCGGCGACGTCGACAACCCAATGCTGTCCCGTAGCCTGCTGTTCATAATGTCCCTGGTCCTCAGAGGTGGTATACGAATCATCTACAACGGATCCACCGATACCGCCGTTTTCGCCATCGTTAATAATCCAAGCGTAGGCTGCATCGGATGAATCGAAGGGACCTACCATAGTACCACCATGATTGACCCAGAAACGAGGATGACGCGTGTATACCACGTTCGGTACCCAGACCTGGCTGTAGTCGGTCTCCCAGTGGCCCTGCTCGGCAACCCATTTCTTCTGGCTGCCGCCGTTGGAAGAGGAATTGTTGCCGCTTGAACCTTGAGAGCTGCCGGAATTCTGCTTGGACTGGGAGGAATCTCCCTTGCTGTCCGACTTCGACGAGTCGGAGGACTTGTTATCCTCCTTCTTGGAGTCATCGGACTTCTGGTCCTTGTCGTCGGACTCTTTCTTCTCCTCGGTCTTGGTTCCAGAGGTTTGCGTCGCCTTTTCTTCGCTTGGCTTCTTTTTGTCTTTATTCTTTACCGCTGTGTCGGCCCTTTCCGTAGAGCCGCTTCCTTGCTTTGCAACGCTGGCACATCCAAGTTGAGGTGCCGAAAGGCACACCAGAAGCGCAACGATAATAGCCTTTGTTCTCACACCGATCTCCCTGCCCATGAAACCGGGCGTTGGACACCAGCCGATATCCAACGCCCAGCTCGCTTTTACATCTGCTCGCGGCGCTTCTTCCGGTCGAGGAAGACGCCGGCTGCCACGAGGACGGTACCGCCGATGACGAACGTCTCGCCGATGAGTCCCGCGCGGTCACCGGTCTGGGCGAGGCTGCCGGTCTGGGCGGTATCCGTGCCGGCGAGGTGCTTCGGGGTGTATGCCGCCTGCTGCTTTGTGGCCTCCTCTGCCTCCTGTCGTGCGATCTCATCGGAAAGCTTCTGCTCCGCTGCGATGCGGTCGGACTTCGCCAACTCGTAGGCGGCGAGTGCCGCATCATAGCCGGGCTGGAGCTCGTCCACCGCGGCCTGCTTCTCGTCCAGGATGGCCTTGGCGGGCGCGACCTTGGCACGTGCCTCGACTGCTGCGGCGAAAAGCGCGTTGAGGGCGTCATCCGCGTTCACATCATGGCCGGAAGCGATCGCCGCGCCGGCATCGATGGAGTTCAGCTTCGACAGCTTGGCGTCTGCCTGCGCCTTCGCCTGTTCGGCGGCGGAGACCAGGGACTCGGCGGCGATGGTATCCGCCTTCGCGGTATCGAGGGCGGCCTTGGTGTCATTGACGGCCTTTACTGCATCCTGCTCGCGCTGCTGTGCCTCTGCGAGCTTCGCGGCAAGGCCGGTGAGGATGTCGAGGTTCGACTGTGCGTCCTCGAGATCGGTCTGGGAGCCGGTAAGCCTGTCGGCGGCAACGCCGGTGTCGGCCTTTGCGGTATCGACGGCACGCTGGGCATCCGCGAGGGCGCTTGCGGTGGTATCCGCCTTTTGCTCGGCGGCTGCGAGGACCGCCGCCTTCTCGGCCTGGTCGGCTACCGCCGCGTCGTGGGCGCTCTTTGCGGTATCGACCGCCTTCTTGGCGTCGGCGATGTCCTGGAAGAACTTCGCGAGGTCGGCGTTCGCATCGTCCACGCCCTGCTGCTTGGATGCGGTGTCCGCCTTGGCGGAGTCCAGCTTGGACTGTGCGGTCGTTACGGCTGCGTTGGCGGCATCAAAGGCGACCTGCTTCTGCTGGACGGTCGACTTTGCCGTATCGACGGCTGCATTGGCGGCATCGAGGTTCGATTTCGCCGCATTCAGCTCGGCCTGGGCATCCGTGACGCCCTGCTGCTTGGCGGCGACATCAGCCTTTGCGGCATCGAAGGCACGCTGCGCATCGGTGACGCCCTGCTTCGCGGCATCGACACCTGTCTGTGCGGCATCGAAGGCATCCTGCTTCTGCTGGACGGTTGCTGCGGCGCCGGCGGCTGCCTGCTGCTTGGCTGCGAGATCGGCCTTGGCTGCGTCGAGTGCGCTCTTGGCGTTCTTCAGGCCGTTGATGTAGGAGATCAGCTTCTGCTCGTACTCGTCGACGGAGATGGGGTTCGTGTTCCAACCGGAGCCGGACCAGCCGGAGATCTCTGCGGTGTAGCACTGTGTCTGAAGCCCGGACATGGTGCCCTTGGTGCAGGTTGCCATTCCCATAACGGCGAGTTCGGGATTGATGATGTTCATGTAATGGCCGACGGTGCCGCTGCTGCCGTTCTCCCAGCGGCAGTTGTTTGCAATCCAATGGTTGATTGCGACGCCGTTCTTTGCATAGAAATCATAGGCATCCTTGCCGACAAGACCGGTGACTCCATAAAGGGCCTCCGTTGCCTTGTCGAAAAAGCCCTTCTCCTGCTCGATCCACTGCCCACTCGGATCGATTCCGTAATTCCATGCCAGGTTTTCGGCAAAATTATATTGACGGGCATGATCGAGCACAGTGTCACTGTAGTTGGCATCCGCAATGGCACCGGCGATGAGCTTGTAGGTGACCTGGAGCTCGGACAGGCCGACCGACTTACGGTAGTCGTTGACGGACTTCATCCACCTGATCGCATTGAGCATGTTATCAAGGGACGTGGCGTCCTTGAAGTTGCCGACTTCGGTCTTTCCGGCATATTTGGCGTTCAGGATGATGTTGACTGCGTCATCGGCACCCATGGCACGGAAGAAGCCGATGGCTCCCTGCTTGAGCTGCGCGTCGGCGGAATCGAGTTTCGCCTGTGCCTCGTCGACCTTCTGCTGGGCGGCGGTCACGGCAGCGTCTGCGGTATCCTTTGCGGCCTTGGCGTTCGCGAGCTCTACGTCGGCGGCTGCCTTGGCGGACTCGGCATTCTTGACAGCCTGCTTCGCTGCATCCAGCTTGGCGACGGCGTCGGCATTCGCCTGCTTGGCCGCATCGAGGTCGGCGTTCGCGGCATCGAGTGCGGACTGGGCGGCGTTCACACCGGATTCGGCATCGGCTGCGGCCTGCTGCTTTACGGAGAGGGACGCCTGGGCATCATTCAGCTCGGTCTGTGCCGTTGCCGCAGCGGACTGTACCTGCTCGAGCTCGGACTCGCACTGGGACTGTGTCGCCTGTGCGGCAGCGAGGGCTGCCTCCGCGTCCGCGACCTTCTGTTTCGCGGCATCGTACTCCGGACCGCTAGCGCCTGCCTCCGCTGCGGCGAGGTCTGCTTTCGCCTTCTCGTAGGCGGCGCTGGCGGCTGCGGCCTTCGCATCCGCCGCGTCCTTGTTCTGCTTGGCTGCAGCGAGGACAGAATCGGCGGCATCCTTTGCAGACTGGGCCGCAACCAGCTTGGACTGGGCATCGGCAAGCGTCGCGTTGGCGTTGGCGAGTTCGGCCTGTGCCCTGCTCACGGCATCCTGGGCGTCGCGCAAGGCCTGCTCGGCGGCACTGATTGCCTCCGGGGTGGCGCCTACGGCATCGGCCTTGGCTTTATCGAGGGCATCCTTGGCATCCTGGGCCGCCTTGAGGGCGGACTGGTACGCTTCGTCCTTCTCGGACGCATCCGCCTTAGCGTCTGCGAGACCCGCCTTCGCCTGCTCGAGGTCCTTGCCAGCGGCATCGGCGGCGTCCTTGCCCTCTGCGACCTGACGGGCGTACTCGTCCATTGCCGCTCGGTCGGCTGCCGTGCCGGCGCTGACTGCCGAATCGTAGGATGCCTTGGCCTGGTCGCGGGCGGAAGCAACCTCGTTGTAGGGGCCGGCGACCTCATCGTAGGATGCCTTGGCGGCGTCTTCCTTCGCCTTCGCCTCGTCGACCGCCTTCTGCAGGTCCGCGATGGTCTGTGCGACGGATTTCGCGCCGGTACCGGATGCCGCGCCGGCGTGGGTGGCGATCGGCGACATCACGGCGGGGTGCTGCGTGCCCCCGTCACCGGTCTGGGCGAATGCCGTGAACGGTGAGATGAGGCTTGATCCGGTCATGGCGGCCATGGTCGCCGCGGTGACGGTCAGACGCGCGATCCCCTTCGGGGCGTGAATCTTTTTGTTTGGCAGTGTGGCGAAGTGATCGCCGCCGGCAGCGAAATGCTTTCCCTGAGTCATTGCTATTCCATTCCTTTTCCGTGCCCTATCCGACTGGGCATCAGAGTGCTTTCCAATAGAGATAATTATGCGCCTTAACAGGGATTGTTGTATATAGTCCGCTGGCTTTTATACAACAATCCATGACTCTTTTTGTCATGGATATCTCGCCGCTACAACGATCCTTTGGTCTACGCTGCAAAGAATTAAGATCAAAGTCTGGTTACTCTCAAGTACAATTTGCGAATCGCATCGGCATGGACAGGTCTTACTACGCCTCGATAGAGGTCGGACGAAGAAATGTCAGTCTTTCTAACCTCTGTAAAATTGCTAACGGATTCGACATGACAATCGCTGCACTCATGACTGGCGTGACTGAGAAAACGGATTAGTCCATCAATCAATCAATCAATCAGCGAAAGCAGTGAGCGAATCAATCGACGGCACAGCCGGCGGCAAGGTCACGGCACGTGACCGCGCAGCGAGCTTCGCGAGCGAAGGGGGACAGCATCGCTGTCCCTATTCTTTATCGACGGCTTAGCCGGCGGCAAGGACACGGTACGTGGCCGCGCAGCGAGCTTCGCGAGCGAAGAGGACGGCATCGCCGTCCCCATATTTTTATAGTATATTTCTCTATTAATTGGTTTCACCAAAATGGGTATAGCGCAAGCTTCTGAACAGGCGTTTTTATCAAAAACTCAAAGCAGCCGAATCATCAAAATGGTGAAATTATTTACCCAAATTGAGGAAGCGCTTCACCAAAATGGAACCGACTAACGGCTGTTGAAAACTTTTTATCCCCAAAATGGTGATTTCCTGTTTTCAGTGGAAAACTCGGTAAGTTAAATTATTTACTTACCAGATTTACAAACAAAAGCAGTTCTTAACCCTAAAACCAGAACAGGTCAGAAGCAAAATTAACTCCTGACCTGCGATTTTTCTGGTGCCCCCGGGCGGATTCGAACCGTCGACACCCGCTTTAGGAGAGCGGTGCTCTATCCCCTGAGCTACGGAGGCATGCTGTACTAGTGTAGCAGATTTACGCCGCTGTAATGCAACGTATAGCCACTCTTCGAAGTTGCGGTGGAACAGCCCTCCGGAAAGTGCGTCCCACTATCCAGGCAAATTCTGGGTCAGACTTTCCCCATGAGACCTCGCTGGGAAACTGTGACCCAGAATTTCGGCTCGAAACGGGACACGGTTTCCCAAACGGGCCCGTTCCGGAAACTACATCCCGCAATCGGCACTCGAACCAGGATGCACTTTCCCGATCGAGCCTCATGGGAAACCGCGTCCCACTTTAGGGGGGGGGCGCTCTTTAATGGCTAGTTGCCTTTGTGGAAAAGGTTCTTGATGACGGAGGGGATGCTCTTGGCGCCCTTGGCCGTCACATCGATAAAGTCGGGCGAACGAACGAGCTTGTCCTCGTCAATGTACTTACGCACCGCGCGAAGCGTTTCCTTGTCATTGCGCGTCGAAAACGTAAAGTGGCCATTCTCTTTGGTAAAGATGGCAAAACGCGTAATCTTCTTGGTGCCGCGCAAAACCTCGGCGGCAATATAGTCGACCTCGTCCCACGGGATTTGGATATAATCCTCGGGATTACGCTCGTTATAGTACTCAAACGCCTTATTGCCCACCATCACGTTACCGTGACTGGTAAGCCCCATCAGGCAGGTTGCCGGCGTTGCCAAATCGACCGTGCTGTTCTGAGATTGCGCCATACGCGCCTCGCCCTCCAATAAAAACAATCGGACCGCATCCAGTGTACCCACCGGGTGCGGTCCGTTTCAATGGCTCAAAAGCCCTTGCCTAGCAACTCTCGGTCTTAAGCCGAAGCGTGCTTACATGAAGCCGCAGACGCGACCGATGATGCCGACGGCGAAGAGAGCCAGGATGATGACGATCGGGCTGACCTTCTTCTTGAGGAGCTTGCAGACCAGAAGGGTCAGGCACACGGCGGCAAGGCCGGGGATGAGCTGATCGAGGTTGGCCTGAAGCGTGGTGACCTTCACCGGGTCGAGTGCGTTGGCACCGACAGAGCTGTACATCGTCAATGCCTGCTTGATGCCCTCAGAACCGGCGGGCAGGTTGGCCCAGTCGATATAGGCGCCAGCGGACTGCGTGACCTTGGAGACGACCGGGGTGAAGGAGATGGACACCCAGCGCTCGACCAGGGCGCCGATGATGAACATACCCAGGATGGAAGCACCCTCGGTGACCTTGCCCATCAGACCGCCGGAGAGGTCCTTGGCGATGGAGGAGCCGACCTTGTAGCCAAACTCCTGCGTGTACCACAGGAAGGCGTAACGGATGATGTTCCACGCGAAGAAGAACAGCAGCGGACCGGCGATGCTGCCGGACAGGGCCAGGGAAGCGCCCAGTGCGCCCAGAATCGGGCGAAGGGTGAACCAGAAGGCGGGGTCGCCGACGCCGGCGAGCGGGCCCATCATACCGACCTTGACGCCCTGAATGGCGACGTCGTCAATCGGAGCACCGTTGGCGCGCTCCTCCTCGAGGGCGAGGGTAACGCCAATGACGGGGGCGGAAACATAGGGGTGGGTGTTATAGAACTCCAGGTGGCGCTTAAGAGCGGCAATCTGGTCATCCTTGCTGGTGTAGAGCTTCTTGATCGCAGGGATCATTGCGAAGCACCAGCCGCCGTTCTGCATACGCTCGTAGTTCCACGAGCCCTGAAGGAACTGATGACGGAAGCAAACCTTCTTACGGTCAGCCTTGGTGAGCTGAATCTTGTTCTCTGCCATATGTATCACTCCCCTCCTACTCGTAATCGTTCAGAATGTCGCCGAGCGGGTCACCGGAGCCACCGCCCATGCCGCCACCCTGCTTGGCCAGATCCTTAAGGCCAAGGTAGATGAGGGCAAGGGAGATGCCGATGAGGCCAAGGGCGATCAGCGTGAGCTGAGGGATGGCAGCAAGGACAAAGCCGAGGATGAAGAACGGCCAGGTCTCCTTGGTGGCCATCATGTTGATGACCATGGCGTAACCGACGGAAGCGACCATGCCGCCGCCGACAGCCATGCCGCCGGACAGCCAATCGGGCATAGCGTTAAGCGCGTTGGTAACGGCCTCGGCCGGGATGATGCACAGAAGTACTGCCGGGATGGCGATACGAACACCCTGCATGAGGATGCCGGCGTACTGCCAACGCTCGATGCCGGCGAAGTCGCCCTTCTCGGCGCAGGCGTCCATGCCGTGAACCATAGCGGTAGCTAGGGTACGGCAGATCATGGTCAGGAACAGACCCGCGACCGACAGCGGGACGGCGACGGCGATGGCGGCGGTAACGGCCTTGGCCGAATCGGTGGCGCCACCGTTGAGGGCGAGCACCATGATGATCGAAGAAGCGACCGAGGCCAGAGCGGCGTCAGGCGCGACGGCGGCGCCGACGTTAGCCCAGCCAAGGGCCATCATCTGGAGCGAACCGCCCAGGAGGATGCCCTCCTGAAGGTGACCGGTTACGAGACCGATAAGCGTGCATGCCACGAGCGGCTGATGGAACTGGAACTCATCCAGAATGCCTTCCATACCGGCAAGCAACGCGACAATCGCAACAAGCAGAATAGTGATTGCAGACATGTATCGGACCCTCCTTTACTATGCTTGAGCGGCCAGTTCGGCCTTAGCTTTCTTCAACATGGCGTCGAGATCCTCGGAGGAATCCGAAGGAACCTTGCGGACCTCGAACTTGACGCCCTTGGCCTTGAGAGCCTCGATGGTCTTGACGTCGTCATCGCCCATAGCGACAGCGTTAGTGACGACGACCTTGCCCTTGGAGTGGGCCATGGAACCGATGTTGGCTTCCTTGATGTCGACGCCGGCCTCGATGGCCCTGAGCAGATCCTGCGGGTTCTCGAACAGCAGCATCGCCTTGGTGTCGCCAAAGCGCGTGTCCTTGACGACCTCGGCCATCTTCTTGATGGGCACGACGTTGGCGTGGACTCCCGGAGGGGCAGCCTGCTCGATCATGGTCTTGCGGAGCTCGTCGTGAGCAACGCCGTCGGAGACCACGATGATGCGGTTGGGGTTGATCTGCTTGGTCCACGTGGTGGCCACCTGACCATGCAGCAGACGCGTGTCGATACGGACGTGGGCGATCTTGATGTGCCCGTCGCCGATCACCGTTCCCGGAGGAATGGCACCCGCAGGAGCAGCGGCGGCCGCAGCCGGCTTCTTCTCCTCGGGCTCCAGAGACTCGGGCTTGACGCGCACGCCGGCCTTAGCCTCAGTCACGAGATGTTTTGCGATCGCATGTGCAGTGTTCTTTGCGTCAAAGCGCTGCGAATATGCCTCGATGAGCATAGGCAGGTTGACACCGGTGACGATAGCCCAGGAATCATGGCCCTCGATGAGACCGCTGATCTGGTTGAAGGGCGTGCCGCCCCACAGATCAACGAGGAAGAGCACCTGCTCCTGGTCCTCGAAGGAAGCGACTGCTTCCTCGACCTTGGCTCGGAAGTCGTCGGGGCCCATGCTCGGCTCGAGCGAGACCACGGCTACAGACGGCTGATCGCCAAAGACCATCGAGCCCGTCTGCTTGATTCCAGCCGCCAAGTCACCATGGCTAGCAAGAACAATACTTACCATCACATAACCTCCTTTTTGTCTACGTATTTCCTACACGACAATAAAGGAGTATACCTGTTCGCCTTGTGGATTTATAGCTAAATTCGCAAACGGTTGCATTATTTGTTTAAACGTCTAAGTTTGTTACAAATTGATTACGTTGCTGATTTACAGCTCATTGCCTACTAAAACGTGATTTCCCAATTACTTTCACAGATATATACAGACACTCTGTTCATTAACGCCGCTTTTAGGTTAATCCCAATGCGCCTGCGTGCCGCTATTTTGTTTAAACAGACATAACTTGACTAATTGTATAACTTATGCTCTAGCGCAAGTAGTCGTTGGGGACGTTCTTAAACGACTAGTCAAACAAGAACGTCCCCAACGACTAGGGGCTAGACGATGTGGAGAGGGTTAGCGGCGTCGACGGCGTCGGGGGCGTCAGAAGGGCCGCCGGGGGCAGCGTCTGCCGGATCCTCGTCGGGGGTCTCGATCTGCTTGATCATAACCTCTTGGCCCTGGAGCAAATAGGTATCGCCACTGCCGCAATGGGGGCAGGTCTTGCCGTGCTCGACTGTCGCATAGTCGCGGCCGCACGCCTCGCAATGCGTCACGGCCTCGACGGGCTCCACGATAAGCTCCGCGCCCTGCGTGATGGACTTTTTATCTGCCGCCCAGCGCCAAGCGTCGAGCAGCAAGTCGGGAACGACGCCCGAGACCTCGCCCAGCAGCAGCGTGACGCTCGAAACGCGACGCACGCCATTGGCGCGCGCCACGTTCTCAACATCGCGAATAATGTGATAAACGATTCCCAATTCATGCAAGGTAGAAACCTTTCAACAACGGTTGATGCGATGCAAACTCAAAGCAAGGGGACGGCGAAATCTAGTCTGCGCCGTCCCCTTACCCGCCATGGTTACCTATTTTCGACCGAACTTAATCTTGATGGCGCGCTTCAAAGCATACTTGCCCAGGCTTGGGAGCTTTTGCTCGTATTTGACCATCGTTGAGCACTCGGGGCGGTCGCGATCCAGATGGATGGCGTCGAATGCGCACTTGGTGGTGCACAGGCCGCAGCCGATGCACTTGTTGGGGTCGACGATCGAGGCACCGCAACCCAGGCAACGGGCGGTCTCGGCGCGCACCTGCTCCTCGGTAAAGGTCTCGACGTACTCGCTAAACGGCGCGGCCTTCTCGCGCTCGCGGTCCACATGGGCAACCTCGCGGCTCGCGTTGTCGTAGCTCTCGATCACGACGTCGTCGCGGTCAAGCGCGGTGTAGCGGCGCTGGTTGCGGCCGATCGTGAGCGTGGAGCCCGGCTGCACAAAGCGGTGGATGGACACGGCGGCCTCGTGACCGGCGGCGATGGCATCGATGGCAAAACTCGGACCGGTGTAGACGTCGCCGCCCACAAAGATGTCTGGCTCGGCGGTCTGGTAGGTCCGAGGATCGGCAAGGGCACCCTGACCGCGGCCAAGCTCCACCTTGGAGCCAGCCAGCAGGTCGCCCCACACAATGGACTGGCCGATGGACATGACCACGCGGTCGGCATCGACACGACGCAGGTCGTTCTCGTCGTACTCGGGCGCAAAACGGCCCTCGTCGTCAAAGACACGCGTGCAGCGCTTGAAGGTGATGCCGCGCACATGACCGGCCTCGTCCAGGTGAACCTCCTTGGGGCCCCAACCGCAGCTGATGTGCACGCCGTCCTCGATGGCCTCGCGACGCTCCTCCTCGCTGGCGGGCATCTGGGCCTCACTCTCCAGGCAGAACATCTCAACGTGCTCGGAACCCAAACGGCAGGCGTTGCGCGCGACATCGATAGCAACGTTGCCGCCGCCCACCACAATGGTGCGGCCGGGCAGCGCGTCGATCTTGCCGCTGTTAACCTCGCGAAGGAAGTCGACGGCCACGGTCACGTCCTCGGCATCCTCGCCCGGAATGCCGGCAAGGCGGCCGCCCTGGCAGCCAATGGCAACGTAGAAGGCCTTAAAGCCCTGCGCGCGCAGCTCGTCGAGCGTCACGTCGCGACCGACTTCCACGCCATAGCGGAACTCGGCACCCATCAGGCGAATAACCTCGACCTCGGCCTCGATAACATCCTTCTGCAGCTTAAAGCTGGGAATGCCGTAGGTGAGCATGCCGCCCGGGCGCTCGTTCTTCTCGAACACGACGGGTTTGTAGCCCTTCTCGGCCAGGTAGAAAGCGCAGGACAGACCGGCCGGACCGGCGCCGATGATGGCGATCTTCTGGTCGAAGCCGCCGGCACGCGTCGGGGTCACCACAGGTGGGACATAGCGGGTCGCGGCGTCCAGATCGCGCTGGGCGATAAACTTCTTGACCTCGTCGATGGCCACGGCCTCGTCCACGCGACCACGGGTGCAGGCGTCCTCGCAGCGGCGGTTGCACACACGGCCGCAGATAGCGGGCAGCGGGTTCTCGCGCTTAATGAGTGCCAGTGCCTCGTCATAGCGACCCTGAGCCGCGAGCTTCAAATAGCCCTGAACGGCGACATGCGCGGGGCAAGCCGTCTTGCAGGGCGCGGTGCCGGACTCATGCGTCTCGATGCGGTTGTCATTGCGGTAGTTGGGCGACCACTTGGTGTGGTCCCACTTGGTAGCGTCGGGCAGCTCCTGGCGCGGATACTCGGGCACCTGTCCGCCGGCCTTTTTGCTGCAGAGCTTCTGGCCCAGCTTGGCGGCGCCGGCCGGGCACACCTCAACGCAGCGACCGCAGGCCACGCACTTGTCCTTCTCGACCTTGGCGACATAGGCCGAGCGCGACAGGTTGGGCGTGTTGAACAGCTGCGAGGTGCGCAGGGCGTAGCACACGTTGACGTTGCAGTTGCAGATGGCGAAGATTTTGTTCTCACCGTCAATGTTGGTGATCTGGTGCACAAAGCCGTTGTCCTCGGCCTGGCGCAAGATGTCGTAAACCTCGTCGCGGGTCACGTAATGGCCACGATCGGTCTCGACCACGTAGTCGGCCATATCGCCCACGGCAATGCACCAGTCGGCCGGGTCATCGGCGCAGCCCTCGCCCATCACGCGACGGCTCGCGCGGCAGCTGCAGGTGCTGGCGGCATACTTACCCTCGTATTTGTCGAGCCAATGCTCGATATGCTCAATAGGCACCGAGGTGCTTGCGGCGTCAATGGCCTTCTCGACCGGAATGACGTGCATGCCGATACCGGCGCCTCCGGGCGGCACCATCGGCGTGGCGCGGGACAGCGGGCCCTTGGATGCCTGTTCAAAGAACTTGGCGTAGACCGGGTGCTCCTCGAGCTGGCTCACGCGCATGTTGAGGAACTCGGCGGAACCCGGCACCAGCATGGGCAGCACCCACTGCTTGGCGCGCTCGGGGTTTTCCCAGTTGTACTCGAGCAGACCCGTGTAGCTCATGTCGTCGAGCATCTTCTCGATATCGGCTTCGGGCATGCCGGTGAGCTTGACCATCTCGGGCAGCGTATAGGGACGGCGCATCTTCATCTTGCAGAGCACTTCGGCCTGCTCGTCGGTTGCGGCCTCGGCAAACGACCAGTACTCGTAGCCCAGCAGCTCGTCGCGATGCAGCAGACGGTTGGTGCAGTGCTCGCACAGCTTGACGATTGCCTCGCGCGGATGCTCCGGCAGCGGCGGCACGAACTCCGAACCGATATCAGGCTCGGTGTAGCTAATTCCCGGTCCGTTGAGAATCATGGTTGTCCCTTCTCTTGCCGCAGCCCGACGAGGCCGCGGCACCCCTCTTTTTTTGCAGGCCGGGCATGCCCCCATGCCGTTCACCCGCCATTGTTGACATTGTGTCAAAAATAGTATTGACGAACCGTCAACAATATTCAAGACTGTTAGGCGAACGGTCCGGCAAAAGAGGATGAAAGGCGGCAAAACATGGGCAACAACGCAGCAGGTACCTCTGTGGTCGATGCCATCCCCGCATCCGATAGCGCGGCAAAGCGCCTGACGGGCGACGAACGCCGTCGCGAGATCCTCGATGCCGTGCGCACCGTAAGCTCCGAGTTGGGCGTGTCCCACCTATCGGTATCGGCTGTGACCAAGCGAGCCGGCTGCACGCGTTCATTGTTCTACCACTACTTTGCCGATATGGACGCCGCCGTCACCGCTGTCATGGACGAGGCAATCGACGGCTTTATCTCCGAGCTCGAGCAGTGGAACGCCGGCCGCACCGTCGGCGATATCGAGGGCGCGCTCGACACCGTCGCCCCGCTCTTTAAGCGTCTGGTCGCCAGCGGCCACGAACTGCCGAGTACGCTCACCTCAAGCAGTGGCGCGCTCTACGGCGGCTTTTTGCACAACGTGGTTCAGCGAGTGGCTCAGTACATCTGCGACACCACCGTGGTGGATTTTGTCGCCCATCATGAGCTACGCATCGACCATGTCTACGAGACGTTCTACACCCTCATCATGGGACTGTTGATGTATATCCGCACGCACCCCGATGTGCCCGACGAGACGGTCAAGGAAATCATCGCCTCGACACTCCACATCGAGGGCTATACCGCCAAGTATCCGGAGCGCAAGCCCCAGAACTGACGACATTTGGCCAAACTGCCCGCGATCGGAAGAGGGGCCGCGGGCGTGTGAAAGGAGAGCAGCATGCTGTTCGATGTTTGGGGTAGCGATACCCTTATCCACTGGGCCGGCTGGGCCATGGTCTTTATTGGCCTGATCGTGCTCAACGAGGTCGGCCGCCGCACCAAGCTGGGCGCGGCCATCATCTTTGGCGTGGCTCCGCTGGCCATGACCATCTACTGCGTCGCCATCGCCATCGGCGTCTCGCAGGGTGCCGAGTGGGCGCTCACCAACCCCACCCATGTGTACCAGAACAGCTGGTTCCACTACGCCAAGGTGTACGCGGCGCTGGCCGGTTGCTGGGGCTTCATTGCCATTAAGTACCAGTGGGGCAAGATCGGCAAGGCGCATTGGTTCCGCGCGTGGCCGTTTGTGATCGTCGCCATCAACATCATGATCGCCGTCGTGTCCGACTTTGAGAGCGCCTATCACTTCTTTGTCCTGGGCGAGTCCACCTGGGTCACCTCCGAGGGCGCCACGCAGCTGGCCGGCTGGAACAACGTGTTCAACGGCATCGCCGGTATCATCAACATCTTCTGCATGACCGGTTGGTGGAGCGTCTACGCCTCCGAGGACAAGACCGACATGCTGTGGCCCGACATGACCTGGGTCTACATCATCGCCTACGACATCTGGAACTTCTGCTACACCTACAACTGCCTGCCCACCCACTCCTGGTTCTGCGGCTTTGCGCTGCTGCTGGCGCCCACCGTCGCCGCCTTTATCTGGAACAAGGGCGGCTGGATCCAGAACCGCGCCTTTACGCTGGCCATTTGGTGCATGTTTGCCCAGGTGTTCCCGTACTTCCAGGAGGAGTCCATCTTTGTGACCCACTCTACGCTCGACCCCGGCGCCGCTACCGCGGTCTCGATCGCCGCACTGGTCGCCAACGTCGCCGCGATCATCTACATCGCCTACCGCGCCAAGAAGCTCGGCCGCAATCCCTACAAGCAGGATGTCTTTGAGGGCACCAGCGATTGGGAAAAGGCCACCGCTCGCCGTGCCAAGGTTGATTACGCGCACGCCGAGTAACATGTTGGCCGCTGTTGGCACTTGGGCATAGGCCCGCTCACCAGGCCTTTCAATCCAATGTCTCGCAGAGCCCCCGAAAAGCGTTTCGCTCGCTTTCCGGGGGCTTTTTGTCGTTGCGCCTCTATTCATCTATTCAAAAACACGCGCATATATAAAATCGGATTTCAAATCATGCGGCGGCTCTATGGAGCCCCGTTTTTGGGTACAGTGTTGTCCCGATGTCGAGCTTGGGGGATATATGAAAGATGAGACGATGGGCCAAGAGGATGCGGCCCAAGATGCAGAAGCATGCGCCGAGGCCCTGGAGAGCCTAGACCAGATCGCGCTGGCCGAGATTGCGTTTGACGATTCGAGCGTTGATGTGCAGGATGAGCCGGAAATCGAGGCGCAGCCCGATGATCAGGATGCAAAAGACGATGGCGCCGCGCCCACCGAAGACGAAGCGGGGCACCAGGAATCCGAATGCGGGGCCGACGACCAGCCCGAATCCGACACGAGCGAAGAAACCATCTTGCTCGACAGCTTGCCGGCCGAAGATTCGCTGACCCGCGAGCTCCCTGGCTTAGGCTCCGCGCCTGCCGTGGACGAGACCATCGCCATGGGCGATATTCCTCTACCGTCCGTTCCTTCGGCACATGAGGCCGAGGTCCGCCATCGCAAGATGTCGCCCAAGCGCCGCAATCTAATGGTCGCCGGCGCTGTGGCCGTTGCGCTCGTCGCCGGCGGCGCAGGCTACGCAGCCTGGAACGGATACCGGCAAGAGCAGGCTGCCATCGCCGCCGCCAATGCCCACACGATGATGTCGGTGCAGATTGGTGTATATGCCGCGGGGCTCGACTGTTCCACCGGCTCCAAGATTCCCGTACAGGTGAGCGGCCAGGATTCTGACGGCTCCTCCGTAAGCGAAACACTCTATGTTGACGAGCACGGCCGTGGCATCAAACTGCTACCCGGTGACTACACGCTCTCCATTGCCGCCTCCCCCATCGCGGCCGACGGCACCATCTATACCGTCCCGACCACCAAGACGCAGGTCACGATCAAGAGCGACGGACAGGACCTAAACAGCCAGGCCGCCTTTAAGCTCAAGGTGCCTTCGGCCGACACGGTAACCGACGACCAGATCGATGCCGCCGCCAAATATGCCGAGGAGGGAGGCGCGAGCTCCGCCGCCACCGCCAAGGTGCTCCAGCAGGCGGCAACCGCGCGGCGCGACGCCGCCGTCAATGCCGTGAGCGCGCAAAAGGCACAGGCGGCCCGTGATGCCGACGCCCGTCACAAGGCAACCGACCTCTACCAGCTCGATATCCCCGTCGAGTGGTACGGCAAGGTCGAGACTTGGCAAAATGGCAGCACGCTATGCATCTATCTTGCCGGCGACAGCGATACGCCGATTGTGACGCTCGTCGCGGTGCGCGAGGGCGAGAGCTTTACGCCCGATGAGGGCGATACGGTTTTGGGTGCGGCCAACCTAGGCAACGGTTATACCGTCTACGCCAGCGGCCCCGTCTATCCGTACGTGGTGCCCCAGACCATCAACGGACGGACGCAGAATCCCGTGTCGACCTATCCCATGGACACGGCCATTGAGCTTGTCGAACTTACGACCGGCAACCGCTACACCTACAGCCAGATCAAGAACGTGCTGGTCGGCAAAGACGGCAAGGCAGACGCCGCGACCAAACTCGAGACCGACTACCTCGCCCAGATTCTCCTGCCGAGCATCAAGGCCCAGGACTAGCGGACCATGACACCTGAGTCCTGGCCTCGCAAATCCATAGACGATTAGGAAAGGAGCCACTTCCATGCGGGCACAGCATGTACCACGCCGTGTTTGCATGGAATATCGGCCTGCTCATCCATGGTAACGATTACCGACTCGCCAAGATCAAACTGGGCCATCGCGGCATCGAGCGCGGCAATTTCGCGCTCGCGCGTTTTCTCGCTTGTCATATCCACACTTACCTGAATCAGGCCGTAAGCCTGCATGAGCAGTGCATCCCCAGCCACAAAGTCCACCTCATGGCTTTTATTCTTATCTTTAATCAGCAGGCGGCAAACCGAACCGGGCCGCACGGCGGGGGTCCTTCTTCTGAGCGCATTGAACACCGCGGTCTCGAGCCTCTGACCATGATCCAATGCCGATGCGGGGGAGAACGCTCCGAACATCGCAGGATCGACGGCGTAGACCTTAGACGCAGACCGCGTATTATTTGCAAGCGAACGCGTGAACTCCGGCACCGAAAACAGCAGGTAGGCGTCCTCGTAATACTCAAGTAAGTCGCTGAGCGTATTTCGACTGACGGATATCTGTCTGCTCTTGAACTCGTTGTACACTTTGTTCACTGACAGCTCTCGTCCCGAAGATGCCATGCACCGCGCCAGAAACAGCGAGGCCAAACGGGGGTTCTTGACGTCGTAACGTTCAACGACGTCCATGGCGACCGTTCGCGACGCATATTCCTGTAGCAGCTGAATCGCGTCTGCGGGCGTCTGCTCAAGTGTCGCGATGAATCCCCCTCGCTCGAGATATCCGACCAGATGGTGTCGGAGCAACGCTGCATCGCTCGAGGAGAAGGGTGCGTTCGACTCAGGAACGCTCCCCGTCTTATATCGGACGTATTCCGAAAAACTCAACGGAAAAAGCTCTCGCACAAGAGAACGGCCCCTGAACTCGCTCTTAAGTTCTGAGGACAGCATCTTAGAAGAAGATCCCGTCACGTAAACGGTCGCCTTCTCCGTATCGACCACGCGTCGCAGAAACGCACCCCATTCGGGTATTTCCTGGATCTCGTCAAAGAAAAGGTAGGCGCCCTCGCCTCGAGCAGCAGGATATAGTGCATAGAATGTATCGAGCACGTCCGCTAGTAGCGATGGCTCATACGGACGCAAGCGCTCATCCTCAAAATTGAAATATAGCATCCGGTCAAGCTCGACGCCTTGGCCCTGAAGCCGCCGTATCTCCTGATACAGGCGATACGTCTTTCCACAACGACGGGCGCCCACAATCACATATACGATGTTGTCGCGCTTTGGCTCCTGCGGGTTGCCCAGATCAAGGTCGCGCTCAAAGACCTGCGGAATCCCCTGTTGCTCAAAGTCCTTTATTTTTTGAGCCACCAAGTCGTTGAATGCCATAATTCTCCAATCTTGCGCTCCTGCTAATCAAGATTATAACGATTCTTGATTAGCAGGAGAGCAAGATTATGCGTATCTTGATTAATGGATAAGCAAGTTTTCTATTAGTGGCCCCTCCCGGAGGATATCGAGCGGCCGAGGGGGCAGGCATGAACGCCTCTAGCCGAAAACAAAGTAGCTAAAAAAGCCCCGTCCCAAATGAGCTACTTAACGCCAGGGATCGGCTTCGAACATCGGCTCGCGCTCGGGGCGACGATCGCTATAAGGATCGTAGCCGTCGTCATCCTCGTTCTCGGCACGGATATAGGGGTCGCGCGGCTTGGGCGCCGGTTTAGGCGCAGGCTTAGGTGCGGCGGGTGCGGCATCGGTCGCCGGCGTGTTCGTCTTGTTCTTGTCTGTCATCTGCATAGCTCCTTGCCATGTACTCACGTTCAACACCATCGATTGTCGCACGAAAAAGGGCGGCGGACCCGATTGGATCCGCCGCCCTTGGCGTTTTGCGATGAGGGGCGGTTTTAAAGCCGGCCCAAAATCTACTCGGCGTCGGGGACTTCGTAGGTGGCCGCCGGCGTGTTGTCGCACACGACGGTAAAGCCGCCGTCCTTGTCGACATCGACCGTCACCTGATCGCCCTCGCGCACCGTACCGTCGATGATAGCGGCGGCAATGGCATCCACGACCTCGCGCTGCACGAGACGCTTGAGCGGACGAGCACCAAAGACCGGGTCCAGGCCGCCCACGGCGAGCATCTGCTTGGCCGCCGGGGTGATGGCCAGCGTCATGCGCTCCTTGGCCAGGCGCGCGCGGACGTCGGCAAGCTGGATATCGACGATCTTCTCGATCTGCGCCATGCCGAGCGGATGGAACACCACGATATCGTCGATACGGTTGAGGAACTCGGGGCGGAAGGTCTGAGCCATGGCGGCGTCGACCTGATGGCGCATCTCCTCCTCGTCCTTACCGGACAGATCGGCGATGGCCTTGGAGCCCACGTTGGACGTCATGATGATAATCGTGTTCTTGAAGGACACCTGGCGACCCTGGCCATCGGTCAGACGGCCGTCGTCAAGCACCTGCAACAGCACGTTAAAGACATCCGGATGAGCCTTCTCCATCTCGTCGAGCAAGATCACGGAGTACGGACGACGGCGCACGGCCTCGGTAAGCTGGCCGCCCTCGTCGTAACCCACGTATCCCGGGGGCGCACCGATCAGACGCTGGACGCTGAACTTCTCCATGTACTCGGACATGTCGATACGCACGAGCGCGCGCTCGTCATCGAACAGGCACTCGGCCAGCGCCTTGGCGAGCTCGGTCTTGCCTACACCGGTGGGGCCCAGGAAGAAGAAGCTGCCGATGGGCTTGTCCGGATCGGAGAGGCCCGCACGGCTGCGGCGCACGGCCGCGGCCACAGCGGAGACCGCCTCATCCTGACCGATAACGCGCTTATGCAGCTCGCCCTCCAGGCCCTTGAGCTTGTCGAGCTCGCCCTGCATCATCTTGGACACGGGCACGCCGGTCCAGGCGCTCACGACCTCGGCGATCTCGTCGGAGGTTACCTGCTCGTTGAGTCCCTCGCCGTCCTGCTGCTTTTGTGCCTCGAGCGCAGCCTCGGAATCCTGAATCTGCTGCTGCAGGCCAGGGATCACGGAGTAGCGCAGCTCGGACGCACGGCCCAGGTCGCCGTTGCGCGTCGCGCGCTCCTCTTCGCTCTTGGCCTCGTCAAGCTGCCCCTTAAGCTCCTGCACGTGGTCGATGGCGTTCTTCTGGTTGAGCCAGCCGGCCTTTTGCACGTTGAGCTTTTCCTGGACCTCGGCGATCTCCTGGCGCAGGGCCTCCAGACGCTCCTTGGAGGCGTCGTCGGTCTCCTTCATGAGCGCCTGTTCCTCGATCTGCAGCTGGGTGAGCTGACGCGTGGTGGCATCGATCTCGACCGGCATGCTGTCGAGCTCCATGCGCAAGCGGCTTGCCGCCTCATCGACCAGGTCGATGGCCTTGTCGGGCAGGAAGCGGTCGGCGATATAGCGATCGGAGAGGTCGGCAGCTGCCACGAGCGCACTATCGGTGATATGCACGCCGTGGAAGATCTCGTACTTCTCCTTGAGGCCACGCAGGATTGAAATGGTGTCCTCGACGGTAGGCTCGCTGACCATCACGGTCTGGAAACGACGGGCGAGCGCCGCGTCCTTCTCGATGTACTTGCGATACTCGTCGAGCGTGGTCGCGCCGATCGCGTGCAGGTCGCCACGGGCAAGCGCCGGCTTGAGGATATTGCCGGCGTCCATAGAGCCCTCGGTGGCACCCGCGCCCACGATGGTGTGGAGCTCATCGATGAACAGGATGACCTTACCCTCGGATTTTTGTACTTCCTTGAGCACGGCCTTTAAGCGGTCCTCGAACTCGCCGCGGTACTTGGCGCCGGCGACCAGCGCGCTCATGTCGAGCTCGATGAGGTCGCGATCGCGCAGGGTACTCGGCACGTCGCCGGCCACGATACGCTGGGCGATGCCCTCGACGATGGCCGTCTTACCGACGCCCGGCTCGCCGATGAGCACGGGGTTATTCTTGGTGCGGCGGGACAGGACCTGAATAGTACGACGGATCTCGTCGGTACGGCCGATGACCGGGTCGAGCTTGCCGGCGCGGGCCAGATCGCAGATGTTGCGACCGTACTGCTCCAGCGCCTCAAACTGAGTCTTGTCCTCGGCAGACGTCACGCGGTCATCGCCGCGCAGCTCCTCGTAGACCTGCTCGATGCGCTCCTTGGTGACGCCGGCGTCGCGCAGTACGCGGCCCGCCTCGCCCTTGTCCTCGGCAAGCGCCATCAGCAAATGCTCGGTCACCACAAAGCTGTCGCCCATCTTGGTGGCCTTCTTCTCGGCCTTCTCGATGACGCGGACGAGCTCATTGGACAGGCCCATCTGCTGGCCCTCGCCCGAAACCTTGGGCGCGCGGTCGATGGCATCTTGTGTGGAGCGTGCAAGCTGGGCCGGATCGGCGCCGATGCGCTCGATGATCACGGAGATATTGCGCTCGCCGGCACCAAGCAGGGCGGACAGCAGGTGAATCGGCTCCACCGCGCCGGCCTGCGCGTCGGCAGCCGTGCTCATGGCGGTCTGCAGCGCCTCGCGCGACGTCATTGCTAGCTTATCGATTCTCATGGAATCACCTCTCTTGGGGCGGCCGCCCTACGGGGCGGCTTCACGTTGTTCGAGAAGTATTGTTGCCAGCTTTGCGCGATCTTATACACAAATCTAAGTCTCTATATATAAGATTTTCTGAGTGATTGATGGATAGGGTACTGAGATGTCAGCCCGTCGCTGCCCAGGCGCACTACCATCTCGATCTATAACATCTAGCAGCCATTTTTGATCCTAGATGTTACAGATCGAGATGAAATGACCAGCGGCAACCGTTTGTCTCAATCTGTAACATCTACTCGGCATATTAGGGTCTAAC
>UQPJ01000017.1:0-37214 GCA_900543015.1 uncultured Collinsella sp.
GTCTTATCCTCTTCGGAAACCTTGATGCCGTTTACGCCTGCTACACAGCAGGTGCCCATGCCGCGGGCTACTACGGCTGCGTGCGAGGTCATGCCGCCGCGGGCGGTCATGATGCCTTCGGATACGGCCATGCCGTCGATATCCTTGACCACGTAGGACACCGAACCGCAGCGAATACGGAACTCGAGCGCCCAGCTAAAGCGGTCGGCGAACAGCGGATTGTAGTACGGCACCAACGAGGGCTCCAACGCCGCTTTGGGGGCGTCGGGATCAACGGCACCGGCTAGTTTGCGGCGCATGCTCGCCAGCTCATCCATGCGCGCGTCCGAAAGATCGGAGAGCGCCGCCATGAGGCTGGGGCTCGTGGGGACGGGCGCGGGAAAGGGAAAGTTGGGGTTGACGGCCGGCGCTTTGGGCGCGGTGCGCGCGGGCTGTTTCGGCTGCGCCGTAAACGTGCGAACCGGCGTGCGCAGGCCCTCGACGGGCTCGGTGCCGCTTGCGTCCAGATACGCAAGCGCCGTGGCGATGGCGTGCTTGCACATGCCAGGGTAACGATAGGCAGCGGGGCAATCGCAGTCGTAGTCGATCACCTCGTGCTCGTCCATGTCGAGCGCCACGTGCGTCTTGTACAGGTCGCCGCGCGAGCCGCGCACCGAGCCCTCAACCGTCACGTTTTTGGAGAAGCGCGAGCCGCTGTCCTCTATCGACAGCACGGCGCCGTTGAGCATGAGCGAGCGGCCCTTCATAAAGGTGCCGCTCAGCGCCGCCTCTTTCCGGAGCGCCTGCACAAACGTCCCCTGTGCCATCACTTCCTCCAATCTCGCGCGGACCAGCAACGCCGTCCCTAGATAACCGTCACGCGGCCTTGGTTACCCACGATGGCCTTAGCCTCGGCCAGCAGCGGAATCGAGCGCGCGTTGACCTTGGCAGGCACCTCGGCGCGCAGCACGCGCCCGTCCACCTGCTCGATAAAGATCTCCACGCGATCGCCACCCGGGTTAGCGGTGAGCACCGTGGCCAGGCGCGCCATATTGCCCTGGCTAAAGCGGCTGTTGGGCACCATGACCTCAAACACCTTGGGCTTGTTATTCTCCTCGTTGAGCTCCAGCGGCACGATCTCCTGCGCGATGATCTGGTCACCGCGGTCCGAGCGCTCGAGCTTGCCCTTAATGCGCACAAAGGCGTCGGACAGCTGCGCGCCGGTCTCGGGATCAACCTCGCCGTACAGGTACCCCTCGGCCTCCTTGTAGGTCTTGGGGAACACGACGACGGTGGCCTCGCCTTCCATGTCCTCGAGCTGTACGATGCCCATGGGGTCGCCGTTTTTGGTCACGCGCTTGGACACGCTCGAGACCATGCCGGCCCACCACAGCGCCTTACCCTCGGGAATCTCCTGGTTGATGGTGCCGCCCGTAGGATTCTGAACTTCGTAGCCAGTGTCAATCTGCGAGAACGAAAAGTCGCGCGCCTTGGCGAGCGCATACTCAAACGGGCGCAGCGGGTGGTCCGAGACATAGATGCCCAGAACCTCCTTCTCCTGGCTCAGCTTAAGGTGGCGGTCCCACTCTTGGCCATCCGGATCGGGCACACTCACCTCGAAGCCCGAGCCCTCAACGTCACCAAACATATCGAAGAACGACGTCTGGCCGCTCGCGCGATCCTTCTGGCGCTTTACCGCGGCGTCGATGATGTTCTCGGGGTTGTTCTTGTCCACAAAGTGCATCATCTGGCGACGCGGATACCCCGTGGAGTCGAAGGCGCCTGCCTTGATGAGCGATTCGATCACGCGGCGGTTGGCCTGGCTCGAGTCCACGCGCTCGACAAAGTCGTGCAGCGTCTTAAACGGACCGCCCACCTCGCGCTCGGCGATAATCGCCTGCGCCACGCCGGTGCCCACGCCGCGGATGCCGGCCAGACCAAAGCGCACGCCCTCCTTGGTAGCCGTGAACTCGGTACCGGACTCGTTGACATCTGGCGACAGCACGGGGATGCCGTCGTGACGGCATGCCGAGACGTAGTGCACGATTTTGTCGGTCTTGCCCGTATAGGACGTCAGAACGGCCGCCATGTACTCGTGCGGATAGTGCGCCTTGAGCCACGCCGTCTGCATAACCAGGATGGCGTAGCCGGCGGAGTGCGACTTGTTAAAGGCGTAAGACGCGAACTCGAGAACATCGTCCCAAATCTTCTGGGCGACCTCGCGCGTGTAGTTGTTCTTGATAGCGCCGTTCATCCAGTGGTCATAGGTGGTCTCGTCCGAGCCATCCTCCCAGTGGAGCACCGTCGACGTGAGCAGCTTAATCTTTTTCTTAGCCACGGGCTTACGGATACGCGAGTCCGATTCGCCCTTGGAGAAGCCGCACATCTCGACGGAGATGAGCATAACCTGCTCCTGGTAGACCATGGTGCCGTAGGTTTCGCCCAGGATGTCGTCCAGACGGTCGTCGTAGGAGACCGCCGGCTCCTTGCCGTTCATACGGTTGATGTAGGACGAGACCATGCCGGCGCCCAGCGGGCCCGGGCGGTACAGAGCGATCAATGCTACGACGTGCTTGTACTCGGTGGGCTTCATGTTCTTGATCGTGGCCGTCATGCCGGCGGACTCGACCTGGAAGACGCCGGCGGTATGGCCGGAGCCCATGAGCTTAAAGATCTCGGGATCGTCAAAGGGAATCTCTTCCTCTTTGATGTCGATGCCGAAGTTCTTCTTGATGTTTGCCTTGGCCTTGGAGATAACCGTCAGCGTGCGCAGGCCCAAGAAGTCCATCTTGAGCAGGCCCATGTCGGCAACGGTATGACCCTCGTACTGGGTAATCTCGACGCCGCCTTTGGTATCGAGCTTAGTGGGCACGTGCTCGTTGACGGGGTCACGGCAGATCAGAACGGCACACGCGTGCACGCCCTCGCCACGGGTGAGGCCCTCAATCGAAAGCGCCGTGTCGATGATGCGGCGGGCGTCGTCGTCCTTTTTATAGGCCTCGGCAAAATCGGGGTTAAACAGGTCCTCTTTGCCGGGTTGCTTTTCGAGCACCTGCTTGAGCTTGACCTTGGGGTCGCTCGAGACCATCTTGGACAGGCGCTGGCCCATGTAGACCGGGTAGTCCAGGACGCGCGCGGCGTCGTTGATGGCCTGCTTGGCCTTAATGGTCGAGTAGGTGATGACGTGGGTGACCTTCTCGGGGCCGTAGAGCTGGCGAACGTGCTCCACGACCTCGAGGCGCCGCTCATCGTCGAAGTCCATATCGATATCGGGCATCTCGGTACGCTGCGGGGACAGGAACCTCTCGAACATCAGGCCGTTCTCGAGCGGGTCGAACGCGGTGATGTTCATGGCGTAGGCGACGATAGCGCCGGCGGCCGAGCCACGGCCGGGACCGACGCCGATGCCGTTGTCCTTAGCCCATTGCACGTACTCGGCGACGATGAGGAAGTAGGCGGCAAAGCCCTTGTCGCAGATGACCTTGTATTCGTACTCAAAGCGCTCTTTGATGTTGACGCCACCGATCTCGCGCGTGGCCCAGTCGTCGCCGTAGTGCTGGCGCAGCCCCTTCTCGCACTCGCGGCGGAACTGGCTCTCGTGCGTCTCGCCGGGGTCGAGCAACGGGAAGCGCGGCAGGATGATGGAATCCCAGTCCAGCTCAACGTAGCACTTGTCGGCGATCTCGAGCGTATTGTCGCAGGCCTCGGGGCAATACGGGAACATAGCCCGCATCTCCTCCTCGGTCTTCATGTAAAACTCCGAGCCAGTCATGCGCATGCGGTTGGGGTCGTCGACCTTGGCGTTCATGCCGATGCACATGATGACGTCCTGCACAGGAGCGTCCTCGCGGCGCAGGTAGTGAAAGTCGTTAGTGGCGATGACCTTGACGCCTACCTGTTTGGCGATGTCGATGAGCGTGCGGTCCATCTGCTCGTCGGTCAGGCCGTTGTCGGTGGTGATGCCGTGTTCCTGGATCTCGATATAAAAGTCGCCTGGTTCGAAGGTATCACGGAAGGTCTCGGCCCACTTGATGGCGCCCTCTATGTCACCGCGGTCGATGTATTTGGGAATGATGCCCGCGATGCAGGCGCTCGTGCAGATCATGCCCTTGGCATGGCGGCGCAGGTTGTCGAGCGTCACGCGGGGCTTGTAGTAAAAGCCCTGCACGGCGGCCTCGGAAACCGTCTGCATCAGGTTGACGTAGCCCTCCTGGTCCTTGGCCAGGAGGATCATGTGGTAGAGCTCGGGCTTATGGTCGCGGGCAAGGGTCTCGTCCGGCGTAAAGTAGACCTCGCAGCCAAAGATGGGCTTGATGACCAGGGGCGGCTTGAGCTCGTCGATATTGCCTTTCTCGTCCCACATGGCCATGTCCTTCACATACTGGGCATGCTCGCGCGGGTTTTCCTCGGGATCGGGCTCCACCAGCTCGTCGCGGCGGTCCTTTTCCAAGAAGGCCTTGTCGTGACTCCAGGTTTTGTACTCGGGCGTGTTGTGGTTAACGGCGTCGCAGGCCAGCGCCAGGTCGGGCACGCCATACATATAGCCGTGGTCGGTAATGGCGACGGCGGGCATGCCCAGCTCTACGGCGCGGTTGACCATATCCTGGATACGGGTTGCGCCGTCGAGCATGGAGAAGACGGTGTGGTTGTGCAGATGGACGAATGCCATGTGATGAGCTCCGATGCGGGTTCGTGTTCTGACTGAACGATTTTACCGCACGGCACGGACAGCACCCGAACCTAGCCAAACCCACACGGGTAGTCAATTTGGGACCTTCAAAAAGGGAATGAGGGCATCCCGATGCATCGAGTATTACTGGAACCCCGGCGATACGCTGAATGATTTGTGACGAATAGTCATGTCCATCAAGAAGGCTCGACGCTTCGGGCAGCTCGTCAATCGATATATCAATTCTTGGAGACATGTATTCCTACCATTTTTAAAGAAACAACGGCGGTAATTGCTATCGCGATTGCGCCAATAACACCGAGCGCTATCTGAATGGGATATAACCCCAACACATATCCAAATATGGAGAAAAACATTGCAGAAAAGAGAGCCCTTACCAGAGACGCGACGGAAAGGATCGTCGCGCGAAGATCGTCCGCTGTCGCGTCTTGGATTAAGTTTTCCGAAATGATGTACACCACTTCTGGGAGAAAACAAAGCACCATGCTAAGGCCAAACAAACACAGCGGATTTGAAGCGAACCACGGAAGAATCATGAAAAGGCCAGCCTCGATTAGCATCGAGCCGAGCATGGTATTTCTTTTCCCGAAACGCGATGAGAAGAAATCTGCTGCAATGTAGGCCGTCGCATTTACTGCATAGGATGCACCGAAAAAGATTCCTATTATGGAGACGGGAGCATCAAATGCGTCGAATACCAACTGATTCAAGTTGTAATAACTCCCATAGAATCCATCGAGCATGCTTGTGCCGATTAGAAGAAGCAATACCGCAAAAGCGGATTCTCCAACACGCCAGGTTTCGCGTCTGAACATCTTGGCCGCGTCAAACCTTCCCTTTTCAGAGCTTTCAGAACGGGTCGCTTCCGTCCTCTCAATGGAATACAGAAGGAAAAGCTGCAGGAGATAGAAAACGGAGACACATACGTAGAGGGCGCTCCAAGATACTTGGGCAATGAAAGATCCGAGCACAATTGCCATTCCCGTAGCGATTGATTGCGCGGCAAGCAGCCGAGCATTGATGGTGAGGAAGCGCTCTCCTTGACCGGCATTCCGGGCAATTTCATATAAAAGTGCTTGTTCGGACCCCGATTGAAGGGAGTAGGCGAGTGCCTCAACAAGGGAAAGCACGACAAGAAAGGGACCTGAGAGCAACAGCATGCCAGCCGTATGGAAGAAAAGCAGCAGCACGCCCACTTGAATCGAAAACTTCTTTCCAAAGAAATCGCCTATCAGCCCTGTTGGCAGCTCGAGGACGACCGTTGCAATGTTAAACAGGGCTTGATAAAGCGCGATTTCCGTGACAGACATTCCTTTCTCCGCAAGGAAAAGTAGAAACACTCCCCGATTTAAAACAAATCCCGCGAGAACGAAAAAGACGGAATAGATGTGCAGTTGCGTAGCGGCATTCTTATTCATTTGGCACTTCCATCAACTAATTTTGTCGGGCCGCTCGCTACTGACTCGAAGCCTGAAGTGTTCACAGTTTCCGATGAAGAGCTACCTTGCCTTTTTGCGGCCTGGGCACGCTTCTCGTACTTATTGCCGTTGAGCCTGTTGCGGCTGGAGCGCTTGCCCGTGGCGTTTTCGATATCCTGCATGATGGACCCCGCTAGGGCGTCAAAAAGCTCCTCCGGCGTCACCCCAAGCGTTTTGGTGAGCTGCATATGGCTCCTTATTCGTTTGAACCGTTCGGGCTATTGTACCGTCCCAGACTCTCCCATGCGTTGCGGTGCTATTTGGACGATTGAGGGCTTTATCCGGGGCGGCCGCGTGGGTTTGCCCAAAGTAGCTAAAAAAGCCCCGTCCCAAAAAGACTGCGGTGGAATCGATAGGGATTCCACCGCAGGTTGTTGAGGGCTAAAGGTTGTAGGTGACCACTTGGGGCTCGCAGGGGTTGGCGGGATCGGCCTGCTCCACGCGGACGAACTTGACCGTCACGGCCTCAAAGCCTGCCTTGTGCAACATATCGGCGTAAACGCGCGCCTGCAGGGCGTGCTTCTCCTGCAGCTGATCCGGCGTCTCATCCGGTGTGCCGCCCGTCTTGTAGTCGATGACCAGCGCGCATGACGAATCCGCCGGGTTCGTCGCCAAAGCGTCGATGGCGCCCTCGGCATATGCACCGTAGCGAGCGATGTCCTCGTCCTCGCAGCCCAGCGAAAAGAACGGCACCTCGGCGCGAACGCACGGCCACGCGAGCAGGTCGGTACGAACAGCCGACTTGAGCCAGCGGTCCAGGGCAACGTCGAAGCGTTCGCGCTGCTCCGGCGTCAGGCGCCACAGACGCGCCAGCGCTTCGGCGCGCGCGGTGGGCAGCTCATCGGCACCCATCTCGATGAGCCACTGGCAGGCAGCGTGGAAGGCCGAGCCCAGCGCCATGGGATTGCCGGCGGGCTCGACAGCAGCCACGTCCGCATCCGTCGTCTCCGAGCCATCCGACTCCGCATCATCGCCAGCCTCGTCCATGGGCACGCGCGCCTCGGCGGCACGGTCCTCGGCCTCGGCATGGAGCGCTGCCGCGATTGACGAGTAGCTATACGAGTCACGCGCCGGGAACGGGCAGGTGCCCATGCGCACGCCCACCGCCTGGGGATACACAAGCTCAAACGCATCGGGCTCGGGGTCGGCAGGACCGGGAACGGCGGCGTGGGCATCTGCACCGGCGCCCTCCGGCTCCGCATCGCCGCGGACAAGCCTGCCCTCGGCATCCAGTGAAGCGTTGGCCTCAAACGCCTGCTCGCCAAAGGTAAAGTCCGAAAGCGAAATGAGCTCGTAGTCACCCGGCTGGGAGTTGTCGAACACCAGGCGGTCGGCATCGAGCTGCGGCATGTCCAGAGCGTCGGTCGGCAGAATACGACGCAGCACGTCGTAGGTCAGATCGGTCTCGACGTCGAAGGTCGGCGTCGTCACCTTGCCACGGCTCACGCCGGCATCCATCGCCAAGATCACCAGCTCTCGCGCACGCGTCATGGCAACGTAGAGCAAGCGGGCCCGCTCCTCGAGCGAAAGCTGCAGGTCGTCGTTGCGCAGGCGAGCAAATGCCTCGGCGGGAGAACCCGTCGCGCAGACATCTTCCATGAGCTCCGGCGGCAGCCACAACGACGTGCCCTTGCCCTTAAACGCATGCTCAAACTGCTTTTTGACGTCGTCGCCCTTCACAAAGGTTCCGTCGGCGAGCTTAACGCCGTCGAAGCGTGCCGGCAGCGCCACGATCTGCGCTCCGCCCTCGACGCGACCCATCTGTGCCGCACCCGAGGACTTACGCACGCCAAAACACTCGGCAACCGCTACGACCGGATACTCCAGACCCTTGGACGCATGCACCGTCATGATGCGTACCGCGCCGTCGCCCTCCTCGTTGAGCGCGCCCGGGGCCTCCTTGCCCGCCAAGAAGCGGTCGAAGGCGAGCGCAATGGAGCGCGGCGAGTTGCCGAGCTCGGCCTCTGCCTCGGCCACGGCGTCGAGCGCCTTGAGCACGTTGGCGGCAATGGCCTTGCCCTCGGGACCACGCTGTGCCAGACGCACGAACCAGCCCGAAGCGTTGACCACGTCGCGCGCGATGGCGGCGAACGAATCGCGGCCCACGCGACGGAGCGCATACCGCAGCACCTCGCGGGCGCGCGTCACGAGCGGCAAGTCTTGCAAACCCGGCACATCGGAATCGCTCATGATGCCCACGTCGATGTTGCGGCGCGAGGTTTCCCCCGTCTGGTCGTCCAGCTTGGTCGCCAGCGCCAGGAACTCCTGAGCGCCGAGCGCAAACATCGGCGAGGCCAGCAGCGGCATAAGACCCTGCGCCGTATCGGCCGGGTTAGCAAGCGCGCACACCAGGGCACGCACCGTCTGCACCTCGGCTGCCTGGGCAAAGACCGAGCCGCCTGCGATCACGCAGTCGAGCCCCTGGTCGCGGAAGGCCTGCGCATAGACATCGGCGTTGGTCATGCGGCCCAGCAGCAGGACCATGCTGCCCTGGGGCTGGCCCGCTTTAACGAGTGCTTGGAATCGCTCCGCAATCGCACGAGCTTTCGCCTGCGTTCGCTCCTGCGTACTGCCACCGGCAACGAAAATCGCCTGGCGGCGCGATGCCTTCGCCTTGAGCTTGTCCTCGCGTTCGTCGCTCGGTTCAAGATCCAAGAACCCCTGCATCAAACCACCGGTGTCGCCGTCAAAGACGCGCGCCACATAGCGCAGCACCTCGTCGTGGCTGCGGAAGTTGCGTACAAGCTTGACGAGCTCGCCGGCGGGGGCATCGGACGTGGCGACCGTCTCGGACGCCGTCGTCGAACCCACCTTGCGCTCCTGGCGACGGAATACCTCGACCTCGGCACCACGGAAGCGGTAGATCGACTGCTGCGCATCGCCTACGGTGCACAGTGCGCGCTCCCCCGCGCCCGTCAGGTGACGGATCAAATCGACCTGCATCTGGTCGGTATCCTGGAACTCATCGATCATGACCATCTTAAAGCGACCCTCATAGGCCGCTCGGATGGCGGGATAATCGCGCAGCGCCTCGTACGCCATGCGCAGCAGGTCGTTGTTATCAAGCGCGGACTGGTCAGCCTTGAGCGCGCGGTATTCCGCCTCCACAGCACGAGCAAGCCCCGCCAGCGCATCGAGCGCGGGACCACCGCAGGCCAGCACGATATTGATAAACGCATCGGCAGCCTCGGCCTTGAGTAGCTCCACCTGCTCCTTAGAAAACGCCTTGCTCGCCCGAGGCATGCTGCACGACATCATGAGTCGCGCCGCATCCTCCATGGTTTTGCCGCTCGCCTCAAACGCGTCGATGGCATCGAGTGCCACCTGCGCTTTCTCGGTCGCGGCCTTGCTTGCGCCCAGCGCCGCACGATAGGCATCGGCGAGTGCCGAGGTATCGGCCTGGCCGCGCGCCACGCACACGTCGTCCATACCGCCCGGCAGCTGGCTCGAGAGCTCCAGCAGCTCACGCACCAGCCCTTTAATGGTGGTACCGGCGCCAAACGGCCCACCCTCGCCCGCCATGGGATACCAAGCGTAGAGGGCCTTAAGCGAAGCGGCGAGCTCGGGGGCGGCATCGGGTGCCGTCGCGCGGGCCAGCACATGCTCAACAGCCTGGTCCATAAGCTCGTCGGTATCGGTGAGCACCGTGAACTCGGGATCGATGCCCAGCTCCAACGCATGTGCGCGCAGGATACGCGAGCACATGCCGTGAATGGTCGAGATCCACGCATCGTCGACGGTCAGGGCTTCCTCGTCCATGCCCTCGTCGATGAGCGTGCGGCGCACACGGTCACGGATCTCGGCCGCGGCGTCTTTGGTAAAGGTAATGGCGAGCACCTGGTCCAGATGCTCAACGAACGGACCGGATTCGGGCGAGAGCGCGTAGACGATGCGGCGCGTGAGGGTAAAGGTCTTGCCCGAACCGGCACCCGCCGAGACAAACAGCGGACGGTCGAGCGTTTTGACGATCTGCAGCTGTTGCGGCATCAAAGTCGAAAGATCCATGGTCTACACGTCCCTCCTTACAAACGTTCCTTCGTGGTTATACGAGCAGCGCGCATGCGCGGCCTGAGCCGACGTCGGGTCGACGGCGGCAACGTCGCCTGCCTCGAGTTCGTGCAGGCGCTCGGCGATGCCGGCCTCCACGCGATCGAGCAGGGCGTCGAAGTCCATGCTGCCACCCTCGCCGGGAAAGCCCTTCTTAAGCCCCGGGATGCGGCCGTCGCCGCGCTCTTCCTCGAGCAGCTCGGCACTCGCGGCGCCGCGCAGCGCCGGTTTGCCGCCCTTGGTCGAAAAATAGAGCGCCGCACGGGCATCCAGATCCAGCGCCCGGCGCATGGCCTGCGCATAGATAAGCGTCTGGGTATGGGGCGGCAGCCACCGCGGGTCGTCGATGGCGGCCTCGCCCGATTCCTCGTCGCGCACCGTGGGGTCGGCGAGTTTAAACTCCTCAACGCCCGTGCGATGCTTGTAGTCGATTACCACGGCGCGATTCTCGGCATCCACATCCACGCGGTCGATGCGCCCGCCGAGCGGCCAGCCGGCATACTCGACCTGGAGCTCGTTGAACGCAAACTCCAGGTAGCGCGGCGCGAAGGGCGCGAGCGCCTCGGACTCGTAGGCAAGAACGCCCTCCAGCTGCGGCAAAATCTCGGCCACCTGGCGCTCCTCCACCGGGGAGAGCGGCACGAGCGGGCCCTCGGTACCGCGCTTGCCCGCATGCTCGGCCAAGGTCTCGTCAAAGACCTCGCGCAGCAGCTCCTTCGCGCGTGGCAGATTCATGGGTGTCACGCGCTCCATGCCCTCCTGGGGCAGACGGGCATGCAAGTGTTCCAGCACGTCGTGGACAAAGTTGCCCTTCTCCATATTGCCAAAGCCAGCGTCGATCGACTGGGGCTTCACGCGGTACGAGACGAACCAGCATAGCGGGCAGGTCGAATAGGCCTCGATCTGCGAGGCAGACGTCAGGCGCGGCACCAGCGGCGCATCCTCGCCCTCGCCATCGCGACGACGCAGGACCAAATACGGAATGGCTTCATCGCTCAGGTGCTGAGGAGCTTCGCAGGTCACGCGCTCGCGCCTAAGACCTTCGCCTGCCGCGGGATCGAAGTCCCTTACGATATCGCCCTCACCCACACACTTCGCCTTGTCGGCGCCAACGGCCTTAGCGTCGTCAGCGGCCTTGTCGGCGTCAGCGGCCTTGTCGGCGTCAGCGGCCTTAGCATCGTTAGCGGCCTCGGCATGCGCCCGCAACTCGGTCCACACGGCCGCCGGATAGCACTCGCGCGCCTGACGATCGTGGGTCACACGGGCGAGCGTAACCGGACCACGCGACGCTTGTATCGCGCGGCCAAAGCGTGCGCGCAGCAAGGCCGCAGGCTCAAGCGTCACGCCCTCGCGACCGAGGCTCGCCGTCAGCGTTGCCAGCGGGCCCTCCTCATGTGAGAGCGGATAACTGTCCAGGTCGACGTCGGCAAACAGCACGGCATCGTAGCTATCGGGGCGCAGGGCCGCCGCATCGGCAAGCGAAGTAAAGCGAACCTGGGCACGTGGCGCACGGTCAACCTCGTAGGTCTCGTAATCGTAGGCGGTGCTACGCTTGTCCACCTTGGTGCGAATGCCATCGAGCACGGGCACGGTCGCGGCCTGCGACACGTCGAGCGCGCGAGCATCGTTCATAAGGATGTCGATCGCGTGGCGCAGCAGGGCCACCTCCGCCTGGCGACGGGCCTGGCCGTCGAGACCACCAAGCGCGCGATCGGGCAGTGCCTCGGCAACGGCAAGCATGGCCTTGAGCGCCGTCACGGGCTTGTCACGCCACAGCGCCTGGAACACGTCCGAGACCACGCACGGCACGTTCTTAAACCAGTTCTCGTCGCTCGCCGCCTTGCGCGCGCCCCTCACCTGGCCTTGGACGCTCTGCAGCAGGCTCTTAACGCCCGCGGTAGTCTTGCTGCGCGAGAGACGCATATTCTTATCGAAGGTACGGGCATTGACGGCATCAGCGCCCGAAAGCGGACTGTAAATCCAGTCGGTAAGCTCCGGCGCGGGCCACCACTCAGTCTTAGAAGCTGCCCCTTCGTCGGCGGCCTTCATACGCTCGATCAGGTTGGCGAGCGCCGTGAACTGCCTGCCCGCAATGGATTGAGAAAACGCCGTGAACTCAACTGTCTCGGCAGCGATATGACGGGCCGCCAGACGAGAGGCGAGCTCACCGAACAGCTGGGGTGCCCGGGCAGAAACAACGAGCACGCGCACGGGGTCAGCGGGCGTTGCAGTAGCTTTATCGTCCTTGGACTCCTTGTGCGTTTTCACCAACGTATCGATGGCGTCCGCATAAGCATGGGCACGGGCATGGGGGCCGGCGACCTCAATAAAGGCAGGCTGAGCGGCGGTCCCGCAAGCGGCATCAGACGCGACGGCGTCCTCCCTCAGCGGCGCGGCCTCGAACAGCACACCGCGGGCATCAAATGCCGCGGCAAGCTCCTCGCGCATCGCCGCCTGCTCGCAGGCAAGCAGTACGACGACCTCCCCCCCATTGTTCGCCACGGCAGACAGCAGCTCGAGCAGGCCGTGCGTAATCGACGTGATACCGCGCACGCATACGGCGCGGGTGCACGCCGGCAGGTTATCGGCCAGGGCATCGGCCATAATGTCAGCCGCCTCGCAGGGCTCGACCATATCTCGACGGTCCAAACCACCCGCGTAGGCACGCAAAAGCTCGAACACACGAGCCTCGGCATCGCTTTTTGGCTCAGGCTGGCAATTGTTGCCACGGCATCGCTCGGCCGTCGTCCCCGCAACGCCCGGCAACACGTCGCGGGCCATGCGCGCAAGCATGCGCACTGTGCCCTGGCTGCGCGAAAGCGGCTGCAGGTCGGCATCGTCGAGACGCGTGACCATGTCCGAGAACAGCATCTGACGCTGCAGGTTGTCGACGAAACCGCGCCCGTCGCCCAAAAGCTCCCAAAGCGAGCGAAGCCACGATGTAGGCGTTTTGTAGTCAATACCCAGCGAAATCCCGGCTTCCGCCGCATCATGGCGACACAGGTCGAGCTCGGCAAACGTTGACGCCAGAAGCACGGCACGTCCATGGCGGGCAATAAGGTCGGCAAGCAACGCCGACTCGGCATCGCTCAAATCCGTGCCGGCATTGGTGGTATAGATTCGAACAGGCATGGTCCTCCGCTCAAACTGTTCGCAATAATCAATGTATCCATCCTACCCGCCCACGCGGACAGATTTGCCCCACGCCAACAGATTTGATCCCTTGGGGACGGAGGAAAACGGATCACCGAAGGGGTCAGTCTAACCCGGTGATCCGTTTTCCTCCGTCCTTAAGGGATCAAAAAACCGCCCCCGGAGGAGCGGTTTTGCACAATTCGTTTTTGGCGCGGCCTACTCGCCATCCTCCAGCTTAATGAGGATTTTGCGGTAGCCACCGTACTCGCCGTTGAGCGCCTTGGACACACGGCTCACCGTGGTGGACGAAGCGCCGGTACGCGCCTGAACCTCAACATAGGGCTCGCCCTCGTCCAGATAACGCGCGACCTGCAGACGCTGCGATAGATCGCAAATCTCGCGCGGCGTGCAGATATCGGTCAAAAACGCTTGGATATCTTTCTCGTCGTCCAAAAGGCTAAATGCGTGGACCAGCTGCTTGACATCAGGCTTGTCAAACATGTTCTCGATATTCATCGATCACCGCCAAACCCGCCAAAAGGCATCGAAGTTGATACTGACATCGGGCATCGTTCGCCCGTTCTATGCAATAGGGCAACGCCTGTGGCTTTTGCCCGTAGCAGTTTAGCACACCACCAAACTAAAGCGACAAAACTCTCTGCCAGCGGCGCGTTTTCTAGGACGAACGCCGTTTTGAAACCGAATGCGCACGCAAGCTCCACGAATATCTGAGACAATGGGCGCCCAAACAGAGCCGTGCCCGAGCATCTGTCCGAGTTGCAAAGGCATGTGCCTCTCACGCTCCCTCACCACGCCATGCGCAAGAAAGGATTCACACCATGCGCTTTATGCTCAACTGGCTTTTGACCTCAATCGCCATCGCGATCGCAACGTTTCTCGTCCCCGGCATTCAGCCCTTCGGCATGGCCGACGCCTGGGTCTGCTTTGCCTTCGTGGGACTGTTCCTCAACATCGTCGACTCGCTCGTTAAGCCGTTCCTGACGGTCATCTCGCTGCCACTCACTATTATCACGCTTGGTATTTTTCAGCTTGTGGTCAACAGCTTTATGCTCGAGCTGGCCAGCTACCTGTCGGTCAATCTGCTGGGCGCGGGTATCTCCATCGCCAGCTTTGGATCGGCGTTTATGGGCAGCATCCTGGTATCCATCATGCGCAGCATTCTCGACAGCATCGCCAGGAACTAAAGCGACCGGATACGGGCCGCCACAACACGCCAAAACGAAGGCCGTCCATCGCAACGATGGGCGGCCTTGTCATTTGCCAAGCCTCAGAGGACAAGAAAATCTACCATTTCTGCCCCGTCCCCCAATAGCAGGTGGGGCTAGATGACGTAGTCGTAGCCCTCGTTGGGGGCAACGAGCGTATCGAGTGTCACGCCGTCGAGGTAGTCGTTGATGAGCTTGTCCAGGTTCTTCCAAACATCGAGTGTAGGACACTCATCAGATCGCGAGCAACCTTTGCAGTCGCCGTCCAGGCATGCGACCGGTGCTAGGCTACCCTCGGTCAGGCGCAGGATCTCGCCCACCGTGTACTGCTCGGGCGGGCGCGTGAGCACGTAGCCGCCGCCCTTGCCGCGCATGCCCGAGAGCATATTGGCGCGCACGAGCGTAGCCAAAATGTTCTCCAAATATTTCTCCGAAATCCCCTGACGCGCGGCGATCTCTTTGAGGGGAATGCGGCCTGCCGCCTGATGCTCGGCCAAGTCGACCATAACGCGCAGGGCATATCTGCCCTTTGTGGAAACCAACATATATATTGCTGCCTTTCGGTCTTTTAATTCGTAGAAATTCTAGCCGAAATATTGGTTTTGAAAATACCTATTCCCGTCAAGATGGTTAATCGACTCGTAATAATCTTCTATTTCCTATTGCATTACTAGGCTTTAGTGCCTACTATGCTTGCCAACAGCAAAACGAACAACCCATAAGGTTTGTGGGTTTCGCTGCTACCCACGCCGTAAAACCACACGGTATCCAGTCATTTGAACACTTTGGAGGTTCACCATGAGCAAGGTTTACACGTCCATCGATCAGCTTATCGGCCACACCCCGCTCCTGGAGCTCACCCACTTTGAGGCCGATGAGGACCTCAAGGCCCGTGTGCTCGTCAAGCTGGAATACTTCAACCCCGCCGGCTCCGTCAAAGACCGCGTCGCCAAGAACATGATCGACGAGGCCGAGAAGGCCGGCAAGCTCGTGCGCGGCGGCGACTACACCATCATCGAGCCCACGAGCGGCAACACCGGCGTCGGCATCGCCTCGGTGGCGGCCGCCCGCGGCTACAAGGTGATCATCACCATGCCCGAGACCATGTCCGTTGAGCGCCGCAAGCTTATGCAGGCATATGGCGCACAGCTCGTGCTCACCGACGGCTCCAAGGGCATGAAGGGCGCCATCGCCAAGGCCGAAGAGCTGCAGAAGGAGACGCCCAACAGCATTATCGCCGGCCAGTTCGTGAACCCCGCCAACCCCGCCATCCACAAGGCCACGACCGGCCCCGAGATCTGGGATGACACCGACGGCAAGGTCGACATCTTCGTCGCCGGCGTTGGCACCGGCGGCACCGTGACCGGTGTGGGCGAGTTCCTCAAGGAGCAAAACCCCGAGATTCAGGTCGTCGCCGTCGAGCCCGCCACCTCCCCGGTGCTCTCCAAGGGCCAGGCCGGCCCGCACAAGATCCAGGGCATCGGCGCCGGCTTTGTGCCCGACGTCCTCGACACCCAGGTCTACGACGAGATCATCCCCGTCGAGAACGACGACGCCTTTGCCACCGGCCGCGCCGTGGGCCACAAGGAAGGCGTGCTCGTAGGCATTTCGTCCGGCGCCGCCGTGTGGGCCGCACTGCAGCTGGCCAAGCGCCCCGAGAACGAGGGCAAGACCATCGTGGCGCTGCTCGCCGACACCGGCGAGCGCTACCTATCCACGGCACTCTTCCAGGACTAAGGTCTGTTGCCCATAGGTTGAGCCCAGGATGAACCGGTCTCCTCTCTCCCGGCAGCTTGAGCCCATCCCATCAGGGCGCCCCACGAGTCGTCCGAACTTGCTACAATGTCTGCGGCGCGGAACCAGCCTCCCGCGCCGCTTTTCTTTTTTGGCCACATGCCACCAAGGAGAACCTCCCCATGCACAACAAGCGCGTGCTCGTCGCCATGAGCGGCGGCGTCGATTCCAGCGTGACCGCGTATCTGCTCAAAAATCAGGGTTACGAATGTGTCGGTGCCACCATGCGCCTCACCTGTCCCGCGCCCGATCCCGTCACGGGCATGAGCAAAGTCGATCGCGACATCGCTGACGCGAAGGCCGTCGCCGGGCGCCTGGGAATACCCCATCACGTGCTCGACTTGCAGCAAACCTTCGACCGCAACGTGATCGAGCGCTTTGTGAACGCCTACCAGGAGGGGCTGACGCCCAATCCGTGCATCATCTGCAACCGCCACATTAAGTTTGGCGCGCTGCTCGATGCGGCGCTGGACATGGGCTGCGACTATATCGCCACGGGCCATTACGCCAAAACAAGCCAAGCGGCAGATGGCACCTGGCAGCTACATCGCGGCGAAGATCCCAAAAAGGACCAAAGCTACTTTTTGTATTCGCTTACGCAGGAGCGCCTGGCGCGCACGATTTTTCCGCTGGCAGGGCTGGACAAAGAGTGCGATGTGCGCCGCATTGCCGCCGAGCAGGGCTTCATCAACGCCAAGAAGGCCGAGAGCGAGGATATCTGCTTTATCCCGGACGGCGACTATGCGGGCTATATCGAGCGCCGCTGCGGACACGCCGCTGCACCGGGCGATATCGTGTGGCGCGACGGCAGCGTGGTCGGAAGCCACAATGGCGCCTTGCGCTATACCATAGGCCAGCGCAAGGGCCTGGGCGTCGCGATGGCGCACCCCGTGTACGTAACGGGCGTCGATGCCGCCAACAACATTGTGCATCTGGGCGAGGCCGAGGACCTGACGGCCACAGCGCTCACAGCCAACGACTGGATTTGGAGCGCCCCTGCCGACCACATGGAGGCCGAGCTGGATGCCGGCGGCATTCGCGTGGGCGCCAAATACCGCTACCGACAGAAAGACCAGGCAGCAACCCTTACGCGTGATGAAGACGGACAAATGCTGCTAACTTTTGACGAGCCGCAGCGAGCCATCGCCCCCGGCCAGGCAGTCGTAGTCTACCGCGGCGACATCGTCCTGGGCGGCGGCACGGTGGCCGGCGCACTTAAGTAGCCGCGGGTTTATCGCTGCACGTGTCGAAGTACCTCAACAGCGGCACCAACCTCGATCATGCGACGCTCGAGGCCGCGGCGGATGGCCTCGAGTCGACCCTCCGCCGTGGCCCATTTGCTCTGCGAAAGAATCTCGATCGCCTCATCAACAAATCCGTTGAGCCGCGATGAATCGAACCAATCGAGCGAGTCCGCAAGCGCCAGCTGGACGGAAGGGTCGGGCCCAAACGGCTTAGCGGAAAACCCAAACTCCCCAGTTGGCACGTTGTACCACAGACAGTTGCCACTATCGAACAGCGGAGTAGGTTTTATCTCCAGGGTGTCGACATTGCGGATGATGCCGAAGTTTCGCCAATGGCGGTCGCTGTTGGCCAAAAGGGCATCGCAGACAATCATCTGCGACATAGACCTTCTCACAGCGGCCTCACCGACACCATGCTTGCCGAGGTAGCAACAGTACCGGTCGTACGTCGAGTTTCCCCGCTGACTACCAAGTACGCCCTTAACGTAAACAGCCGGAACGTATTCCTCGCGGCCGTCAAGAAAGTCGTCGCACAGACACACAGGGCCATCGAATATGCGCTCAACCGTGTAAGGAACAAACTCCCCCTTGGAAAGCAAGCGACGATGTAGAGCCGTTGCAACCGCCTCGTTAAAGGGACGCTGATCGTCCATCCCGCACCCTTTAGCCAAAACGCGAATGCCGTTTCGGATCATCCACGATTTAGGGAGCTCGCCCTCGGACGTGTTATCCGGATTTTTTAGACCGATGCCTTCCAGCCAACCCGAACGCTCTTCGGGCGCCGATCGCTCAAATTCGTTCTCAAAGTAATTGATGCTTTGCCATTTGAGTTCGACGCAATCGGCCGGCCGCAGCCAATAACAATCCGAAAGCGATAAGCCCAGGCACCGAACCGGAACCTCGATGCCATTGGCAATTCCCAGTTCACGATAGCGCGAGACGAGTCCAGGGCGGACGTCAGGCACCGACCGATGGCTCCACCACACGTTGAGCTCCCGTTTATTCACCGTAGGAGAAGAGCTCGAGCATGTGCCAAACGGCATTCGTTGCGCATCGAGGACCTCGGCGATTTCGAAGGGAAACTCACGCGTCGGATCAAATGAGACATGCGCGATCTCATGGTCGGCCGACATCAGCGTAAACTTGCGTCCCACATCAGCCGCAGGACGGCGTCCTCGCTTGCGGACCTTTTGGTAGGCGGTCGCAGAATTGTACTCGACCATCTTCCGGCCGCCCACAATATCGCACACAAGCGTCCCCGATGCGGCAAGTTGCGATATGCGGGCTTTCGTAACGCCCAACAGGCGGGCGGCATCACCCATAGATAAGTACTCAGACGTATCCATACACCGCATCACCTCGTTAAGTAATTTACACGTTTAGTTAATAGATTACATACATCATAATACTAAACAGCCCAAAGCGAAAAAAGGCCCGAAAAACGGGCCTTAGTGATTGGTCAGCCGAGTCGCAAGCTGCTCCCCTAGCGCTGAACGTAGGCGCGAACCAGCTCGTAGGTATTGCGCACACCGTCGATGTGGCTGCGCTCGTAGTTGTGGCTCGCGTACACGCCGGGGCCGATCAGACCATGGCGAATGTCGTAGCCGGCCGAGAGCGTGGCCTCGACGTCCGAACCGTAGTGCGGGTACACATCGATGGCGTAATCGAGCTCCAGCTCGCGCGCGATGTTGGACAGCGTGGTCACCAGGTCGTAGTTGTACGGACCGCCCGAATCCTTGGCGCAAATCGACACCATGCGCTCGGTGCAGCCCAGGTCGTCGCCCACGCAGCCCATGTCCACGCTGATCATCTCGCGCGTATCAGCCGGCACAAAGGCACCGCCGTGGCCGACCTCCTCGTACACGGTAAAGAGCAGCGACACCTTGCGCGAAAGGGTCACCTCGCCGTCAGCAACGGCGCGAGCCAGACCCAGCAGAATCGACGCGGACAGCTTGTCGTCAAGGAAGCGGCTCTTGATGTAGCCGCTCTCCGTCACCGTGGTGCGCGGATCCATAGCGATGATGTCGCCAGTCTGAATACCCAGCTCGAGCACATCATCCTTGCTATCGACGTTCTCGTCGAGCAGGATTTCCATGTTCTTCTCGATGGTCTTGACCGGCTCATCGGCCACATGCGCCGAAGGCTCGGTATTGAGGACCACACCCGTGTAGACATTGCCACCGCGCGTATAAACGGTGCAGTTCTCGCCATCGGCCGTAGACCACTGATGCCCACCGAGGGTCGTGGGGCGCAGGCGACCATTGTCCTTAATGGAACGCACCATGGCGCCCAGGGTATCGACATGGCTCGCCAACACAAGCGGCTCGCCCTCGCCGCCAAGCTCAACCAACACGTTGCCCTTATTGGAGCGCTCGGGTCCAAAGCCCATATCGCGCAACGTCTCCATCAGATAATCAGTCGCCGCACGGGTATAGCCCGTAGGCGAGGCGATAGAAGTCAGCGTCTTAAGCTGACCTGTGATATAGGAGAGCGTCTCCTCTAGAGAAGTATCAATATTAGAAGTCATATGAATCCTTCCAAGTAAAACTAAGACCGAGTCCCGATTTTAACCGTTCTGCACGTGCAATGCCCCAGGAGCCGAACCACCTCCAGACGTCCCCGCACCGGTTTTGTGCACGTACACGGTTTACAATCCCAATCTTGCATAAATCCTATCGGTATCTGCATAAAAATGAGGCATCTATTTGCTTCGTCTCAGGGTACCCTACCTTGGACCGTGCAAAAAACGGAGTATTCTGCACCGTGGGCTCCAACGGCCCCACCACAAACGACATAACGACGCGGTTACAGCAGTGTTGCAGGTCGTCGCAAACCAAAAACGCGGCGACAGCCCCCCTCCGCTCATCGATAGCCCACCCACAATGGCTGTCGATGGACGTCTGCGGGCCACTGCGGCCCATTCACAACGTTATGCATTTTTCAGAGCTTGCTGAATACTCCCAAAAATGCACGCTGGGAAGTGCACCACCTATCCGCAGCGGGCAGCATGCCTTAGTTTTGCTCGCCTCAGGGCTTCGACGCAGCACAAAAAGCCCCGCCGTGCGTAGCACGGCGGGGCCAGCAGCAAGTCAAAAGACCATACGCCTACGGGCGAAGGACCACCAAACTGGGTTAGGCAGCCGGGCAGATCTTCTTGAAGAGCTCGATGACGTCGTCGAGCGTCGCCTCGCGCGGGTTACCCGGGAAGCAGGCATCGGCCATGGCGTCCTTGGCCAGGACCTCGATCTCGTCAGCCTTCATGGCCTCGCAGACGTGCGGGATGTTGACGTCGGCGGAAAGCTGCTTGACGGCGGCGATGGCGGCGTCGGCAGCCTCGTCGGTGCTCATGCCCGTGGTGTCAACGCCCATGGCGACGGCGACCTTGGCCAGGCGCTCGGTGCAAACCGGCTTGTTGAACTCCATGGCGATCGGCAGCAGCATGGCGCAGGCGACGCCGTGCGGAGTGTCGTAGTGGGCAGACAGGGTGTGAGCCATGGCATGGTCGATGCCCAGGCCGACGTTGGAGAAGCCCATGCCGGCGACATACTGGCCAAGAGCCATACCCTCGCGGCCGGAGCCGGGCTGACCAGACTTGGCCTCGGCAACGGAGTCGCGCAGGTTCTCGCTGATCAGCTTAATGGCCTCAAAGTGGAACATGTCGGAGAGCTCCCAAGCACCCTTGGTGGTGTAGCCCTCGATGGCATGGGTCAGGGCGTCCATGCCGGTGGAAGCGGTCAGGCCGGCGGGCATGGAAGCCATCATGTCGGGGTCGACGACGGCGACCTCGGGGGCGTCGTTGGTGTCGACGCACACGAACTTGCGGACCTTCTCGGGGTCGGTGATAACGTAGTTGATGGTCACCTCGGCGGCAGTACCGGCGGTCGTCGGCACGGCGATAGTGAACACGGCGTGGTTCTTAGTGGGAGCAACGCCCTCGAGGCTGCGGACATCGGCGAACTCGGGGTTGTTGATGATGATGCCGATGGCCTTGGCGGTGTCCATGGAGGAGCCGCCACCGATGGTCACGATAGCGTCAGCCTCGGCGGCCTTGAAGGCCTCAACGCCGTCCTTGACGTTCTGGATGGTGGGGTTGGGCTTAATCTCGGAGTAGAGGCTCCAAGCGATGCCGGCGGCGTCGAGCTCGTCGGTCACCTTAGCGGTAACGCCAAACTTGACCAGGTCGGGATCGGAGCAGACGAAGATCTTCTTGTAGCCGCGACGCTGGAGCTCGCCGGGGATCTCCTTGATGGCGCCGGAACCATGATAAGAAATGGTATTGAGAACGAAACGATTAGCCATTGATAGCCTCCCATCGTGTGCGGGGCACCCATTACGCCCCACGCTATGAGTCCCATCCTAACGCTTTTGAAACAAAAAACACGTGAGAACATCAAAATTGTTAAAGCGTTTCAACATAATAACGGAGCCCCAGTCCTTCCCTCCCGACAGCAGCGAAGACTAGATTATAGGAGCAATCGCCCAAAGAATACGACCAACTCAGTCTATAAATTGTTTCTGTTTTAGCAATATATGTTTGACAATACGTTTATAAAAGAATACTTTATAGTAAATAAAATGTATGCAGCAAATAGCGTCATTCATTTTGTTAGAAATTGCCCATGCGGTTATTGCAGCTGCATGTACCGCAACGTACAGCGCAATTCTCCGCACGAAGTAGAAGACGGTTCCAATTCGATCGAGGCGATGACGCGTGATGGCTACTGGTCCTAAATCGAGCAAGACGGCTACAAACGAATATCGAATCTCAATTGAAGGTAATCCTTATCCGCATACTCTGGCTCTCATCAACCCAGCGGGAGACAACCTCAACATCAAAAGACATGGGTTCACGGGTCCACTAGGACAGCTATCGAGTCTTAAATATACCGTTTATGACGATGCGAATGAAAAACTCTTCACTGTCGTCGACGGTGGCTTTAGCAACATGCCCAAGGTTGCGCTCATCATCGAACACAAGGAAGTTGCGGTGTTCGATTATGGTCTAAACAGACTTGAGATGAAGTGCGTAACGAACATACCGAATTACGCAATAAAAGGTAACTTCCTATTTGGAGATTACGATATATTCAGCCAACAGGAAGTGAAGCTATCTTCAGTTATCGTCCTTCAATGTGATAAACAATCGTGCTTTAGCATACAGGTTTTGGATAAAGCCGAATTAGCCGCCGCAATTGGAATACCTACAGCCATTGCCCTTCTTAGGGCTCGGATTGAAGAGCATCTCGAATAAATCGCAAAAAGCAGTTCGTAACAACATTCAGGAGCTAGATAGTTTTTCTGGCTCCTGAATGTTGTTACGAACATGCGCCTTAGCGCTTAAGACTCGTGGTCTGCCAGTCAGCTACGATGCGGGCCCATTTCCTGTGCAAGTCGCGTTCGCGATCGATAAACATGATGGCAAACGCGATAAACAGCAGCATGCTCGCCACCGCAATGGCGTGCAGCCCCATGCGCTCGATGCACCAGTTGCCCAGCACGGCGCCAAACACAAAGGTGAAGATCACGCCAAAGTACAGTGCGCCGTTTTCCAAAAAGCCGCGCTTGTGGGTGATGATATAGTCGTCCACGTTTTGCAGGGCGTTGCGCAAGTTGCCAATGCACATGGTCGTAGCGATGCCGTGACCGTGGATCTTGCGGAAGCTCTCGACCTGCATACCGCAGGCAAACGAAGTAAGGCAGTTGGCGAGCAGGTTGAAATCGCCACCGGGAATAAAACTCACGCCAAGCAAGATGACGGCTTCAAAGAACACCGTCACCTGACGCCAGTGGATCACGCTGCCAAAACGCTCGTGTACCAGGTCGGCAAGCATAATGCCCACAGCAAACGAAACCACAGGGAAGAAGTAACGCCCCGCAAGTGCCCAATTGCCCTCCGAGATGCTCACGCCCACCAGCAGGATGTTGCCCGTCTGCGCGTTGGCGAAAACATGGTCGCGCCCAATGTACGAATACACATCCATAAAGCCACCGGCGAGCGCCAAGATGATGCCCAGCTCAATGGACTCCGATATCTGTTTGGCACGCTGCATCGTCGTGCATCCTCCTTGTTGACGACCCTCTCGTGCGTTGGCGGAGACATAGCCGCCGTTCATACTGTAACCCATTGACAACATGGCGTGCGCGCGAGACGGGTTCTCCAACGCGCAGATACACAGTCTGGAAACAAACGGCGGGCGCGGCGCCACACCCGACGCCCGACGCCTCGTGTACTCCACCAGTCTTTTTAGCCCCGTCCCAAAAAGACTGGTTACAATTACGTGCAGCATACAAACACCGGGAGGGATCGTGGCAAAAAAGCCTCAGCACGCTCAGAACAACCAGCGCAGTCAGCAGGGCAAACAGGGCCAGCAGCAAAAGCGCGGCGGTAAGGCACAGGCCACAACCGTCAAGGCGACACCCGTCCGCCCCTGGCGACCGGGCCGCGACAAGTTCCTCCCCGTCAGCCGCGCCGATATGGACGCGCGCGGCTGGGACCAGTGCGACTTCGTCTACATCTGTGGCGATGCCTACGTGGACCATCCGAGCTTTGGCATGGCCATCATCAGCCGCGTACTCGACGCACACGGCTACAAGGTGGGCATCATCTGCCAGCCCGATTGGACCGATCCCGCCAGCATCAGCGTGCTCGGAGAGCCGCGCCTGGGCTTTCTCGTCAGCGCCGGCAACATGGACTCCATGGTCAACCACTATTCGGTGACCAAGCACCGCCGCCACACCGACGCCTATACCCCTGGTGGCGAGGAGGGTCACCGCCCCAACCGCGCCGTCACGGTCTACGGCAACCTCATCCGCCAAACGTTCAAGGACGCCCCCATTATCATCGGCGGCATCGAGGCGAGCCTGCGTCGTCTGGCCCATTACGACTACTGGCAGGACAAGCTCAAGCGCTCGGTACTGCTCGACTCGGGCGCCGACATCCTCATCTACGGCATGGGCGAGCACGCGATTGTCGAGATCGCCGACGCGCTCGACGCGGGACTGCCCGTCGATCAGATCACCTATATCAACGGCACCGTCTACCGCACGGGCTCACTCGACGAGGTCTACGACTACGACCTGCTGCCCAGCTGGGACGACCTTACCGCCGACAAGCTCAACTACGCGCGCAGCTTTAATGTGCAGCAGCAGAACATGGATCCCATCACCGGACACCGCCTGGTAGAGCCCTACCCCAACAGCGTCTATGTGGTGCAGAACCCGCCGTCGGCGACGCTCACCACCGATGAGATGGACGAGGTTGCCGAACTCCCCTACGCACGCGATTGGCATCCCGATTACGACGCGGCAGGCGGCGTGCCGGCCTTTGCCGAGATCAAGTTTTCCATCAGCTCCAACCGCGGCTGCTTTGGTGAGTGCTCGTTTTGCGCGCTGACCTTCCACCAGGGCCGCGTGCTGCAGATGCGTAGCCACGATTCGATTATGCGCGAGGCCGAGCTACTCACGCGCGACCCCGAGTTTAAGGGCTACATCAACGACGTGGGCGGACCGACGGCCAACTTTAGCCGTCCTGCTTGCGACAAACAGCTCAAGCACGGCGTGTGCAAGAACAAGCGCTGTCTGTGGCCGAGCGTATGCAAGAACATGGTGGTCGACGAGAGCGGCTACACGCAGCTGCTGCGCGATCTGCGCCAGCTGCCGGGCGTCAAGAAGGTCTTCGTCCGCAGCGGCATCCGCTTTGACTACACCATGGCCGACGCCTCGGACGAGTTTTTGCGCGAGCTGCTGGAGCATCACGTCTCGGGCCAGCTGCGTGTAGCACCCGAGCACGTGAGCGACGCGGTGCTCTCCGTGATGGGCAAGCCGAGCCGCGCCGTCTACGACGCGTTCTGCCGTAAATTTGAACGCCTGAACCGCGAATACGGACTTAAACAGTATGTGGTACCGTACCTGATCTCGAGCCACCCCGGCTCAACGATGAAGGAAGCTGTGGACCTTGCCGAGGCCGTGCGCGACATGGGCTACATGCCCGAGCAGGTGCAGGACTTCTACCCCACGCCGTCCACCATGTCGACCTGCATGTACTACACCGGCGTGGACCCACGCACCATGAAGCCGATCTACGTGGCACGCGACCCACACGAGAAGGCCATGCAGCGTGCGCTCATCCAATACCGCAAGCCCGAGAACTACAAGCTCGTGCGTGAGGCGCTGGAAAAAGCCGGCCGCCGCGATCTGATTGGCTACACCAAGCATTGCCTGATTCGCCCCGTGCCGCCACGCCCGGGCGAGACCTCTGCCGGCGGCGGGCATGGCACCGGCAAGAAGGGCGGCAAGGGCCCCAAGGGCAGCAAGGGGCACGGCGGCATGTCGCGTGCGCAGAACACCGCCGGCCGCAACCGTGCAGCTCAGGGGCGTCAGGGCGCCAACGGAGGCGGACGCCGCAATTAGGGCAGCGGTGCTGTCACTATGCCCATCTCGCATGCGTGGCGCAGTGAGCGCATCGCCTCCACGAGGATGATGCCGGCGATGGTGACCGTGATTACCACGTCGAACGGCGTGTTCACAAACCAGAGCAACGTCATGAGATACGACCCGGCATTAAAGGCAAAGTGCAGCAGGATCGTGTAGCGGAGCTTCCCGGTCGTCACGAGCACCCAGCCAAAAATGAGGCCGGCAGCGCCCGCATAGCAGCCCTGCACCCAGTTCATGTGCATAAAACCGAAGATCGCCGCCTGCAGCACGACCGCCGCGGTGATACCCCACGTGCTCGGGGCCGCCCAGGGCACCATGGCGCCGTCCTGCGCACCCGCTCGACGCCGGCACTTCCAAAGTGGGCGGCACTGCGGATTAAACGCTCGGAGCGAGAACTCAAAAATAATGCCGCGTACCAGCAGCTCTTCACAAAATGGGGCGCCGAGCACCGTAGTCAGGACGGCGAGATAGCTGGTGTCGCCCATGCCTGTTTCCTCGACAAGCTCGCTGTAGTCGGCCGCAGCCTCGGGCAACAGCGACAGCACGGCGTCGGTCACGTAGCCAACGACCACCTGCAGGGCAAGGCCGATCACGATAACGCAGGCGATGCGCTTCCACGCCCCACGCGCTCCCCCGCCGAGCGGATGCGCGCTTTGCCGGCGTGCCATAAACGAACGCGGCCACAGATAACGCCACCACAGCAGCGCCATTAAAAACGATGCCGTCTGCGCGACAGCCTGAAGCAATTGAATATCGAGGTCGTCAATCGAAAAGCCCATGAACACCGACGCGACACCCAGAACAGAAAACAAAACCACGCTCAGGGCGATATCGGCAGCGACGACGCCAAAACAGGCAAGCGCCCAAATCATCGCATTGAGCATGCCAACCTCCTCAAAACCCGGCACTTAGGGACGTTCCTTAACTGCCGGCAGAAAAGGAACGTCCCCAAATGCCGGCAGTTTGGGACAGTCATTGTTGATGAGAATCGGGCGCAGTGCCAAAAGCCCCGTTCGGCGAGATGTCGAACGGGAAGGTGCCGCACCGATTGAACGCGGCAATAAACATGCGGATGGCGTTGGACGGCGTGGTGCCCACGAGCTGTGTTGCCGCCGCGAAGGCCGCCTTTTCCTCGGGCAAGACCTTCGCGACAACCGGGGTCATGTGTTCTGCCATGGCGCTTCCTTTTTGAAACGACGGTGATGCGGATAGATGCGGGCCACGCGGCTGGGCGACGGGCTGTGAAGGCAACCCGATTGGCACGCATCCGGAGTTTGTTTCTGCGGCGTTGGTATTACTTGGTATTCCTAAGTATTACCCCGCAGGTAGAATACCACATTCGCCCTACCCTTACAGGTAGATTTTTGGGACATGCCCGTGAATCTACTTTTGAGTCTTCGAGCGACGGATCGGAACGCCCGTAAAGCAAAAAGGTGGATTTTCGGGCATGTCCCAAAAATCCACCTGCAAGGCGTTATGAGATTGGAGCTTTTTAGGATGGGGCGAAAAGCCTACTTTTCCCAGTTGATAGGCTGAGCAAATTAGGACACGGCTCGGCACGCAGTAGTCCCCGGCGGCAGTTCATTGCCGTCGGGGACTACTGGATAAAGGCGTTATCAACCGCTCCTCACGTCAATGCATAAGCAAAGCGGTCAAGCGGCTATCCCTCCTGCTGGGTTCCAAAACGACCCCAGAGGCCAAAGGAGAGCACAGCAGCGATAACCCATGTGACCGCGATGCATGCCACAATCATGATGAGGTTCATCGGATTGCCGCTAGGATCAGCATAGACGGGCAGCGAGGTAATACCGGGCATTACAAAACCAAAGCACTTGGCACCCAGAATAACCGTAAGCGCGCCGCCGATTCCGTCCGCGATCATGGCAGCGGCGAGCGGGGTCTTGTTGGGCACCTGAACGGTAAAGAGCGCCGGCTCGGAGATGCCCATAAAGGCCGAGAACGCGCAGGTCATTGCTGCGGACTTAAGCTTCTCATCCTTCATGCGCAAAGCCGCTCCAAAGGCCGCGCCGCTCTCGGCAAGGTTATGGCAGAACGAGACGGGCAACAGATAGTCGTAGCCAAGCGTTGCGATGTTCGAAATCTGGATCGGGCTCGTGGACTGATGCATGCCAAAGAGAACGATCAGTGGCATAAAGAAGCCGAGCAGGAAACCTGCGACAGGCCCCAGAGTCGAGAACAACCAGACAATACCGTTTGCAAGACCGATGCCGCACCAAGCACCGATGGGTGCCAGCACAAAAAGATTGACGGGGATAACGATGGCCAGCGAAAGCGCTGGTACCACGACGAGCTTGAACAGGTCGGGGATAAACCGATCAATTGCGCGGTACACATAGGCCAGGCCGATCACGCCAAAGATCACCGGGAACACCGAGTCCGCATAGCTAAATACGGGAACGGCCATGCCGAAGAGCGTGAGCGGGGTCTCACCCGTGCCCACAGCGTTAACGAGCGTGGGATACATCAACGAGCCGGCAACGCACAGGGCGAGAGAGCGGTTGACATGGAACTTGTCCGCCGTCGACATCGCCAGCAAAAACGGCAGGAAGTAGAACGGGATATCGGAGATCATGTTAAAGATCGCAAAATCGCCCGCACCTGTATCGATTCCAAAGGCCGCAACCGCAGCTAGAATGCCCTTGACGATACCGCCGGCCACCAACGCCGGAATGATCGCGGAAAAGATACCGGTAATGATGTCAAAGATGCGTGCCGAGCGCCCACCCGCGGAATCAGACTGCCCGGGATCGGCCGCGACCTCGCCCGCCATCTTGTCGCCGAGCAGCGGCTCGAGCTCGTTGTACACCGCCTCGACGCCGGCGCCGATAATGACCTGCCACTGACCGTCCTTTATCTGGGCGCCCAGCGCACCGTCGAGTTTCTTAAGTGCATCGAGATCCGCTTTACTGTCATCCTTGAGGTTGAAACGCAAGCGCGTGATACAGTGCGTTGCAACCAAAACGTTCTCGGCCCCGCCGACCTTCTCCAACACAGTCGCGGCCAGTTCCTTTTTGTCGGTCATCAGTATCACTCCCTATTCCAGATTCTTGCCATTGGACTCGATGCACTTCTGATACCAGTAGAACGAATCCTTCTTGTAACGCTTGGCCGTTCCCTTACCGCAGTTATCGAGGTCAACGTAAATAAGTCCGTAGCGTTTATCCATCGTGAGCGGACCGCAGGCAACAAGGTCCAAAAAGCCCCAGATCATATAACCACGCACGTCCACGCCGTCGATGACGGCCTCCTTGAGAGCCGCAACATGCTGCCGGATGTAATCAATGCGGTACTCGTCGTGAACCGTCCCGTCCGCCTCGAGCGTGTCACTCGTACCCAGGCCGTTCTCGGCGATATACAGCGGCAGGCCATAGCGATCGTACATCTGATTGAGCGTGATACGCAGGCCCAGGGGATCGAGCTGCCAGCCCCATTCGCTCGTCTCGAGATAGGGATTCTTGTTGGCCATCACCAGGTTGCCCGCAGTCTTCTCCCAACCCTGGTCACAGGTGGAAACCTGGGAGAAGTAGTACGAGAAGGACAAGAAATCGACCGTATTGGCCGCGATGATATCCAGATCACCCGGTTCCATCTGGATTTCAATCCCCAGCTTGTCAAAGTAGCGGTCCATGTATGCGGGGTATTTACCGCGCGCCATGATATCGGTGTAGAACCAGTTGGAATACTGGTCATCATGGATCGCCTGCAGGTTGTCCTCGGGACGGCAGGTGGCTGGGTAGGTACAGAAGCGGGCGATCATACCGCCGACAGGAGTGCCGGGAGAGAGCTCGTGCACCGTCTTGACGGCAAGCGCGTTGGCGATGAACTCGTGATGCAGGCACTGGAAAATCGCCTGGTCAAAGTCCTCTCCTTCCTCATCCTTTACCAGACAGACGCCGTCCCACGGGGAGAAGCGTGCAGCATTAAACTCGTTAAAGGGGAGCCAGAAGTCAACGAGGTCACCAAACTCCCTCACGATGGTCTCGACATAGCGAACAAAGAAGTCGATCGTCTTGCGGCTCTTCCAGCCGCCGTACTTAACCACCAGGTTGACGGGGATATCGTAGTGCAGCATGGTGACGAACGTCTTGATGCCGTGGCGCTTGCACTCCCCCAGCATGCTGCGGTACCACTCGATGCCCTCGCGGTTGGGTTCGGCGTCGTCGCCGTTGGGAAAGATGCGGCTCCAGCACACCGAGGTGCGGAAGAGCTTGAGGCCCATCTCGCCAAACAGCGCGATATCCTCTTTATAGTGGTGGTAGAAATCGTTTCCTCGGCGGAACGGATAGAACTCGGTGCCATCGTCTGCAAGTGCGGTCACCAGCTCATCATGGCTAAAGGGGTTGTTGTGGTGCTTCTCCTCGATCTGGTCGCGCGTCCACGTGCCGTCGAGCCAGCGGCAATCTTGAGTCGACTTGCCTTTGCCGCCCTCATTCCAGGCTCCGTCTGCCTGCGAGCACGAAATCGCCCCGCCCCACAGGAAATCGGAATCGAAGCCGGTCTTGATCTTGCCCATAGTTCCTCCCTCTATGTGACGTCCCTTTCGACGCCATCAATATACGAAGGATTTTGAGCAAGAAAAATAGCATAGAAAAGGCTAATCTATGTCAGATTTTTTGATAGTCTGCCATTAGGAAGGCAAAGGATACCGTTCAACCAAACCCCTTGGAGGCATCGCATGAAAGACCACAGGCTTAAGCACCTCCTCTATGCCCACTCCCCATCGGAGGACTGGCATCTGGAACACCCGGGGCAGCTAAGTCCCCGATACCGAAACATCCCGCAGGTCGAGATCAACGAGCGCCAGGTCTACCTCTTTGATTGGGAGAGCACCCTACAGGAAAGCCCCATCGGCCTGATCAGGGAGACGAAGTTCACCGACGTCCCCGCCCATATCAACCACGATATGGAACTCACCTTTATCTATGACGGAACCTGCGAGTTTGTTATCAACGGGCGCGCTCTCAGCCTTAAGACCGGCGATATCCTCATCTGCAACACCGGGGTCGTGCGCAGCTCGCCCAACATCAAGGGGGAAAACGATATCGTCATTTCGATGGTCTTTCGCAAGGAGTTCTTCGACTCGGTCTTTCTGAGCCGCCTGCCGGGCGCAAGCTCGCTCACCAATCTCCTCTTTGATTTTGTATCCAAGAACCGCCAGGCAACGCGCTATTTGGTGCTGCCGGAGGACTATGCCCGCCAGGCCCGAGGAATCATCGAACTACTCTATGTTGAGTACCACTTTAAGGATCTCTACTCTAACGAGCTGATGACCGATCTCGCAAGCGCCCTGTTTTTAACCATTATCCAAGGGCTCTACCGCAGGCGGGAATCGTTTGACCAAAAATCAACCGACGACGACCGCATCGTACGGGTGCTCAAACACGTGGAGCAGGAGTACAAGACCTGCACGCTCGAGAGCGCCGCAGCCATCGCAGGATACAGTCCCGCCTACCTCAGCAACCTCATCAAGGAGAAAACAGGGCGCACGTTTTCGCAGATCAAGCTCGACCAGCAGCTCAGCGAAGCCGCTTATCTGCTCAACAACACCGGGCTCTCGATTACGCGCGTGGCCCAAAAGGTGGGCATTTCCAACATGTCGTATTTTTACGCCAAATTCAAAGACGTGTTTGGCATGACGCCCAAGGCGTACCGGGGGCTTTCAAAATAGGAGTACCGAAGGACGAGGTACGGCACGTAAAGCAAAGAGGTAGATTTTCGGGTATGTCCCAATAATCTACCTGCAAGGCGTTATGAGATTGGAATTGTCGGAGGACCGGGTTTGCCCCGCGCATCTAAAAGGTAGATTTCTAGGCATGTCCCAATAATCTACTGGTAGCGATGTTGAGGGCCCGAGCGTCAGCGGCATCGTGTGTGGCGAGTAGGAGCGTGCGACCGTCGAGCAGATCGAGCACGACCTCGGCGCACACATCGCGCGCGGCGACATCCAGGCCGGTAAAGGGCTCGTCAAGAATCACCGCGCCGCCCGGGCACAGCAGGGCTCGAGCGATCTCGACGCGACGGCGCTGCCCGCCCGAAAGCTCGGCCACGCGAGCATGCACATCGACCTCCGGCACCAGCAAGCGCAACAGGGCCGCAGCACTCGAGGCGTCCACGCGTGCATCGGCGCACACCAGCACGTTATCCAGCGCCGAGGCGGACTCGACCAAGCGTGCATCCTGAAACACCATCGAGCACGGTGCGCACTCCCCTGCCGCAAGGGCAAGGAGCGTCGACTTACCCGCACCCGAGGCGCCCATCACACAGATACGCCCACCCGCGGGCACGTTGAGCACTAGTCCGTCGAGCGCCGGCGCCCAGGGCGCGCGATAGCCCACGGCAAGCGCAAGCTCCGCCGCAGCGCCATCGCCCGCAGCCCTCGCACGCCCGCGCAGCCCATGCCCATGCGCCCGCACGGCCGCACCCCACGCCACGGGCCCCGAAACCCGCAGCAGCCACACCAGCACGCGCTCACACGCCCACGAGGCGGCAACGACCAGCACGGTCCAAGCCAGCAGGTCGGCCGTCTCAATCAAAAGCTTCGCCTGATAGATGCGCTCACCCACGGTGCCCACCGCCATGCCGATCAGCTCGGCTGCCACACCGGCCTTCCAGCTCATGCCGATCACGGCACGCGCACACGAAAGCACAAACGGCAGGACTTCGCGCCAGGTGTGGGCGCAAAACAGTCGCCAGCCCCGCACGCCATGCAGACGAAACATCTGCTCCAGTGGCTTATCCACCTGCGACAAGCCTTCGACCAGTGAGAAATATACGCCCGGCAGCGCCATCAAAAAAACAGCGGCGATGCTCACGCGCGCCGATCCCAGCCAAATGAGCAGCAGGACCACCACGCAGGCAACCGGCGTCGCCTTCACAAACGAAAGTGCCGGCGCCGCCAAGCGGGCAAACGCCCGCGACCGTACAGAAATCCCGGCCAACAAACCGCCGCATACCGCGGCAAGAGCCAGCCCGCCCAGAATCCGTACGCCCGAGCCCGCCAAAATCGCCCAGGTACCGACAGCGCATACCAGCCGCAACAACGCCGCCACGACAGCACCCGGCCCCGGCAAGATCAGCGGCTGCGCCACCAGCGCCGCCACCAGCATCCACGCGGCAAGCCAAAAGGCGGCGACGGCACCTGCTGCCGCCACCGCCTTCATACGCTCTGTCATTTGTCGAGCAAACGCGCGCACGGGCTACTCCATGCAGTAGAAATCGTCAGCCGGAAGTTTACCACCCACGGCACTCGCGTCCGCGTCGGACAGCACCTGCAGATACCCGCTAAGTGCCGCCTTCATATCCTTGCCCGTCTGGCAGACAAGCATGCACCCGGGAATCGCCTTCTCGGCGATCTTAGCGTTATCCACGATGCCGGCATCGACCACGGCCTGCGCCCAGTCTGCTGGCGCCGCATTGACAGCCTTAACGCTCGCCGCATGGCAGCTCAAGAACTCCGCCACGGCCTCGGGATGTTCCTCGGCAAACGCGCGGCGCACCACGGTCACACCCGTCAGCAAGCGCGAGCCCGTGTCACCCGCCAGCTCATCCCACGCATCGGTCAGGCTTACCGGAGCCGACAGCTTGCCTTCGCTCTTTGCGATGGCAGCTGTCTTGAACGGCTCCGGCAGCACGCCCACGGCGGACGGGTCGGCAAGCAGGGCCGACAGCACCTCGGTGGGCTCGCTCTTAAACTCGAGCGTCACCTGTCTGGTCAGGCCCGCGCGCTCCAGCAGGTAGTTCATGACGTACTCCGGCGTGGTGCCTTTGCCCGTCATGTAGACGGTACGACCCGCCAGATCACCAAACGAAGTAACGTCCGCGTTACCCGTCACCACGTTCAGCACGCCCAGCGTGTTGATGTCGATGACCTGCACCGCGCCCTCGGTCTTGTTGTAGAGCACGCTCGCCACGTTGGCGGGCACCAGGGCAATGTCGACATCGCCCTGAATCATCTTGGGCACGATCTCGTCGGCCGCGGCGCTGATCGCAAAGTCGAACTCGTTATCCGTGGCATCGTCGGCCGCCTGGTCCATAAACTGCACCAGGCCAATCGAGGTCGGTCCCTTGAGCGAGGCGACGTGCACCTCGACCGGCTCCGCAGCAGCACCGGCGCCGTCCGTGGCAGCCGAGCCCGCGGCGGGCCCGGCACCGACAGCCCCGCCGCCACAGCCCGCGAGCGCAAGCGACAACGCGCCCGCGGCAAGCGCCGAGGCAAATCCCCGGCGCGACATTTCAAAATCAAACGCGCGCATCGCTAGCACTTCCCCTCGTTAGGCATCGACCAGGCGTGATGGTCGGTATGCAGCAACTCCTCGGCCAGCGGCGAGAGCGGCGCGCCCAAAAACTCGCGGTAGCACGCCTGAACATCGGGGTTCTCGTGCGAGAAGCGAATGTCCGCAGCGGCATCCAGGCCCCACAGCACCTGGCCGCGCTCGGCCGCCAGCTCGCAGCCGTCGTGAATGGGCTGGCCGCCGCCACCGACGCAGCCGCCCGGGCACGCCATGACCTCGACGAAGTCATAGCTCGCACGGCCGTCGCGAATCGCATCGAGCAGGCGGGCAGCGTTGCCCAGCCCGTGCGCCACGGCGACGCGCACCTTGGTGCCATCGATATCGGCCATGGCTTCCTTCCAACCGTCGAGCCCACGCATCTCGGTAAAGAAGTCGGCATCGGGATTCTTGCCCGTCACCAGGTAATATGCCGAGCGCACGGCGGCCTCCATCACGCCGCCCGTGGCGCCAAAGATCACACCCGCGCCCGTGCCAAAGCCCAGCGGCGTATCGAGCGGCTCCTCGACCAGCGTGCCGACGCTCACGTGGCTTGCGCGGATCATGCGTACCATCTCGCGCACCGTCAGCGCAACGTCCACGTCGGGCGCGCCGTCCTCGCCCACCATGCTCGGCAGCGCGCACTCGGCCTTTTTGGCGGTGCACGGCATCACGGACACCACAAACAGGCGCTCGGGCTCCACGCCCAGAACCTTGGCGTAATAAGTCTTGGCGACAGCGCCAAACATCTGCTGCGGCGACTTGGACGTGGACAGGCTGTCAACAAACTCCGGATAGCGCGCCTTCACAAAGCGCACCCAGCCCGGGCAGCAGCTCGTGAACATGGGCCAGCCGCGGCTGTCGCCCTCGCCCTTGGCGGCCTTACTCAGGCGCTCGAGCAGCTCGGAGCCCTCCTCCATAATGGTGAGGTCGGCCGAGAAATCGGTGTCGAACACGTACTCAAAGCCCACGCGGCGCAATGCGCAGGCCAGGCGCTCAACGGTGGCCTGCTCGCGCGGAATGCCGAGCTCCTCGCCCCAAGCGGTGCGCACGGCTGGCGCGATCTGCACCAGCACGATCCTGTCGGGATCGGCGAGGGCATCGAACACGGTCTCGGTATCGTCGCGCTCGCGCAGCGCGCCCGTGGGGCAATGCGTGATGCACTGGCCGCATGCGACGCAGTCGGTCTTGCCGATGGGCGCGCGCCCGCGGGTACCCACGGCGGTGTGCGTGGCTCGGCTGGTCAGGTCCCAAATCCCTAGGCCTTGCACGTTCTCGCACACCTTGATGCAGCGCATGCATTTAATGCACTTGTCGTTGTCGCGGATGATGGGAAAGTCGAAGTCCCATCCCTCACCCGCCAGATGCTTCTGGTAGGGCAGATAGAAAATGCCCAGGTCGTTGGCGATAGCCTGCAGGTTGCAGTTACCGCTGCGCACGCAGCTCGCGCACTGCGCATCGTGCTGCGACAGCAGCAGCTGCACGTTGGTGCGACGCGCCTCGCGGGCCTTGGGGCTGTTGGTGTGGACCACCATGCCGTCGAGCACGTAGTTGTTGCAGGCGGCAACCAGCTGGTCGCAGCCCTCAACCTCGACCACGCACACGCGGCAGCCGCCGATCTCGTTTAGATCGCGCAGATAGCACAGGGTGGGAATCTGGATGCCGACGGACTTGGCTGCGTCCAGGATCGTGGTGTGCTCGGGCACCACGACCTCGCAGTTATCGATAGTGAGCTTGACCATGTTGTGCGCTCCGTTTTCGGTGTTGTCGCTGACAGTGGTTTTGTTGGGCTCTACCATTCCAAGTTCCTCCCTCCGCGGAACGCACCAAAGCCAAAGTGGTCGCAGCGCAGGCAGCGGCTCGCCTCCTGGCATGCCTCCTGTTCGGTAAGACCCTGCTCGACCAGATTCCAATCGTGAATACGCTCGCCCGCCTCGCGCTCGCCCAGCTCGCAGCGGCCGCACTCGTGCTTACCCTTAAACTGAACGGTCGGCAGTTCGACCTCGAGTTTGATCTTGTGATCAAAGCCCAGGTAGCGGTCGATGTTTGCCGAGGCCACGCGGCCGGCGTTGATAGCGCGGATAACGGTGGCGGGGCCGGTCTGGCAGTCGCCGCCGCTAAAGAGACCATCGAAGTTGGGCACGGCGCCGTCCGAATCGGTGACGACGCAGCCCCACTTGCAGGCAATGCCCATCTCCTCAAACGGCTTGGAATCGATGTCCTGGCCAATCGCCACAAACACGCGCTCGCAGGGGATGATGCGTTCGGGCGTGGCGGCGGCACGCGGGGCCGGACGCCCACGACGGGGCTCGCCGATGATCTGCGGCTGCACGCGCAGGCCACTCACGCGACCCTCCTCGCCCGTCTCGATAGCGAGCGGGGCGGTCAACTCCAGCACCTCGCAGCCCTCGGCCTGGGCGCCGGCGATCTCGGCGTCCTGGGCCGTCATGTCGCAGATGCGGCGGCGGTAGACGATGCTCACCTTCTCGGCACCGCAGCGCACGGCAGAGCGGGCCACGTCCATGGCAACGTTGCCGCCACCGATGACGCACACGCGCTGACCGCTCAGGTCGGGCAGCTCGTCGTCACCGATGGCGCGCAGCATCTTGACGGCCGACTCCACGCCGGGCGCCTCTTCGCCCGGAAGGCCGAGCTTCTTGTCGTTGTGGGCACCGATGGCCAGGTAGACGGCATCGTACTCGTCACGCAGGCGGGCGATCTCCTCGCCGCGCACAGAGTGGTCGAGCTCCACGTCGATGCCGGCGCTCAAGATCCAGTCGATCTCGGCCTGCAGGTGCTCGCGCGGCAGACGATAGCTGGGGATGCCATAGCGCAGCATGCCGCCCAGGTGGTGGCGCTGCTCAAAGATGGTCACCTTATGGCCCATCACGGCCAGGTAG
>UQPJ01000018.1:0-34703 GCA_900543015.1 uncultured Collinsella sp.
TTGGCATTACCGGTTCCATCGGCAAGACGACGACCAAGGACGTGCTCGCCGCTGTGCTCGCCAAGCGCTATCGTGTCTGGGCCACCAAGGGCAATTTCAATAACCTGATCGGCATGCCGCTCACGGTGCTTTCCGCTCCGGCCGATACCGAGGTCCTGGTGCTCGAGATGGGCATGAACCATTTCCACGAGATCGAGCGCCTGTCTCAGTCTGCCAATCCCAACCTTGCCATCGTGAGCAAGATCGGCACCTCTCATATCGGCATTTTGGGCAGCCGCGAGAACATCGCCCGCGCTAAGGCCGAGATCGTTCAGGGCATGTGCGCCGCTGGCGACTATTTGCCGCTGCTGGTTTTGGGCGGCGAGGACGACTTTACGCCGTTCATTCGCGACACGTTCGCCCAACCTGCTGGTATCGACGTGATGCTGGCCGGCGTCTCGGACGATGATGAGGTCCGTGCCCGCGACGTTCGCGTTGATGACGAAGGCCGTCCGGTCTTTACGCTCGATTTTGGCCAGGGTGAGACGATCGATACCATGCTTGCCATCCCCGGCGTGCAGTCCGTTCCTAATGCCGTTAAGGCCGCCGCGGTTGCCTATCGCCTGGGCGTGACGCCCGAGCAGATCGATGCTGCCTTTAGGGGTCTCACGATCACCGGACACCGCCAGGAGATCAAGCGCGCCAAGAGCGGTGCACGCGTCATCGATGACTCCTATAACGCCAGTGCCGAATCCATGGCTGCTGGCCTCGATCTGCTGTGCTCGCTTTCGTGCACGGGGTCTCGCATGGCGATCCTGGGCGAGATGGGCGAGATGGGCGATGAGGCTCCTCGCATGCATGAGCTCGTGGGCGCCTATGCCGCCGCCAAGAAGCTCGACATGCTGGCGTGCGTGGGTGGTGAGCTGGCCCAGCTTATGGCCGATGCCGCACGCATGATGGGCATGGACGAGGACCGCATCCAGGTGTTCTCCGATTATCAGCAGGTGCTCGACCGCATGGGCGGCGCGCTTGAAAAACATGATGTAGTACTGGTCAAGGGTTCCCGCTTTGTTGAGCTCGACCGCTTTGTGGAAGGTGTGTGCTAGCCCATGTTCGGCAATCCCTCGTATCCAACGTATCAGGCTTTTTTGGGGCTTGGCATCGCCGCAGCCATTGCGCTGCTGCTCATGCCGTGGTGGATCAAGCTGCTCAAGGTCGAGGGTATCGGCCAGCAGGTTCGTGCCGACGGCCCCAAGCGTCATTTGGTTAAGCAGGGAACGCCCACCATGGGTGGCGTTGTCATCCTCGTCGCGATCTCGCTGACCTGCCTGCTGATGGGCAAGCTCACCACCGAGCTCGTACTCGTACTGCTCGCCACGCTGGCGACCGGCGTGCTGGGCCTGATCGACGACCTGACCTCCGTTACGCATGGGCGCTCGCTCGGTCTGACGCCTCATGCCAAGATGATCGGCCTAACCATTATCTGTGTCACCTTTACGGTACTTGCCGTCAACTGGTGCGGCGTCGCCCCCGAGATTCGTTTTCCCGGTGGGTTGACGATCGACCTTGGCGTGCTTTCGACCACCATCTGCGGCTATTCGTTCCCGTGGCTCTATATTGTCTTTTGCTGGCTGATGATTGCCGGTCTTTCTAATGCCGTGAACCTGACCGATGGCCTTGACGGTCTTGCTGGCGGCACCTCCATGATCGCCATGCTCGCCATGGCTGCCATGGCGTTTTTGCACGGAGACGTGAACCTGTCCATCTTCTGCACCGCGTGTGCCGGTGCCTGCTTGGGCTTTCTGTGGTTCAACTGCTATCCGGCGAGCATCTTTATGGGTGATACCGGCTCGCTTGCTCTGGGCGCCGCGTTTGCCTGTACGTCCATCATGACCAACACCGAAGTCGTTTCCCTCATCATCGGCGGTCTGTTTATCGTCGAGACTCTGTCGGTCATGATCCAGGTCGTCTATTTCCACTTTACGCACAAGCGCGTCTTCCTTATGGCACCCATTCATCATCATTTCGAAAAGAAGGGCTGGGCCGAGACCAAGGTCGTTATCCGTTTTTGGATTATCGCCGCGGCCTTTGGCGCCGTTGGCCTCGCCCTGTTCTTCCAGTTGGGATAGTGGTCTTTCATGCCTCTTGCTGATGTCTTTAGCCTGCTTGTTTTGGGGCAGGGTAAATCCGGTCTCGATGTCGCCCGTTGGGCGTTGGCTCACCCCGAGCGCGTGCGCGCCACGACCGTGTATGGCGGCGGTACCTCCGAGCCCAATGACGCCACACGTGCGCTCGAGGCGCAGGGCGCGTCGTTTGTTTACGGCACCGAGCAGGTCGAGGGTGCCTATGACGTGTGCGTGACATGCCCGGGTATCTCGGAGTTCTCGGCCTTCTTTAAGGCTGGGCGTGAGCATGCCGCCCAGATTATGGGCGAGCCCGAGTTTGCCTATCGCCTGTCTCCCCAAAATTGGATCGCCATCACGGGCACCAACGGCAAGACAACTACAACGTCGCTGACCGATTATCTGCTCAAGGCCGCCGGCGAGGCCAGCGTAGCTGTCGGCAACATCGGCGAGCCGCCGGTCAACGAGATCGACGGCCGCGCACATAATGAGTGGTTTGTGGCCGAGCTGTCGAGTTATCAGATTGCTACGACCGCCGAGCTCCATCCTCGCGTGGCGGTGCTGCTCAACATCACGCCCGACCACCTGGGCTGGCACAAGAGCCACAAGAACTATGCGCTTGCCAAGATCAAGTTGTTCGAGAATATGGTCGACGACGACCTCGTGGTTATCGACGTTGAGGATGCCGGCATCCACGAGTTCGATGAGTACATCTATACGCCGGGTCGCCGCATCTGCAAGGTCGCTTTTGACGAGCCCGAGGGTGCAGACGCCGCCTTTGTGCGCGACGGCAAGATGGTCGTCCGCCTGAAGGGCGTCGAGACTCAGCTTGTCGCCACGTCCGAGCTCAAGATCTCGGGCCATCACAATGTCATCAATGCCTTATGTGCCGCCACGGCTGCTCTGGCCGTCGGTGCCGATGTCGATGGTGTCCGCCGCGGTCTGGCCTCGTTCCAGCCGCTCGAGCATCGCGTGGAGCCGTGCGGCGAGATTGACGGTGTGCGCTACGTCAACGATTCCAAGGCGACCAACACCGACGCGGTCGAGAAGGCACTGACGGCATTTCCCGATGACGACGTGATCTTGCTGCTCGGCGGCCACGATAAGGGCACGCCGCTCACGGACTTCGCGCGCGTTGTTATGGATAACGTGCGCTCGGTCGTCTGCTTTGGCGATGCGCGCGAGCGCTTTACCGCCGCTATGGACGAGGCCGATGTCGATGGCGATGTGGATATCGCCCAAGCGGATGACCTGCGCGATGCCGTGGACGTTGCCCGTTCGCTGTCGAGCCGTGGCGACGTGATCTTACTTTCTCCTGCCTGCTCTTCGTTCGATGAGTTCTCGGGCTATGAGGAGCGCGGCCGCGTGTTTAAGGACTATGTGGCCCAGCTTGCCGCTGCAGCGAAATCGCAAATGGAATAGGGGTTGCCGGTGAGAGAGGAGAGCCCCCGACAAGGTATGAGGAGGCCCGACTCGGACCGTGCTTCCTCGCGGCGCAGCACACCGCGTTCCGGTCGCGGCGGGCAGTCGTTTAGCGAACGCTATATTGCCGGCGTTCCCGCCCGCATCATGCGCCCCCGTTTGATATTTATGGCCTGCCTGTTTACTTTGGTGTGCTTTGGCCTGTTGATGGTGTACTCGGCGTCTTCGGTCGAGGCGCTGCACGAGAATGGCTCGGCGACGTTTTTCCTGGGTCGACAGGCCGCGTTTGCCGTGGTTGGTGTTCTGGCGCTGATTGCCATCGTGCGCGTTTTGCCGGACAGCTGGTTTGGGGAGGATGTGCTTAGGATCTTCCTTATCGGCATGATGTTCTTGCTTCTGCTGGTGTTCTTGGTGGGAAGCGGCAGCCGTGGCGCCACGCGCTGGCTCAACATCGCCGGTATTCAGTTCCAGCCTTCCGAGTTTTTAAAGCCATTTGCCATTGCGTATTCGGCCATCATGCTTGATCGCTTCTTTTCGCCCGGTGGCAACATCAACGAATTCCTTCGCAAGATGGGCATCTACCTGGGAATTTCGCTCTTTCTGATCTTTATCCAGCCCGATTTCGGTACCGTCCTGATCATCCTGTTGACCCTCATGTGCATGGCGTTGTTTGCGGGTCTCGACCCCAGATTTATCATCGGCGTGATAATCTTCGGCATTCTCGTGATCGTGATTGCGCTTGTCGCAGAGCCGTACCGTATGGTGCGTATCCAGGTTGCCTTGAACCCTTGGGCCGACGAGTATGGTGACGGCTATCAGGCCACGCTTGCCATCATGGCCTTTGCCTCGGGCGGTCTGTTCGGCCGTGGCATCGGCAACTCAACCATGAAGTACTCGTATCTGCCCGAGGCGCACAATGACTACATCCTGGCCATCATTGGCGAGGAAGTCGGTTTTGTCGGAACCGTGCTGTTCTTCTTGGTGTTTGCGATGCTGATCTACTCGGCGTTTCGCATTGCCGAGCAGGCGACCGATCGTCGGGGCGCGCTTATGGCGTCTGGCTCCGCGGTCATTCTCGCGGTGCAGTTTTTGATCAATGCGCTGGGCATCCTCAACGTGTTTCCCATGACGGGCAAACCGTTGCCGTTTATTAGCTATGGCGGTTCGTCGATTATTGTGTCGCTTATGCTTGCCGGTCTGATCCTACGCGTTTCGTACGAGAGCGCCCGTCGCGATGAGTACGACCGTCGCCGCGAGAGCTTTGCCGTTATGGATGAGAGTACCGCCGGCGTGCCCCACGTGCGCGGCGAGCGGTCTTCGCGTAACGGCTTTACCGTTCTGGATGGCTCTGCGACCGAGCCGGCAGCCCGTCCGCGTCAGCGAACGGCACCGCAAGGTCGTCCGCAGCGCCCAACTCCTCGCAATGCGGGCGGCGGATATAATCGAATCGATTTGAACTCGGACCCGTCGGCGCGTTTGCGCACCGACGACCAGGGACCGCGTGTACGAAGGGACTACCATGACCGATAAGATGACCGTTGCTATTGCAGCCGGCGGCACGGCAGGGCATATCAACCCCGCGCTCGCCTTGGCCGAAGAGCTGCGTGACCGTGGCCACCACGTTGTGTTCGTGGGCCAGTCGCGCAAGCTCGAGGGTCGTCTGGTCCCCGAGGCTGGGTTTGATTTTGTGCCCATTACGGTTACGGGCTTCGACCGCTCCCGTCCTTGGACGGCGCTGACCTCGCTGTGGCGTGTCAACAAGGCCAAGCGTGCGCTCGCCAGTCATTTCTCAAAGGTCGGCAAGCCCGATGCCGCCATCGGTTTTGGTGCCTATGTCGAGGTTCCGTTGCTGGGGTGGTGCAAGGGCGCAGGCGTTCCGTATCTGCTGCATGAGCAGAACTCTGTTCCGGGCCTGGCCAACAAGATGATGAACTCCCACGCCGCTCGCGTGTGCATCTCGGTGCCGGCAGCGCGTTCGGTCTTTGAGCGCGAAGGTGACCCTGACCACGTGCTCATGACCGGCAACCCCGTACGTCGCTCGGTGATCGAGGGCGATCGCGCTCGCGGCCGCAAGGCACTTGGCGTTCCCGAGGACGCTACGCTGCTGCTCGTCTTTGGCGGTTCACTTGGCGCCCAGCACCTCAACGAGCGCGTGGCTTCGCTCAAAAACGAGCTGCTTTCGCGCAAGAACCTCTATGTGTTGCATTCGACGGGTGCCGACGGCTTTGAGGAAACCGAGCGCGCTTTGGCGCTGACGCCCGAGGAGGCGAAGCGTTACCGCGTCCAGCCTTACATCGACAACATGGGCGACATGCTGGCTGCTGCCGATTTGGTGCTATCGCGTTCGGGCGCATCGAGCGTGGCCGAGATCGCTGCGCTCGCCGTGCCCTCGGTGCTCGTGCCGTACCCGCATGCGACGGCCGACCACCAAACCACCAATGCCCGTTATCTGGTCGACGCCGGGGCCGGCGTGCTCTGTGCCGATGCCGATATCGACGGTTCTGCCTTTGCCGATGAGCTGCTGCACCTGGTCGATGACGCGGCGGCACGCGACGCCATGCGTCAGGCGGCGCGTGGTCTGGCTCAGGATAGGGCCGCCGCTCTTCTGGCGGATGCGGTAGAGGGTTTGCGTTAGTTAGACGGGATATCGTCGGTCGCCCTCGCGCTGATGCGGTAGGTGCGGTACAGTTAACGGGTTACAGGCAGTGTTTACGCAAGGAGTACACGAGCACATGGCTGATTCCCAGACTGCAACCTCCGCGCCCGAGTTTAAGAGCGCCCACTTTATCGGTATCGGCGGCGCCGGCATGAGCGGCATCGCCCTTGTTCTGCACGAGCGCGGTTATGCCGTTACCGGCTCCGACCTTAAGACGTCACGTTATATCCGCCAGCTTACCCGCGCTGGTGTGAAGGTGCATGTGGGCCATGAGGCTGCCACGATCGACGAGGTCAAGCCCGACGTGGTTGTTGTCTCCACCGCTATTCCGGAGTCCAACCCTGAACTCGTGCGCGCTCGCGAGCTTGGTATTCCCGTGTGGCCCCGTGCCAAGATGCTCTCTGCTTTGGGCCACGGCTACACCACCGTCGCTGTTGCCGGCACGCATGGCAAGACCACCACGTCTTCGATGTGTGCCACCATGCTCGACCGCATGGGTCTGGATCCGAGCTTCCTGATCGGTGGCATCGTCGAGGGCTATGACACGAACGGCAAGAACGGCTCGGGCGACTACTTTGTCGCCGAGGCCGACGAGTCCGACAGCTCCTTCCTGTTCCTGAACCCCAACGTAGTCATTGTGACCAACGTCGAGGCCGACCACCTCGATCACTACTCGGGTATCGAGGAGATCGAGGCAACTTTCGCCAAATTCATGAGCCTGGTGGGCGAGGACGGCACCGTCATCGTCTGCGGTGAGGACCCGCATCTGGTCGAGCTCGCCAAGTCGACGGGCCGTCACGTGCTTTCCTACGGCTTTGTCGAGAGCAACGACATCGTCTGCATGCACCCGGATGTCAAGGGCATCCAGAGTGACTTTATCGTTCGCTTTGAGGACGGCACTGAGCGCGCTGTGGAGATCAAGAGCAATCCCGGTCGCCACAACATGCTCAACGCCACGGCGGTGCTCACCGTCGCCCATGTCCTGGGCCTTGACATCGACGCCGCCGCCAAGGCGCTCTCGAGCTTTGAGGGCGTCCGCCGTCGCTTTACCCACGTGGGCGATATCGATGGCATCACCGTGGTCGATGATTACGGCCATCACCCCACCGAGATCAAGGCGACGCTTGCTGCCGCTTCGTCGCTGGGTTACAAGCACGTCGACGTCGTGTTCCAGCCGCACCGCTATTCGCGCCTGCAGGCCCTGTGCGACGACTTTGCCGATGCATTTGCCAATGCCGATAAACTGCTGCTGATTGATGTGTTCTCGGCTGGCGAGATGCCCATTCCGGGTGTCACCTCTAAGATGCTCGCCGATACCGTGCGCGCCAAGCATCCTGGCAAGGAAGTCGCGTACTGCTCCAGCCGTCTTGAGCTCAATCAGGAGCTCAAGCAGATGGTGGGCGAGGGCGACCTGCTGCTCACCATGGGTGCCGGCGACGTTACGACCGTCGGTCCCGAGTTCATTGAGTATCTGACTGCCAAGAAAGACGCTTAAGTCTAATGGGTCTGTTTAACGCCGTCATGGCGCTCTCGGGCATGATCGACACGGATGTGATTGAGGACGAGCGCCTTGCGCGTCATACGAGCTATCGTATCGGCGGCAAGGCCGACCTCTTTGTGACGTGCCATAGCTATCATGCCCTCCGCCGCGCCGTGGCGGTGCTCGATCGCGAGCAGGTGCCGTGGGTCATCATCGGCAAGGGCTCCAATCTGCTGGTTGCCGATGGCGGTTATCGCGGTGCCGTCATTTCGCTCGGACGTGAGTTCCAGCGCACGGTTGTTGCCGATGACGGTTGTACGCTGACGGTCGGTGCGGGCGTGATGTTTGCGCGCCTGGTCAACGATGCCCTGTCGCGTAGCCTCTCGGGCCTTGAGTTTGCCGTTGGCATTCCTGGTTCGGTCGGCGGTGCGATATCTATGAATGCCGGCACGCGGACCGAGTGGATTGGCTCGCTGGTTGAGGATGTCGTAACGTTTGACCCGGCATCCGGTATCAAGCATTATGCGGGGTCCGAGATCTCTTGGGGCTACCGCGAATGTAGCCTTCCCCGCAATGAGATCATCCTCGAGTGCGTGCTCAAGCTTAAACCGGCGCTCAAGGCCGACATTCGCGAGCGCATGGAGCGGTACCTTACAAGGCGCAAGCGTACGCAGCCCATGGGTCGCGCATCCTGCGGGTCTGTCTTTCGCAACCCGCCCGATGCGAGTGTGGGCAAGCTTATCGAGGATTGTGGATTAAAGGGTTTTTCGATTGGCGGCGCGGAAGTTTCGCCCGTTCACGCTAATTTTATCGTTAATAACGGAACTGCCTCGGCCGATGACGTTGCCGCGGTTATCAGACATGTGCACGGAAAGGTGAGGGAGGCGTATGGCATCGAGCTCAGACCGGAAGTTAAATTCCTCGGCTTCTAGAGCATCGAAACCCACCTTCCGCCGCGCCGGAGGGCGTTCCGGCGCGCCTGCCAAACCTCAACGCAATACCGTCGCGCACTCTAAGTCTGTCGGGTATGCTCGACAGACCAGTCGTCCGGTCGTCGGCTCGCAGCTCGGTAATCGTCCGGCCGCAAAAAAGTCCTCGCGTCCCTCGATGACGTCAAAGCCTGTTATGGGCGCCAAGCCTGCCCGTCCCATGGCGGCTCCCAAGCCCTCGACGGGAACTAAAGCGGCGCGTCCAGGTCGCACGCTGGGCGCATCGAAACCGCGCTCGCTGACATCGGTGCCGGCTACCGCCAAGAAGCCTTCGAGTAAAAAAGGTTTCAACCCGTTATCTTCACTTGGAGCGATGGCAAATAAAACATCAGACGCCGCTTCTGTCGTTACAGGCAAAGGCAAAATCGTGGGCGGCGTTCTAGCCGTCTTGGCCGTGCTCGTCGTCGTTGCCATCGTGGTGATCAACTCTGGACTGTTTACTGCCACTGATATTCAGATTCAAGGCAGCGAGCATGTGACGAAGCACGATGCTATCCAGCTGATCGACTTGCCCGAGGGAACGTCGCTTTTTAACGTCGATCCCGACCAGATTACCGAGGATCTCAAGCAGAACCCGTGGGTTTCGGGCGTGGATGTCCAGCGCCAGTTTCCCCATACGCTTATCATCACGCCGACGGAGCGTAAAGTTATCGCCATTGCGTATATCAGCTCCGACGACCTTGCCTGGGCTATCGGAGACGATGACACCTGGATCGCCCCGCTGTCGACGTCGGTCGAAGTGGACGACCAGGGCAACGTCATCACGACAGGGCAGGGCTCAAATACCTTGACCGGAATCGATGCCGCGCTGGCGCTCGCCAAGCATTATGGCGCGGTGTTGTTGACTGATGTCTCGGCGGATGTCGCTCCGGTTTCCGGCCAGGCGGTGAACTCCAAAGCCGTTAAGGCCGGCCTGGATTATGTGCGTGGTTTTTCGAGCGAGTTCTTGGGACAAGTCAAGGATATTTCCACGCCTTCGGTCGAAGCCATCTCGGCAAACCTCAATAACGGCATTGAGGTGTCGCTGGGCGATTCGGGCGATATCGCCAAGAAGGAACGCGTAGTCACCAAGTTGCTTTCGCAGGTAGAGGGCGTAACGTATATCAATGTGCGCTCTCCGGGCAACTACACATTTAGGAATGCTCCGACCTCGTAGCGCTGGTTGATGCTTTGTTGAGGGGCCATACCACGCCGTTTATCTGGTTTGTTTGGTTTTCACGGTCAATTATTTGACTGATACGTTCATAATGTGCAAACATAATACGGTTTACCTTTGCATTTACTTTCAACCTGAAGGTTAATGTGCGCAGGGGTCGACCCATGCTATGGCTATAACCTTTGTTCGGAGGACCGACATGCACGAGACAGAGATCAACAACTACCTTGCCGTCATTAAGGTGGTCGGCGTCGGCGGCGGCGGTACCAACGCGGTCAATCGAATGATCGAAGAGGGCATCCGCGGCGTCGAGTTTGTTGCCATCAACACCGATGCTCAGGCACTCGCGATCTCTGATGCCGATATCAAGGTGCACATCGGCACCGACCTTACCCGCGGCCTGGGCGCCGGCGCCAATCCCGAGGTTGGCCGCAAGGCTGCCGATGAGTCCCGCGACGACATCGCCGAGGCGCTCGCTGGCGCCGACATGGTGTTTATCACCTGCGGCGAGGGCGGCGGCACCGGTACCGGCGCTGCTCCCATCGTTGCCGATATCGCGATGAACGAGGTCGGCGCACTGACCGTCGCCGTCGTGACCAAGCCCTTCACCTTCGAGGGCCGCAAGCGTAAGAAGAGCGCCGAGGAGGGCATCAAGACCCTCTCCGATTGCGTCGACACCATGATCGTCATTCCTAACGATAAGCTGCTCGACATCGCCGAGAAGAAGACCACCATGCTCGAGGCCTTCGCGATTGCCGATGGCGTCCTTTCCCAGGGCACCCAGGGCATCACCGACCTCATCACCGTCCCCGGTATCATCAACCTGGACTTCGCCGATGTTAAGACCATCATGAAGCAGGCCGGTACCGCCATGATGGGTATCGGTACCTCTTCTGGGGATACTCGTGCCGTCGACGCTGCCCAGCAGGCCATCTCCAGCCCGCTGCTCGAGAGCTCCATCGATGGTGCCACGCGCGTGCTGCTCTCCATCGCCGGTTCCAAGGACCTGGGCATCCAGGAGATCAGCGACGCCGCCGACGTTGTCGCCAACGCCGTCGACCCCGAGGCCAACATCATCTTCGGTACCGTTGTCGACGAGTCCCTGGGCGATCAGGTGCGTATCACCGTCATCGCTACGGGCTTCTCCGACTCCAACGTCAACCGTCAGGATGAGCTCTTTGCTGCTCAGCAGTCTCAGAGCAAGGCCGCTGCCTCCGCTGAGCCGCAGCGCACCGCTCCGGCTGCCAGCCCGGCTCAGGCCGCTCCGACCCGCAACGTCGGTGGTACCGAGCTGCCCAACTTTGGCAACGACCAGTTCGAGCTTCCCGACTTCCTGAAGCGCGGTAGCTTCTAGTTCGTTTTTCTCAACGACCTGCACGGGGTGTGTCCATTTGGATGCACCCCGTTTTGTTTCTCGTTTGTAAACGAAAGCCTCCAATCTCCTTACGTTCCCTTTACGTTTGGTCCCTACCGCTGCGGGTATCCTTTTAAGGAAGTATGACAGCCGTATAAACGCGGACTGCGCGGCGACGCCGCGGTACTTGTGTTATTAGGAGGCTTTAGTATGGCAGCACGTGCGGACAGGGTTTCGCGTGTCGACCATGATGGAGTTACGTTGGTGGAGGGCGCGACATCCGATGTCCGCTTTGCCTTTACCGAGCGCACCGGTGGCGTTTCTGAAGATGCGTACTCCTCGCTCAACCTGGGCTCGCATGTAGGCGATGACCCCTTTGCTGTTCAAGAAAATCGTCGTCGAGCGCTCGAAGCTATGGGCGCCACTGAGTGCGAGCATAATCTGCTCGTGCCCAATCAGGTACATGGTGACCATATCGTTACGGTGACTTCGAACGGCGCCGACGATCTTGAGGCTGTTCGCGAGCAGATTGCCGAGGGCTGCGATGCCATCGTCTGTACGGCCCATGACGTGCCCGTGCTGCTCTGCTTTGCCGACTGCGCTCCCGTGGTGCTGGTGGCCCCTGGCGGATTTGCCGTGGTGCACTCCGGTTGGAAGGGCACGATTGTACGTATTTCTGCCAAGGCGTGCCAGGCGCTTTGCGATGCTGCCGGCTGCGATGCGAGCGACGTTTCCGCCTATATCGGCCCCCATATCTTGGCTGACGAATATGAGGTATCCCAGGAACTCATGGATCGCTTTGCCGTCGAGTTCTCTTGCATCGATGCGAGTGCCTCTCGCATGCTCGATCTTTCCGCTGCCATTTGTGAGGCGCTGGTAGATGCCGGTGTGGACGCGGATAATATCGTGGATACCCAGCTTTCGACTGTGCGCCAGAACGACCGCTTTTATTCCTACCGTAACGAGGACGGCACCTGTGGGCGCCATGCTGCGATCGGCGTGATGCTATGAGAAAGATCGTATCGGTCCTGAGCGCCGCTGTGCTTACGCTTACGCTGTGCGCCTGTTCTTCGGGATCTTCTACCTCTTCCATTACCGTGGCCGGCTCCACGACCTGCCTTCCTATCGCCGAAATTGCGGCAGAGGGCTTTAAGGAGGAGACCGGCATCGACGTGCTCGTTTCCGGTTTGGGCTCTTCCGCTGGCATCGAAGCCGTCAGCGCTGGCACGGCCGATATCGCCAGCTCCTCCCGTGGACTCAATGCCGACGAACAGGATCTGGGCCTGACTCCCATCGTCATTGCCCACGACGGTATCGCGGTCATCGTGAACGACGATAACCCGGTCGATAACCTCTCGACCGAGCAGCTCCGCGATATCTATGCCGGCAAGATTACTAATTGGAAAGAGGTCGGTGGCGAGGACCTGAAGATTCAGGTCATCAACCGAGACGAGGCATCCGGCACGCGTGAAGCATTCCGCACCATCGTGATGGACGGCACCCCGTTCGATCGCCGCTCGGCCGTTCTTTCGGGCACGGGCCAGGTGCGCGACGTGGTATCTCGTTCGCACGGTGCCATTGGCTACATTTCGCTGGGCTTCGTCGATAGCCTCAACGCCAAGACCTCGGTCAAGGCCGTCTCGGTCAATCATGTTGAGGCGTCCGAGAAGACGGTCGCGAGCGGCGGCTATCCCATCTCACGCGACCTTTACTTCTTTGTGAAGGGTGCGCCTTCGCAGCAGGCGCAGGATTACATCGACTATGTGACGTCCGAAAAGATGGACAAGCAGATTCGCGAGGCGGGCTTTATCCCCGTCACCAACGACGAGAAGGGGAGTGAGTAGCATGGAAGCACAGGAAAACTCCCAGACTGAGCAGAATGGTCAGGCGCCCAAGAAGCGCGAGCTGGCGCTCGTATCGCGCAGCACCTATATCAAGGAGAAGGCGCTGCAGTGGATCTTCTTTGCCTGCGCGTTCTTGGCGGTTGTTACCGTCATCCTGATTTTTGTCTTTACCACGTACTCGGCGCTGCCCGTCTTTACCGACATCGGTCTGGCGGACTTCTTTAGCTTTACGTGGGCGCCCTCTGAGGGTCACTACGGCATCGTGTCGCTGCTTGCCGGCTCGGGTCTGGTGACCGTCGGCGCGCTCGCCATGGGTGTGCCCCTAGGCGTGGGCACGGCCGTGTATCTGGTCGAGATCGCCAGCAAGCGCGTGCGCAAGCTCATCAGCCCTGCCGTTGACCTGTTGGCCGGCATCCCTTCTATCATCTATGGCTTCTTTGGCATGATCATCATCCGCCCGTTTATCGCACAACTGACCGGCGGTCTTGGTTTTGGCGCGCTGACGGCGTGGTTCGTGCTTGCCATCATGATCGTCCCTACCATCACCACGCTCACCATCGATGCTCTCAATTCCATTCCCATGGGCATTCGCGAGGCATCGTATGCCATGGGCGCCACCAAGTGGCAGACTATCTATAAGGTCGTGTTACCTGCCGCCAAGCTGGGTATCGTGGATGCCATCGTGCTGGGTATGGGCCGTGCCATCGGCGAGACCATGGCCGTGCTCATGGTCGTGGGTAACGCCCCGGTTATTCCCGACAGCATTGCGAGCCCCATCTCGACGCTCACGAGCCAGATTGCGCTCGACATGAGCTATTCCTCGGGTCTGCATCGCTCGGCGCTGTTCGGCATGGGCGTGGTCCTGTTTATCATTTCCGCCACGCTGGTGGGCATCGTCCGCCTGGTTTCCAAGAAGAAGAGGGGGTAGGCTATGTCCGATTCCGTTGACACGACGGTCGATACGACCTCGTCGCGCGAGCGCATCAAGCGTGCCCTTTCCCACGGCAAGAAGGGCCGCATCAACAAGGACCTGTCCAACAAGATCATGCTTGGCGTGTTCCGTGCCGCGGCATACATCACCACGCTGGTGCTGGTCGCTATCATCGCCTACGTGGTCATCAACGGCCTGCCACACATCTCGCTCGACTTTATCTTCGGTTGGCCCCAGGGCGTCAACGCCGAGGGCGGTATTTGGCCCACGATCGTCTCGACCGTCTATGTGACGGCGCTCGCCATGCTTATCTGCACGCCGATCGCTGTGCTGGCGGCGGTCTATCTGGCCGAGTACGCCAAGCAGGGCAAGGTCGTTGAGCTCATACGCTACGCTGCTGACGCTTTGGCCTCGGTGCCCTCCATCGTTATGGGCCTGTTTGGCTACGCCTTGTTTGTCGAGGCCATGGGCCTGGGCCTTTCGATGGTCTCTGCCGCTCTGGCGCTGGCGCTTCTGATGCTGCCTATCGTCATGCGCACCACCGAGGAGGCAATCCGCGCCGTTCCGCGCTATATCCGTTGGGGCGCTTATGGCCTGGGCGCCACTAAGTGGCAGGTTGTCTCCAAGATTGTGCTTCCTTCGGCCTTTGGCCGTATCGCCACCGGTATCGTCCTTGCCATCGGTCGCGCCATCGGCGAGACCGCGGTGGTGCTCTACACCATGGGCCAGGCCATCAACCTGCCTATATCACCGCTCGATTCCGGTCGTCCCATGACCGTTCACCTGTACCTGCTTGCCAACGACGGCATCAACATGAACGCAGCCTACGGCACCGCGCTCTTGCTGATGGTGATCATTCTGGCCTTCAACCTGTTTGCGCGCTTCCTGTCGCGCAAGCGTCGCTAGTTAAGGAGTCCCATGTCCGTTTATCAGTCCGCTCCCACGCTGGAGCAAGCGGCCATCACGGCCAAGGATTTCAACTTTTGGTACGGTGACTTTCATGCGCTGACGGGGCTCGACCTCAACATCGCCAAAAACGCCATCACCTCCTTCATTGGCCCTTCGGGCTGCGGTAAGTCGACGTTTTTGCGTTGCATCAACCGCATGAATGACCTGATCGAGGGTGCGCGCGTCGAGGGCACCATGACGCTCGACGGCAACGATATCTATGCCGAGGGCGTCGACCCGGTCGACCTCCGTCGCCGCGTGGGCATGATTTTTCAGCAGCCCAACCCGTTTCCCAAATCCATCTACGAGAATGTCGCCTTTGGCCCTCGTCTGCAGGGCGTGACTAGCAAAAGCGACCTCGATGACATCGTGGAAGAATCGCTCAAGCGCGCCAACCTCTGGAAAGAGGTATCCAATCAGCTCAACAAAGATGGTTTGGCGCTCTCGGGCGGTCAGCAGCAGCGTCTGTGCATCGCGCGCGTGCTTGCGGTGCAACCCGATGTCCTCCTGATGGACGAGCCCTGCTCCGCCATCGACCCCACGTCCGTCTCTAAGGTCGAGGATTTGATGGCCGAGCTGGCGCCCGAGATGACGATCATCATCGTCACGCATTCAATGCAGCAGGCAGCTCGTATCAGCGACTACACCGCATTCTTCTTGCAGGAAGTTGCCGGTGAGCCTGCCACGCTCATCGAGTATGGTCAAACCGACGCGATCTTCACCAGCCCGGTGGACTCGCGGACGGAAGACTATATCACCGGCCGCTTTGGCTGATCGGTGCGACTAGTCCCAAGCCGATCGGACCTGGTCCGGTGCGTATTCACTGTGCGGGCGGCATGACCGCACCCAACTGATTGGAGTGAACCATGCGCAAACTGTTTTCCCGTCAGCTCGTCGAGGCCCGTCACGAGATGCTGAGCATCTATGAGGCCGTCGATCTAGCCCTCCACGATGCCGTTAAGGCCTATGTGACCGACGACCGCAAGCTCGCCACCAAGACCAAGAAGCGCACGCTTTCGATTGACGCGCGCTGCGCTAACTTGGAGGCCGTGTGCTACAACCTGATCGCCACGCAGTCGCCGGTCGCCTCCGACTTCCGCCTGCTTCAGACGATCATCTACGTCGACTTTAACCTGCAGCGCATGACCGATAAGGTTCGCCAGATCTGCCGCGCCACGCGTCACATGGTCAAGGCCGACATCTCGCTGCCCCAGGAGCTCGTCGGTACGGTTGAGGCCGAGGCCGAAGCTGTTTACCAGGTGCTGGGCTCTTCGCTTTCTGCGCTCGTCACCAATGACATGTCCATCATCTGCAACTTGGCCGTCGAGGACGAGCCGGTGCACGCCGCCTACGAGAAGTTCTTCCGCACCTTTAACCGTATGGATACGGGCGACTTTATGGACGACGACAGCAACTATGACGACCTGCGCCGCGCCATCATGGTTTCGCGCTACCTCGATCGCATCGCTTCCATTTCCATCGATGCCGCTTGCCGTCTGACCTTCCTGTTGACTGGTCAGCGTATGAACGCCGGCGATATCGCCCGTGTGGACGAGGATGAGCTCGAGAGCATGCGCGTGCCTTCGGGCGAGGGTGTTATCATGAGGCCCGCCGTCGACGCGCGTTACGTTGCCAAGGTGCCCGCCAACGAGGTCAGCGAGGGTCTTCGCTACCTGCTCGATCATCTTGAGGACGAGGACGATGGCGAGGACGACGAGGAGTAAGTGACCCCGTTCGTCGAAAGATTGTAAATACCTAAGTGAGCGCGGCCTTGCACATGCGGGACCGCGCTCTTGCGTTAGCATGGGACTACTTGTTTGGCTGTCAGCGGAGGCGATTAGCAATGGATAACTATTTGGACTTGATGCGCGCTCGCCGCGAGCAGATTCTGGAACGTTTTTATGCGGCGCTCGATCGCGCGGGCCGCCCCCACGACGCCGCGGGCCTCATTGCCGTGTCCAAGACCGTTGGTGTCGATGAGACCGTTGCCGCCATCCAAGCGGGGTATCGCCATTTTGCCGAGAACCGCCCGCAGGAGCTGGTTCGCAAGCTCACGGGTCTGGCGGAGCATCCGGAGCTGCCCGAGGTGCGCTTCGATATGATCGGCAACCTGCAGACCAATAAGATCAATGCGGTGCTGAGCTCAGCCGAGCTGATTCACTCGGTGGGTTCGCTGCATCTGGCACAGGCGATCTCGAGCCGTGCTGTCCGCAAGATTGAGGCAGGCGAGCTCGCCGGCCCCCAGCGTGTGCTCATCGAGGTCAATGTGAGTGGTGAGGAGTCGAAGGGAGGCTTTTCGCCCGATGAGATTCGCGCCGCCGCGGGTGAGCTTGCGGAACTTGAGGGAATTTGCGTACAGGGGCTTATGACTATGGCGCCCCGGGGGAATAAGGATGTGGCACGCCGCACCTTTGCGGGGCTTCGTGAGCTGAGGGATGAGCTGGAGGCGGCGCATCCCGATTTGAACCTGCCTGAGCTTTCCTGCGGCATGAGCGAGGACTTTGAGCCTGCCCTTGAGGAGGGCTCTACGCTCGTTCGCCTGGGCAGGGTAGTATTTAGCCCGGAGTTTGCAGTAAAATAAGGCTCTGAAGTGCGCACTGATTATCGGGGCGCCTGCACTAAACCGCGAGAGGACACAACCATGGGCTTCCTTGACGAGATTAAAAATAAGATGCACCTGGGCGGCCAGCAGGGTTACGACCAGGGTTATGGCCAGGACGACGACTACGGTTACGATGACGGCTATGACGATAGTTATCAGGGCAACGGCTACAGCGGTGCTTCGGGCGAGGGCTTCTACACCCAAGACGAGCCGAGCAACGGCCTGCTTGGTCAGACGCGCCGCGGTGAAGCTGAGTCGGTTGCCGTGTATACGCGCTCCGGTCAGCTGGTCGGCGATGACTCCCGCCATGCCACGACGTATAACCCGCCTTCGCGCTCGCAGGACAGTGTTGCGAGCGGTTATCGTCCTGGTGCCTATGACACGCCGTCGAGCTACGCCGAGAACACCCGCGCCCGTGCCGCCGCTGCGCCCGCGCCTGCACCGAGTGATGCCTCGGCCTATGCGAGCAATATCATCAACGCCACGCCGCAGCTGCCGGCCTATGTCCTGCGCCCCGAGAGCTATGACGACGTGGAGACCGTGGTGCGCCGCGTTCGCACCAAGCAGCCTGTCGCACTGATTTTTGTGGGCGTACGCACCGAAGTTGCCAAGCGCGTCTTGGACTTCTCTTACGGCTTTGCCTGCGGTCTGGGTGCCACGGTCAAGGAGGTGGGCGACCGCGTGTTCATGGTGCTGCCCGCCGGCTGCGAGGTCAAAGATTCCGATCTCAAGAAGCTTCGTGCCGACGGCTACCTTAAGTAAAGACAAGACGAGGAGATTCCCATCAACATCTACACTATCGTCCAGCTGGTCAACACGCTGTTCAACTTCTATTCCACGCTCATTGTCGTCTACTGCTTTATGACGTGGATTCCCATGAAGCAGGGTGGTTTGCTTCAGGATATTGCTGCGGTGCTCGATAGCGTGTGCGGTCCGTGGCTCAACCTGTTCCGTCGTTTCATCCCGCCGATGGGCGGTATCGATTTTTCGCCGGTCGTTGCGATTATTGCGTTGCAGTTGGTGCAGAGGCTGGTTCTGCAGCTTCTTATAGGTATACTCGTATAGAACTGACTTAGTAACTTACGTCGGGCGTGTAGCGCCGAGGCGATGAAAAAGGAGACTTGTTATGGCTATTACCCCTGCAGACATCCAGGCTCAGACTTTCTCTGAGGCCAAGCGTGGCTACGATCCCGCCGAGGTCGACGTCTTCTTGGAGACGCTGTCCTCCGAGGTTGACGCTATGCTCGCTAAGATCGTCGACCTTAAGGGTCGCCTGACTGCTACCGAGCAGCAGCTTGCCGATGCGCAGGCTCAGCTTGCCCAGGCTCAGGATGCCACCGCCCAAGCCGTTCCTGCCGCCCCCGTGGCTGCTCCCGCCCCTGACTTCTCCGCTCAGGAGCGCCAGATTTCCGCTGCCCTGATCGCTGCCCAGCAGACCGCTGAGACCATCGTCAACGATGCCAACGAGAACGCTGAGCGTATCCGCAACGAGGCTGACGCTAAGGCACGCGAGGTTATCCGCCAGGCTCTGACCGAGAAGCAGGCCGAGCTCGAGGAAATCGATCGTCTCAAGGCTTCCCGCGAGGAGTTCAAGGCCGAGTACCTCAAGCTCATCCAGCACTTCATGGACGATGCCCAGAACTCCTTCCCGGCCGACCTCATGGCCTCCACGCCGGTCGGTTCTGCCGCTTCTCCTGCGGTGACTGTTCCCGCCGAGCCGCTGCCCGTCGCTGACCCGGTTGTCCCCGTGGCCGATCCCTTCGCCCCGATCGACAACTTTGCCGCCGACGACCTGGACTAGCATCAGAGCTACAATCTAGTGTCCTTAAGAGGAGCTCGCACCTGCGTGCTCCTTTTTTGTGGCTGTATACGGGTTGGGAAACAAAACGCCGAGCTCTGCATGCGATAGGACAGAACTCGGCGAAGGGCGCGTGGTAAAAGGTAGATTTTAAGGTATGTCTAAAAACTACTTGAGGAGGAAGTCGGAGAGGGGAATGGTGCGGGCCTCGCGATGCTCGGGATCGGCGATGTGGTCGGCAGGATATCCGCAGACGAGCATGTGATAGGGATAGACGCCCTTGGGCAGATTGAACTGCTCAAGGGCCACCTCGGGCTTAAAATGGCATACCCAGCACGTTCCCAGACCCTGATCCTCGGCCTCCATCATCATCTGATCGCAAACGATCGAGGTATCGATGGCACTCGAGTTCATCTGGTCATAAGGGCGCACCCAAGCATCATTGGTAACGCTGCAAACAAGGAAGATGAGCGGAGCGCCAAAGATGGACCCATCACGAGCAAACCGAGGCTGACAGGCAGCGGCTTTCTCCAACAGCTCAGGCGTATCCAACACCATCACGCGCGAAGGATGCTTATTGCAAGCAGAAGGAGCAATACGCCCAGCCTCAACAATGGCATCCACCACAGCTTGCTCAACAGAACGATTCTCAAACTCGCGACAAGAATACCGAGACCGAGCCAGATCCAAATAAGACATACAAGCCCTCCAACAATTAAAAATCAAACAAACCCAAAGTAACCCAAACAGTACCCAAAGCAGCAATCAGCCAAACGCTCATCAAGGGCCAAAGTGTCCGAACGATACCAAAGGTCCCTTCAGCCAAACCCCCATTGCGCTACAACTATCAGCCAAAGTTCCCAATGGTGATACGTAAGGCGAAGGGCCGGCCACGGTTTACTTTCGAACGACTCTGCAAAGCAGCCGGAGTGAGAAAGCAAACCGTGGCCGGCCCTTCGCCGCCGGGACACGTACTCCCAATTAACTGTTCTTCATGACAATCGAATCCACGACATCGGCCACATTCTCGCAGCAGTCGGCGCAGTACTCCAGGAAGGCATATACGTCACGCCAGGCGATGACCTCGAGCGGGTCCTTGCCGTTGACGTGCAGGTTGCGCATGGCGTTGATGTAGAGTTCGTCGGCCTCGGACTCGATGGTGTTGATCTGGATGACCAGTTCGCGCAGCGTCTTGGACTTGCGGTAGTTGGGCAGCTCGACCATCAGGTCCTTCATGGCGCGGCAGGCGTCGGTCACCTTGTGGGCAATGACGATGGCATCGGGATGGATGCTCTGGATGTTGGTGAAGTAGACGCGTTGCACGACGCCCTCGATGCGGTCGAGCACGGTGTCGAGTGAGCAGCTCATCAAATCCAGATCCTCGCGCTCGAGCGGGGTGATAAAGGCGGTGAGCAGGGCGTCTTCGAGCTCGTGATGCTTCTTGTCTGCCGCATGCTCAATCGCATGCATCTTATCGAGCATGTCGTGGATCTGCGCGGGGTCAAAGTTCTCAAAAATCTTGGTGAGCAGCTCTGCGGCCTGGACGGCGAGGTCGGCACAGGCGACGTAGTTGTCAAAGTAGAACGAATCGGGTTTCTTTGCCATGGGTGGGTCCTTTCGAGGCGAAGACGGGTGGGCGAGGTGTTACGGTCCGGATGGACGCTCGGTTTGACTAGATGAACATCATGAACAGCTTGGCCATGACAAAGCTGATGAATCCGCAGGCGGGGAAGGTGAAGAACCAGGTGAACATCATGTCCTTGACCACGCCGAAGTTGATGGCCGAAAGACGCTTGACGGCGCCGACGCCCATGATGGCGCAGGTCTTGATGTGGGTGGAGGACACAGGGATACCGGTAAGAGTGGCAAGCAGCAGATTCGCGGCGCCTGCGAGGTCGGCTGAGAAGCCCTGATATTTCTCGAGCTTTACCATGCTCTGGCCGACGGACTTGATGATGCGCTCGCCGCCCACGCTGGTGCCGATGCCCATGGTGGCCGAGCACAGCAGCATGATCCAGATGGGGATGCCGGCGTCGCCGACGCCGGTCTGGCCGTTGGCGAAGGCGACACCTAAAAAGAGCACGCCGATGAACTTCTGTCCATCTTGCGCGCCGTGCATAAAGCTCATGGCCGCAGCGCTCGCGATCTGAGCGTATTTAAAGAAGACGTTGGCACGTCGCCTATTGGCGGCGGCAAACAGAATCGAGACGAGTTTGCACAGGACCCAGCCCATGACAAAGCCCAGACCGATGGAGAGCGCCAGGCCGTAGATGACCTTCATCCACTCGTGGACGTTGACGCTGCTCGCACCGCCGAGGGCGATGGCGGCACCGGTCAGGCCGGCGATAAGGCTGTGGCTTTGCGAGGTGGGGATGCCAAAACGCGATGCTGTGGCGCCGTAGACGACGATGGAGAACAGCGCCGCGCAGAGGCACGCGAGCGCCATGGTGCTGTTTCCGCCAAAGTCGACGATATGTGAGATGGTGTTGGCGACGCTCGCGTTAAAGTGCGTCATGATGAGCACGCCCAAGAAGTTGAATGCGGCGCTCATGAGAATGGCGGCGCGGGCGGGCATACAACGCGTGGTGACGCAGGTCGCGATGGCGTTGGGCGCGTCGGTCCATCCGTTGACGAAGATGGCGCCGAGTGCGAGGATCACGGTGACGGCAAGGACTGGGTTCGACACAAGTTGGCCGAGGAAGGTTGAGAACGTTACGTCCATGTATGGGCTTTCTCGAAGTTTGCAGACACGTTACAAAAACATGATAAATCGTATCACCTCCTGTGGGCTTCTTTACCGAGTTCTGATGGGAGAAGTGAATTTTTTGGCACTAACATTGAATATTAGCCCTGTTGACCGCGGGTGTTCTTTTTGCTAACACGTCGTGCGGACGTGCACATGCGGTCCGACACGCCAAAACCACAGCCTGTTCGCTTTACAATATGCAAACATGCGTTCGATAATAGGAGCATGGAATATCGACAGACAGATGGCAAAACTCGGCGCGTGCACAAGCAGTATGTGGACGTCGTGGCCCGCATCCTCGCGGGCGGACAAGTCGTGCCGGTCACCGTCTGCTGGGTCGACGGTCGCTGCTTTACGATTGACGAGATTGTCTCGTCCACGGGCTTTGGCTTAACGGTCCACGGTGTTCGTACGGCAACGTATAAAGTTCGTTTTGGCGGGCATACGACCGAGTTGTATCTGGAGGACCAGGCGCGCGAACGGCCGGACGGCTCGCAGGCCCACGTGATGCGTTGGTGGGTCTGGGCGTTTGACCGCACGCTCGAGGGCGAGCGCCGTAGGTAGGGACGCACGGCGTTCGGGTACAATGGTAGGAATCTTGTCATCTGCTGCGCCGTCATTCGCGGCGCTTTTTGAAAGGACGAAGCTATGAACGATATCCAGGGCTATCAGAACGGCCCCGTCGAGACCGGCGCAAGCCGCGCCAAGGAGATGTCGCCGCGCGCGTACAATCTCGCCATGTCTGCCCTGATCTTCTTGGGCTTTTGCGCCATGGGCGCCGGCGCCTACTTTACGAGCACCATGTCGTTTGCGCGCATGATGATGAGCGGGGCCGCCCTGCCGCTGGTTTTTGGCTCGTTTATCCTGACCATTGTCGGCATCGTCATGATGTCAGCTGCCGCCAGCAAGCAGTCCGTGGGCCTGTCCCTTGTGGGCTACGTAATCTTTGCGAGTACCTTTGGCCTGACCGCGTCGTTTGGCCTTGCCAACTACGACCTGCCCACCATCAACACTGCCTTTATCGCCACGGCCGCCATCACCTTTGTCTTTGGCGCCTTGGGCGTGACGTTCCCCAAGTTTTTCCAGCGCGTATATGGCATCGGTTTTGGCATTCTGCTCGCCACTATTCTGGTTGAGATCGTGCTGATGTTCATGGGCGTCTCGCAGACCATCACCGACCTGATCGTGATCGTGGTGTTCGCCGGCTTTATTGGTTACGACACCCATGTTGCCACGACGGTGCCACCCACGCTGCCCAATGCGGTGCTCATGGCGTCCAACCTGTTCGTGGACATTATCAACGTGTTCCTGCGCATCCTGAACATCCTCGGTCGTCGCGACTAGCGCGGGGGATTGCAGCGTTTCTTGTCGGACGCGGTAAAACGATGCGAAAGGCGGTCCTGCGGGGCCGTCTTTTTTGTGCGCGGCGGGGTATCATGGATGGGAAAAAGCCGATAGCGGCAGCGACAGGAAAGGTGACCACTTATGGCAGACGTCGACAACAGGAACCGTAACCGCAGGCCCAACCGCGCGGGACAGCCCAACCCCAAGCGCGAGGCTCGCGCCAAGGCCGCCGAGCGTCACGTGGCAACTGTGTCCGAGGCGTGTGCCAAGGATATCGAGCGCTCGCTTGCCGGCGTTCGCGAATTCGACGGTATGCCTGCCGGCTTTGTCGCGGCGATGAAGGCCAAGGCCCAGAAGGCAGCGGCTGCCGAGGAGCCGGTTGCCGAGGAGTCTGAGTCCGCTGAGGTTGCGTCCGCCGAGGCTGAGGTTGCGGCTGAACCTGCGCCCGCAGAGGAGACCGACGAAGTCGAGTCCGCGCCTGCTGCTGAGGAGCCCGCTCCGGTCCTGCCCGAGGTCACTGTGCTTGATGCCTCCGCCACGCAGGCAATCCTCGATAACGGTCGCGGCTATGCGCAGTTCTGCGATATGGCCGTGCTTGCCTTTGCCTCGTTTACCAATCCGGGCGGCGGTTATATTCAGGGCTATCTGGGCCAGGAGGCGACGCTCTGCGCCGATTCGTACCTGTACAACGTGCTCGACAAGCAGCGCAAGTGGTACGGCGAGAACCGTCGCCGCAACATCAACTGCGAGCTCTACCGCAACCGTGCGCTGGTGGTGCCCGCGGTGCGCTTTGACCGTAACCACGTGCATGCGTATGCCGACGTGATCGTGGCCGCTGCGCCCAACGTCAAGCGTGCCCGCCAGGAGTACCGCGTGAGCGACGACGCCCTGTTGGATGCCCTGCGCGACCGTATCCGCTTTGTCCTTGCCATCTGCGATGAGCTGGGTCGCGAGAAGCTCGTGCTGGGTGCTTGGGGCTGCGACAATAACGGCTTTGACGCTGAGGCGGTAGCCGAGCTCTTCCGTAAGGAGCTCGCGTCGGGCGACTTTAAGGTCAAGCAGGTGTTCTTTGCCGTGCCCTCTACGCGCTGGGATGAGGACTTTGCCAAGTTCGAGCACGTGCTGGCAAAGTTCCCCGAGCGCAACGAGGAGTCCTATGCCCAGGTTGCCGCCCGCGCCGCAGCCGCTCGTGCCGCCGAGCAGGCCCAGGCTGCCGCCGAGGATGATGAGGATGAGGACGACTGGCGCAAGTACCTGTAAGCGGCGCGCGTGATGTGATATGCCAAGCCGACGGGGGCTGCTCCCGTCGGCTTTTTATTGAGTGGGGAGCTTACGATGAAAAACGTTCTATGCTTTGGTGACAGCAACACCTATGGTTACGATCCGGCGGGCATGCGCGACGGTACCGCGGTGCGCTATGCGCAGGATGTGCGCTGGTGTGGCGTGGTCCAACGTGACTTAGGCGAGGGCTGGCATGTAATTGAAGAAGGCCTCAACGGCCGCACGACGGTACGCGACGACATGTGCCATCTGGACACTAACCTCAACGGTATTCGCGCGCTTCCGATGCTGCTCGAGGCCCATAAGCCGCTGGACGCCATTGTGATCATGCTGGGCACCAACGACTGTAAGACGGTCTTTAACGTGACAGCTTCCGATATCGCCCGTGGCGCCATGGCGCTGATTCGCGCCGTCCGCGCGTTTCCGTGGACCGACGCTGCGCCTTGCCCGCGCATCCTGCTGATGGCTCCTATCAAGATCAAGCCGCAGATCGCCGATGTATATATGACCGATTTTGACGAGCGTTCCGTCGAGGCATCTGAACATTTTGGCGAGTACTATGCGCACGTGGCCGAGCAGTTTGGCTGCGACTTTTTGAATGCCGCCGAGTTTGCCGAGCCGGGCGATATCGACTATCTGCATATGATGCCCGAAAGCCACGAGAGCTTGGGACATGCCGTGGCAGCCAAGCTCCAAGAGATGCTCGGTGAGTAGCGCGACCCCAAGCCACCGCAAAGGGGACAGGCACGTTTGTGGTGGTTTTGCCCGGGTAAACGAATGGATTGGCTGCCATATGGGCATGGACGAGCTCATCGACCTCTTTGCCGAGGGCGATGAGCTCGTCTCCAATACCGCTTTCGAAGATTTGGATCTCGCCTATGACGTTGCGAACGGCGCGACCTTCGATGGCGTCGTGTTCCGGTCTTGCGAGTTCGATGGTGTTGACTGGAGCGGCTCGACGTTTCGCGACGTGGTGTTTCGCGGTTGCCGCTTTATCCGCTGCAACATGGAAGGCTGTTGGCTCAATCGCTGCGACTTCGTCGATTGCTCGGCACCGGGACTCAACTTGCTCAAGGCGCGCCTGTCGAGCGTGTCGTTTGGATCGTGCGATTTGAGCTATGCGAACCTTTCGGAGGGACGCATTGGCCCTATGACAGCATGCGATACACGTCTGAGAGAGGCTGCGTTTCAGGGTGCCAAGCTGGGTCAGATACGCCTGGATGGCTGTGACCTGACGCGTGTTGATGTGTTCAAGACGTCGCTTTCCGGCGTTGATGTGTCGCGCTGTACATTTGCAGCGCCCGTTGTTTCGGGCGATTACCATGAGTTGCGTGGCTTGACGGTCAATGCCGAGCAGGCGCTGGCACTCTCGGGTTTGTTGGGAATTCAACTCGCCGACGAATAGGCGCTCTGGTCCTTTGCTCGACCGCTATCTAAAATCAAACCGTCGCAACATTTAATGATTTTTCGCGTTTGCACGATTTTCATCGAATGTTGCGACGGTTTTTGGTGCAAAGTAGCCTGTCTTTTTTTGGCAGGTTACTGGCTATTTAGTACTGCCACATGTGGTTGACGGGGCCGGAGCCTTTGCCCATGTTCAGGCCGGCGGCCAGAGCGCCTGTCAGGTATGCCTTGCCCGCATTGACGGCATCGGCAAGATCCATGCCCTGGGCCAGCGCGCAGGCGATGGCGGACGAAAGCGTGCAGCCGGTGCCGTGTGTGTTGTCGGTCTCGATGCGCTTGTGGCGGAACCACGTGGTGAGCGGATCGCCCAGATGGTTGCCCTCGTCATCGAGTGGCGCGGGTTCGGCCAATACATCGTTGGCCTCGTTGACAAGATGCCCACCCTTAACGAGGGATGCGCAACCAAAGCGGCGGGTGAGGAGCATGGCAGCATTTTGCTGTGTGCGCTCGGAGTCGACCTCGTAGTCAAGCAGGGCCATGGCCTCGGGAATATTGGGCGTGATGACGGTTGCTAGTGGGAACAGGCGGCGGGTGAGCGCCTCGGCGGCATCTTCGGCAATCAGCCGTGCGCCCGAGGTGGCTACCATGACGGGGTCGACGACCACGTTTGTCGCGTTCCAGGCGCTCAGGCGGTCGGCGATAACCTCGATAATCTCGGCAGAGGAAACCATGCCGATCTTGACGGCGCTGGGGCGGATATCGTCAAATACGGCGTCGATCTGCGCAGCGACGATATCAGGGGAGATATTCTGCACGGCGGTGACACCGAGCGTGTTTTGTGCGGTGATGGCGGTGATGGCCGTCTCGGCATACAGGCGGTGCGCCGTGATGGTCTTGATGTCGGCCTGAATGCCGGCGCCACCGCTGGAATCGGATCCTGCGATGGATAGAACGGCAGGTACCTTACTGCGATCCATGTTTGCTCCCTTGTTCGGTCGGAATCAAATGGGTCTTTAAGCCAGCATTATAAAGATGCCCGGGCCGACTCTATGTCGAACCCGGGCGGGCGATGCAATCTTTACGCAAATGTGAGCAAATGTTCACACGTCAACAATTGACGAACACCATGTTACCGATTGTGGCTCCGGTGACGAGTTAGTCCTCCATGCCGAGGTCGATCGTCGTGCCTTCGAACACCTTGTTAACGGTGCGGACGGCGCACATCTTGCCACACATGGTGCAGGTGCCCTCGGTGGCGGCGGGGGACTCCTCGTAGCGCTTCTTACCGGTGACCGGGTCGAGAGCACACTCCCACATGGCATCCCAGTCGAGCTTGCGGCGTGCCTGGCCCATCTTGTCGTCCATGTCGCGGGCGTGCGGCACCTTTTTGGCGATATCGGCGGCGTGTGCGGCGATCTTGGTGGCCATGAGGCCGTCGAGCACATCCTGGGCGTTAGGCAGGCATAGGTGCTCGGCCGGTGTCACGTAGCACAGGAAGTCGGCACCGGAGCTGGCGGAGATAGCGCCGCCGATGGCAGCGGTGATGTGGTCGTAGCCCACGCCGATATCGGTCACCAGCGGCCCGAGCACATAGAACGGGGCGTTGTGGCACAGGCGCTTCTGCAGTTTCATGTTGGCGGCGATCTCGTCGAGCGCCATGTGACCCGGGCCCTCGACCATGACTTGGACGCCGGCGGCCCAGGCGCGCTTGCACAGCTTGCCCAGCTCGATCATCTCGGCGGTCTCGGTGGCGTCATTGGAGTCGTAGAGACAGCCCGGGCGGCAGGAGTCGCCGAGCGAGATGGTCACGTCGTACTCGTGGCAGATCTCGAGCAGCTCGTCAAAGTACTCGTAGAAGGGGTTTTCGTTGCCGGTAACCTCCATCCAGCCAAATAGCAGCGAGCCGCCGCGGCTGACGATGTTCATGAGGCGGCCGGTCTCCTTAAAGGTCATGGTGACCGATTTGTTGATGCCGCAGTGGATGGTCATAAAGTCCACGCCGTCCTCGGCGTGCGCGCGCACGACCTCGAACAGGTCGTCCTTGGTGAGCTTGACCAGCGGCTTTTCCATGTAGCCGATGGCGTCGTACATGGGGACGGTGCCTACCATGAGCGGCGTCTCGTCGATGAGCTGCTGGCGGAACTGGCGCGTCTTGCCCGAGTTGGAGAGGTCCATGATGGCGTCGGCGCCAAAGTCCTCGGCGATCTTGACCTTCTTCCATTCCTCGGCGGCATCTGCCTTGTCGCCCGAGATGCCCAGGTTCACGTTGACCTTGGTGGACAGGCCCTCACCGACGCCAAAGGCGCGCATGCCCTTTTTGATGTGCACGATGTTGGCGGGAATGGCGATGCGGCCGTCGGCCACGCGCTCGCGGATGTACTCGGGGTCGCGATGCTCGCGCTCGGCGACCTCCTTCATCTGCGGTGTGATCTGCCCGGCGCGGGCGAAGTCGATTTGCGTGACGAGCTTGGGCTCGGTCTGTGTGCTCATTGGCACGGCTCCCTTCGTTGGCATTACCCATATCAGGTTTGCGGGTCAGGGCGGGCGCGCCCAGTCTCAGCCTGCCGTCTTGTCCTGCAAGCTCCCCGTTTATGTAATGGGCTCAAGTATAGCTCGAATGGGTACGATTGGCCTAACGAGCGTGCCTGTGGGGAGGCGTACATGGAAGACAAGCATCTATATCGAGAGACACAATGGGATGTATCGGCCGAGGAAAGCCGTGCGCACCATGGCCTTGTCGCGATTGGTTTTGCGGTGCTTGCCGTGTTGGTGATTGCCTTTTGTATTTGGACGTTCGGCGGTCGCGGCGGCGCTGCGTGGGAGTTCGAGGCTGATGATAGCCTACCGATTATGACGGTGAGGAGTACTGGCGGTAATGCCAATACGCTCGCCGTTCCGGGCGATTATTGGTACCCGCGCGATGAGTTTGTGCAGTTGCAGCTGAGTGGTGGGTCCATTCCAGGTGAAGAAATCGAACGCGTGACGTTTGACGCGGCGCTCAAAACGCTCACGGTGAAGCTCAAAGATCAAGGAGATGTGCCCACGACCATGGATATCGTCCTGACGGAATGGCGTCTGGAGCCTCCGACGGGTGTTGCGGTGTCCGAGGTTGAGCACGTCAAGATTGTCTATCAGGACGGTTCGACAAACGGGATTGCAAAGGCCGATGGCTTGGCGGAGTAACGGAGTGTTTGGAAACGGCGGGCCTATTGTGCCTGCGCGTTCATGAAAACCAGGGTGTTTTTGTCTGAAAGCTCGGGGATGTGACGATAGCCGATGTTGAATGCGGTAAGTTCGCTTGCATCCTCGAGCTTGTTTTCTGCCATCCACCGCACCATGGAGCCGCGCGCCTTTTTGCTGGCGGTCGACCGTTGGATGGGCTTCCCGTTGCGGATACCCTCGCCAAAGAGGCATGTGACGGCCGTGGCGTCGCCCGCGAGGTGGGGCAGAACGGTTTTGGCATACTCTACGCTGGCAAGGTTGACGATCGTAGCGTTGGAGCCCGCCGGAGCGATGACCCGTGCGAGTTTGTCGCCCCAAAACGCGTAGAGGTCTCGGGCATCGTCGACGGCAAGCTTCGCCCCCATTTCGAGCCGATAGGGCGACACGCCGTGGAAGGGGCGTACGCATCCGTAAAGGCCCGAGAGGATCCACAGATGGTCTTGCAGCCATGCGAGCTGCGCGAAATCCATCACCTCGGGTGCCATGCTCTGGTATTGAATGCCGTGATAGGACATGACGGCAGGGGAGAGGTGACGGGCGAGTGCGGGATTGTCGAGATCGCCGTTTTTCAGGATGGGCCCGAATTCATGCAGGGTGTTGAGGCAAGGCCCCAGCAGTTTGTCACTCACGTTCCATAGCGCCTGCAGGCCGCCGCTGCCTTCATTCCGCTCGATATTTAGCAGTGCGCGGTGGAGGCGAGCCGTCTCGTGCACAAAAGGTGGAATGCCCAGGACTTCAAAAGCATCTTGGGCCGCGCGCATCTGTTTGGCGGGCGAAATGATGACCTGCAGCATGGACTCTCCTCTGCCAAAAAGAAAGTTGCGGTGGAATACGGTCTGTTTTGGTCGTTTATGGGCCAGTTTAGTCCGTATTTCACCGCAACTGATGAAGGGTCGGTTAGGCGCGCTCGATGAAGGCCTTGTAGCCGCGATAGGCCTCGTAGATATCGGCCTTGTTAGCGACCTCCCACAGGGCGTGCATGGACAGGACGGCAACACCGGAGTCGATGACGTTCATGCCGTACTTGGCCATGATGTAGGCGATGGTGCCGCCGCCACCTGCGTTGACGCGGCCGAGCTCGCAGGTCTGGAAGTCCACGCCGGCCTCGTCCATGATGTCGCGGATGAGGGCCACATACTCGGCGTCGGCGTCGTTAGAGCCGCCCTTGCCGCGGCTGCCCGTGTACTTGTTAAAGCACAGGCCGCGACCCATAAAGGCTGCGTTCTTGGTTTCGAACTTGCCGGCGTAGCCCGGGTCGAAGCCCGCGGACACGTCAGAGGAGAGCATGCGGCTGTGGGCGAGTGCGCGGCGCAGGGCCAGCGGGCTATCCTCGCCGGCGAGCGTCATGATCTCGGCGACGGTGTTCTCGAAGAAGCGGCTCGTCATGCCGGTGGCACCCACGGAACCAATCTCCTCCTTGTCGACGATGAGTGTGATGCTCGTGCGCTCGACATTGGCCACATTGATCTGGGCGAGCATGGAGGGGTAGGCGCAAACGCGGTCGTCATGGCCATAGCCCAGAATCATGGAGCGGTCGAGGCCCATGTCGCGGGCCGGGCCGGCGGGCACGACCTCGATCTCGGCGGAGAGGAAGTCCTCCTCCTCGACGTCGTACTGCTCCTTGAGGATATCCAGGAACATCTGCTTGACGGGCTCCTTGGGAGCGTCCTTGTCGTCCTCGTCAAACTTGACGGGGCGGCCGCTCACAATCACGTCGAGGATCTCGGCGTCGACGGCGTCCTTGGCGGGCTTGGCCATCTGCTCGCTCGAGAGGTGAATCAGCAGGTCGGAGATGGTAAAGACCGGGTCGTCAGCCTTGTCGCCGATGTTGATGTCGACGGTGGTGCCGTCCTTTTTGCAGATGACGCCCACGAGTGCGAGCGGGGAAGCGACCCAGTGGTAGCTCTTGACGCCGCCATAGTAGTGCGTGTCGAGATAAGCCATGTCGCCGGCCTCGAAGGCGGGATTTTGCTTGAGGTCCAGGCGAGGCGAGTCCACGTGGGCGCCCAGGATGTTAAAGCCCTGCTCGAGCGGGGCGGTTCCAAGGTTGACGAGCATAAGGTCCTTGCCGTGGTTGGCGGCGTACACCTTGTCGCCTGCCTTGAGCTCGCGGCCTTCGGCGATCACGGTCTCCAGGTCGACGTAGCCCGCCTCCTCGGCCATCTTGATGCCGGCCTTGACACACAGGCGCTCGGTCTTGTTCTCACTCAAAAACTGCTTATAGCCGCGGCAAAGCTCCTCGAGCTCCTCGATCTGCTGTGGCGTGTACTTTTTCCATGCGCAGGGACGCTCCATGACGCAGGCTCCTTTCGGATCGATCGTGCTGGTTAATGTACCGTGAGCCATCGTATCACGCGCGGGCGCGCGGTGGCGGAGGAGCTTGATGTGCGGTGGCCGCGAGGCGGGGAGCGTGTAAACTGGTGGGAGCAAATCGTGCCCAGCCCAAAGCGAGGTATTCAATATGTCTGACAAGCGCCGCACCTTTGCCGTTATCGACGGCAACTCGCTCATGCACCGCGCCTTCCACGCCGTGCCGCCCACCATGAACGCGCCGGACGGTCGCCCCACCAACGCGATCTTTGGCTTTTTAAACATGTTTCTCAAGATGATCGACGCCTTTAACCCCGACGGTGTGGTCGTGGCGTTTGATAAGGGCAAGCCGCGCGTGCGCATGGAGATGCTGCCGCAGTATAAGGCGCAGCGCCCGCCCATGGACCCCGACCTGCACGCGCAGTTCCCCATGATCAAGGAGCTGCTCGCCGCGCTCAACGTGCCCATTTTGCAGTCCGAGGGCTGGGAAGGTGACGATATCCTGGGCACCATGGCGCGCCTGGGCGAGGAAGCCGGCTGCGACATGCTGCTGGTGACCGGCGACCGCGACATGTATCAGCTCGTGACCGAGCACGTCAACGTGGTCTCGACCCGCAAAGGCCTGTCCGACGTGGCGATCATGACGCCCGAGAGCGTGGACGACCTGTATCACGGCATTACACCGGCGCTCGTGCCCGATTTTTACGGCCTGAAGGGCGATACTTCCGACAACATTCCCGGCGTGCCGGGCATCGGCCCCAAAAAGGCGAGCGCGCTCATCGCGCAGTACGGCAGCTTGGACGAGGTCATCGCACATGCCGACGAGGTCAAGGGCAAGATGGGCGAGAACCTGCGCGCGCATATCGACGACGCGCTGCTGAGCCGCAAGGTCGCAACCATTCGTACCGATGCGCCTGTCGAGCTCGACTTTGATGCGACGTCCTTCCCGGCGTTTTCTGCCGACGAGGTGTCCGCTACGCTGGGCACGCTCGGCATTACGGCCATGCAGAACCGTTTTTTGGCGCTGATTGGCGGCGAGGGCGGGGCTGCGGCCGCTGCTAGCACGTTTGAGATGCCCACGATTGAGCGCACCGCTGCCGGCGATGCCGAGGCGCTTGCTGCCGTGGCGTCCGAGGTTGTCCGTGCGATCGAGGCGGGCGAGTGGGTCGCCGCCGTGGTGGACGATGACAAGGAGGAAGGCGCACTTTTTGGCCTGACGCGCACGCTGTGGCTGGCGACGTCCAAGGGGTTGCTTGCGCTCGAGGAGGGCGACGGCGGTGCGTCTGCCGTGGTCGATGGCTTCAACGTTGCCCACGGCGTGGTCGCCGGCGTGCTCGCGCGCCTGTTTATGGAGGGCCGCGTGGCGAGCCCGGACATGAAGGCGCTGCTGCACGAGCTTTCGCCCATCGATTCCTCTGAGCCCGAGCTCATGGATCCGCTGGCCGTCGATTCCACGCGCATCTTCGATACTGTGGTCGCCGCCTATCTGTTGGATTCCGACCGCTCCGAGTTTGATGAGGCGTATCTGGCCGATACCTATCTGCAGATGACGCTGCCTGCGGCGCGCGGCGCGGAGGGTGCTGGCGAGGACGCTCCTGCCCCTGCTGCCCGCACTGCGGCCCTGACGCTGGCGCTCGTGGCGCCGCTGCGCGACCGCATGGCCCGCGAGAACGCCGCCAACGTGTTCGATGGCATCGAGATGCCGCTCGTGCCGGTGCTTGCCAAGATGGAGCGCGCGGGCATGCTCGTGGACCCCGACCGCCTGCATAGTCTGTCCGAGGGTCTGGCGACCCAGATTGCCGAGATCGAGCGGAGCATTCGCGATCTGGCCGGCGACGAGACCTTTAACATCGGCAGTCCCATGCAGCTCTCGCACGTGCTCTTTGACGTGATGGGCCTTCCGACCAAGGGCCTCAAAAAGACCAAGCGCGGCTATTATTCGACCAACGCCAAGGTGCTGAGCGACCTTGCCCGTGACCACGAAATCGTGCGTCTGATCTTGGACTGGCGTGAGAAGTCCAAGATCAAGTCCACCTATCTGGACACGCTGGGCCCGTTGCGTCGTGGTGACGGTCGCGTGCACACCACGTACAACCAGACCATCACGGCGACGGGTCGTCTGTCCTCGAGTGACCCGAACCTTCAGAACATCCCGACGCGCTCGGAGCTGGGCCGTACTGTCAAGACGGCGTTTTCGGCAGGCGAGGGAAGCGTCTTTTTGGCGGTGGACTACTCGCAGATCGAGCTGCGTCTGCTGGCGCATCTCTCGGGTGACGAGCATCTGGTGCGCGCCTTTAACGAGGGCGAGGACTTCCATGCCGAGACGGCCGCGCGCGTGTTTGGCGTGCCGGTGTCCGAGGTGACGCCCGACCTGCGCAGCCGCGCCAAGGCCGTGAACTTTGGCATCGTGTATGGTCAGCAGGCTTACGGCCTATCGCAGTCGCTGCATATCTCGATGGCCGAGGCACGCGACATGATCGACCGCTACTACGAGGCATACCCGGGCGTGCGTACGTTCCTCGACAACGTGGTGGCGCGTGCCAAGCAGACGGGCTATGCCGAGACCATGTACGGCCGCCGTCGCCATATTCCTGAGCTCAAGGCCAAAAACCCGCAGCTCCGCGGCTTTGGTGAGCGCACGGCCATGAACCACCCCATGCAGGGCACCGCCGCCGACATCATCAAGATCGCCATGGCCCGCGTAAGCCGCCGCCTGGAAGAAGAGGGCTTTGCTGCCCACATGATTCTGCAGGTACACGACGAACTGGACTTTGAGTGCCCCGTCGACGAAGTCGAGCGCCTCACCGCCATGGTCCGCGACGTCATGGAACACGTAGTAGACCTCCGCGTCCCCCTAATCGCCGAAGCCAGCACCGGCATAACCTGGGCCGACGCGAAATAGGGAAGCACTCCGTAAGGCAAGCTCGCCCAAGACGCAAGCCCCCACATACTTAAGATTTGGGACAAACACTACTGATTAATTTGTCCCACAGTAACCAAAACAGAGGGGAGCCCCTTCCAACAAGGGGCTCCCCTCTGCTCAAATCATTTCAGCTAAGTATCTAGACACTCAAGACGCCATCTTGGCGGCAGGAAAGTAAACCTAGGACCTGG